>CAZITJ010000020.1:0-22822 GCA_964542135.1 uncultured Verrucomicrobiota bacterium
CTCTACGAAGGCTTCAAGGAGCAGGCGGTCGCGCTGGAAAAGGGCGGGGCGGATGCGATCTGCGTCGAGACGATGAGCGCTCTGGATGAAGCGTCGCTGGCCGTCAAGGCGGCGAAGGAAAATACCGCCTGCGAGGTGATTTGTACGTTTACGTTTGAGCGAACCGTGAACGGCGATTACAAAACGATGATGGGCGTTTCGCCGGAGCAGTTTGCAGAAGAAATTCTGGAGGCCGGGGCGGACATGATCGGCACCAACTGCGGGAACGGCATTGAGCGGATGATCGATATAGTAAAAGCCCTTCGCGCCGCCGCGCCGCATACCCCGATTCTGGTACACGCCAATGCGGGGTTGCCGAAAAATGTGAATGGGGTGGATGTCTTTCCCGAAAGTCCGGAGGAACTGGCAGAGCAGGTTCCCGCGTTGGTCGATGCAGGCGCCAACATCATCGGCGGGTGCTGCGGAACGACTCCGGCGCACATTGCAGCCATAAAAGCCGCCGTATAGCCGCAGTAGGCGGGGGCCTCATGTTTTCTTATCAGGCATTATTCCCATACTTAAGCAAGTATGGGAATAAGCATGATTGTCATAAAAACAGTCATAAAAAGGACGTTTTTTGGATTTAAACGGCAAGATCATACTATTTTTATTCCGGGATGTTCTATCCGTATTTTTTGTTTCGGCGTAAAGTGTCCGCCTTTAATGGATTGTTCGGTTGTGAAGTTAACGGAGGGAATAAAATGATGAACGGAAAAGAACTGCTTTTGAGTGCGTTGCGGAACGAGGAAACGAGCCGTCCGGCCTGGGTGCCCTTTGTGGGGTGTCACGGCGGATTTTTAATTGAAAAAACCGCGACCGAATATTTGCAGTCGGCCGAGCTGATTGTTGAAGGGATCAAAAAAGCCAATGAGCTCTATAGGCCGGATGGGCTGCCGGTGATGTTTGACCTGCAGGTTGAAGCGGAAATTCTTGGTTGCGACCTGCACTGGGCGGATGAAGTGCCGCCGGCTGTGACCAGCCATCCGCTGGCCTCCGGAAAGAAAATCGAAGATCTCCCGGAGATCGACGAAAGCAAGGGGCGTTTTCCAATCGTTGTCCAGGCGTTGGAAACCCTGAAAAAGGAGATTGGTGACGATACCGCGCTCTACGGGCTGATCTGCGGTCCGTTTACGCTGGCTCTGCATCTGCTCGGTAATGACATCTTTCTCGATATGTATGATGAACCGGAAGAGGTGGGCGCTGTCATCGATTATTGCGCCGAAGTCTGCAAGAAGTCGGCGGATATTTACCTCAAACATGGCGCGGATGTGATTGCCGTGGTGGATCCGATGACCAGTCAGATTTCACCGGATCATTTTGAGGAGTTTGTGACGCCTGCGATGAATAAAGTCTACGACCACATCCGCGAGCAGGGCGGGATTTCGTCGATTTTTGTCTGCGGCGATGTGACTCGCAACCTGGAGGTGATGGTGAAAACCACCGCCGACAGCATCTGTGTGGACGAGCAGATTGATATGGCCAACCTGCGCCAGCTCTGCGCGGCTGAAAACAAAGCCTTCGGCGGCAACATCAAGCTGACGGCCGTACTGTTGCTCGGTGATGAGGACGATGCCAAAATGGAAGTGCTCGACATCATGGAAAAGAGCGGGAACAAAGGGTTCGTGCTCGCTCCCGGATGCGATCTGCCGTACGCCGTGCCGCTGAAAAACCTGCAGGCGGTTGCTGAGATGGTGCACGACGAATATGCCCGTGAGGCGGCGAGGTCGCTGAAAGCCAAAGATGCTGATTCCTTTGATGATGTTGAGTTGCCGGATTATCACGCAAGCGAAGAGGTGATTCTCGATGTGATCACACTCGATTCCACCTCCTGTGCGCCTTGCCAGTATATGATGGAGGCGGTCGAAAAGGCCGCCGCCGCGACCGATGTGAAGTGTTATATCAATGAGCACAAAATTAAGGTGCGGGAAGGGATCGGCATGATGGTGAAGCTCGGCGTGAAAAACCTGCCGACCATCTGCATCAACGGCGACGTCAAATTCGCTTCGATTATTCCCGACCAGAAAACCCTGGTCGCGGCCATTGAAGAGGCGGTAAAAGGGTAGTCAATCTGCAGAACGGGCCTGTCCGGCGGGCAGCCCATGTGCGTGTTTATTGTATGGGGGAACCATGAAGCTGACGGATCGACAGCCCGATTTTACCCAGCTCGAAAAAGTGCTGCGTCACGAAGTGCCGGATCGGCCGGTATTGTTCGAGATGTCTGTTTGTGGCGATTATCTGAAAGCCGCGGCGGATCCGGACATTCCGGAGGATTGGAGCGATTTTGGATTAAACGATTACCTGATTTCCGCTCAGCACAATCTGGGGTACGACTACTGTTGCGGCCCGGGATCCGATTTCGGGTTTCCGGTTCCGAGTCACGACAAACAGGCTTCGGTCGGCATGGCGCACGGCGGTGTGGTGACCGATCAGGAGTCGCTGCATGCACTGCCGTGGACGAATCCGGAGGACTGCGATTATTCCCGTCTCGACCGTGCCGATCTGCCGGAGGGAATGGGGATGATTATCCGCAGTCCGGGCGGGATTCTCGAAGTTCTCACGGCGCTCTTCGGCTTTGAAGAGCTGTGTTTCATGTTTGTTGACGAACCGGAACTGGTGGAAGAGACGCTGGAAATGATCGGTGAACGCATGGTTCGCTACTTCGATATTTGCGCGGCACATCCCAAAGTCAATGCGCTCATCCATAGCGATGACTGGGGGTTTAAGAGCGGGCCGATCCTTTCCCCGACGCAGCTTCGGGAAACCATTATCCCGTGGCACAAAAAAGTGGTGGATATATGCCATAAGCACAATACGCCGGTCATTCTGCATTCCTGCGGGAAGCTGGACGTTGTGTTTGATGATATTATCGAGCTGGGCTACGACGCGAAGCATTCCTACGAGGACGGAGGCACACCGATTGAAGATGCGCTGGATCGCTGGGGCGACCGTATATCCATACTCGGAGGGATCGACATGGACTATCTCTGCCGCAAAACGCCGGAGGAGATTCAGGATCGTGCCCGTGCCTTGCTCGAAAAAACCGCAGGGAAGGGCGGGTATGCTCTCGGTTCCGGCAACAGCATTACGGACTACATGCCCCTGGAAAACTATCTGGCGATGAATCGCGTTGCTCTGAGAGGTTTAGATGGAGTTTTTACAGGTAGACGGAAAACAGGTATTGAGCGGTGACCAACCGGTTCGCCTGCGCGGAGTCAACTTCGGATCCTGGCTGAACATTGAAGATTTCATGATCGGGCTCTCCGGATGTGACTATCAGGTCGGGCTGATGGCTCAGCGGGTGCTTGGCGAAGAGCTGGGGCGTGTGTTTATGCAGACCTACCGCGACCGGTTTATTACCGAGCAGGACGTCATGGAAGTCAAAAAGCTGGGGTTCAATCTGGTGCGCATTCCGTTTAGCTATCAGCTTTTTGAAAACGATCTGTATCCCGGCAGCTATGAGGGGCCGGGATTCCAATATCTGGACCGAATGATTGATTGGTGCCGGACGCACGGCCTGTATGTGTTGCTCGACCTGCATGCTGCGCCCGGCGGTCAGAACGCCACGCCGCCAGCGAATCATGCGCACGGTTATCCCGGATTGTGGTTCCATCGCGATTTCCAGGATCGAACCGTCGCGCTGTGGGAAGCCATCGCACGGAAATATAAAGATGAAGCTGTCGTGATGGGCTACGATTTGCTTAATGAGCCGATTACCGACCAGCTTCATGACCCGTGGCCGGATCGCAAGCCGCAACTTAATTCGTTCTATCGGCGACTTATAGCTGCTATTCGTGCGATTGATGAAAAACATATTCTGGTCATCGAAGGAAATGTTCGCCAGAGCGGAGGTATCCGTACGCTTAATCCGGATCTGTTTGCAGATCCAAACACCATGTGTTCATTTCATTTTTACCCGATGTTTCAGGCTGAGAGCATTCCCGGACTGGCCATCCCGGAAGAAGAGGCGGCTTCGGCTGCCGACAGCGGAACTCTGGGCGTGGAGGCTATGCGCGAGCTGATGCAAACGGAACGGGATTTTGCTCAGGAGGTCAACCGCCCCATGCTTCTCGGCGAGTTCGGCTTTTTCAGCGATCGTCCGCAGGCTTTACAGAACGCGCTGGTTTGTGCGCAACTGACCGTTGCGGAAGAGTGGGTTTTTCACTGGACGCTCTGGCCCTGGAAGGATGTTGGGCTTATGGGAATGTATACCCCGAAAGAGTCAACGCCTTGGCGTAAGTTTATTGATCAGATCCGTCCACATGTTGATGCCGGATACGAGCAATTGAAGCCGGTTTTGGCTGAGTTGGTTGACCATTTTGAAAAAAGGGAGGATTCCCGGCTTGTTTTTGATGCAGGCTATAACGATGCCTTGCGGGGCATGCGCCGCATGGCCTTGTCCTGGGAGATGCGCCAGCTCGCAAAGCTCCCCGAAGAAACAATTTCCAATATGGGCGAATCCTTTGCTTTGGAGAATTGCATGCGGAGCGACTGGTATGAAATCGTTCTGAAACCGTTTTTAAAGGAGGTCTGAGATGCTGCCGATTTGTTTAGTCACCGGATTTCTGGGAACCGGAAAGACGACTTTTCTCAAGAAGATTGTGGCACGCAACCGTGACCGGAAGCTTGTTTACCTCATCAACGAATTCTCCGCACACGATGTCGACGGAGCCATCGTCTCGGCCGAAAACCCGGATGTGGTGTCGATTCCCGGCGGAAGTATCTTCTGCAAGTGCCTCGTCACCGAATTTATCGGACAGCTTAAGAAAATTGCCGAAGAAAGTGGCGGGTTTGACGGCGTGGTTATCGAGGCCAGCGGCATGGCCAACCCGAAGGTTATCGAAGAAATGCTGGTTGAGACGAAACTCGACGAGCAGTTCCGGCTGGCCACCATCATCAGTGTGATTGACCCCAACAGCTTCTTAAAACTGCGCCATACCCTGCCGAACATTATCGCGCAGATCGAAGCCGCCGATGTGGTGCTGATCAACAAAACCGACTGCAACCCGTCCGAAAAAACCGCGGAGGCTGAAGCAGCCATTCAGCAGATCAATCCGGCCGCTGATCGAATTCAAACCGTGCAGTGTGATGTATCCGTGGATTTGTTTGGTCAGCATTCTCCCCGCGGGTTGCAGGGCGAGTATGCCAAATGCCGCGACCCGAACTACGAAACGTTCATCACCGAACAGTCGTTTGATGGAGAAACGCTCGAAAAATTGGTTCTCGAACACGCGGACGATATCTATCGCGTCAAAGGCACGCTCTCCGATGAATTTTTCGATTACTCCACCGCAGGGGTTATCCGCACCCCGCACCCCGCATCAAAATCCGCCTGCCCCGCCGAAGGCCTTGGGGCGCTGGCATGGATCGTCAAAGGCGGCACGGCCGAAAAAATCAAGGCCGCCGTGCAGAGGCTTTAGCCTGATCAAATACTTCGGTTAGCCCGCCGGGCTGTGCGACAACCGCACCCGATGTGCGCGGCGGCTTGCACAGCCGCCGCGCGCAGAGGGTTCAGCGCAGCGCGGGATGTTCAGCTTCCGCAGAGGGCGAGCAATACGCCGGCGGCAACGGCCGAGCCGATCACGCCCGCGACGTTCGGACCCATGGCGTGCATCAGCAGGAAGTTCTGCGGGTTGGCATCCAGCCCCACTTTATTGGACACGCGTGCAGCCATCGGAACCGCCGATACGCCGGCCGAACCGATCAGCGGGTTGATTTTGTCTTTGCTCAGTTTGTTCATCAGCTTGGCGAGCAGTACGCCGGCGGCGGTGCCGATCATAAAGGCCACCAGACCGAGAACCAGGATTCCGACGGTCTGCACGTTCAGGAATTTATCCGCGGCCAGCTTCGAGCCGACGGCCAGCCCGAGCATGATGGTCACGATGTTGATCAGCGCGTTCTGGGCCGTGTCGGATAAACGATCCACGACACAGGACTCTTTCATCAGATTGCCGAACATAAGCATTCCGACCAGCGGGGTGGCGGAGGGAAGCAGCAGCAGGCAGATGATAAAAACCATCAGCGGAAAAATGATTTTCTCTGTCTTGGAGACGTGACGAAGCTGTTTCATTTGAATCTGCCGCTCTTCCCGGGTGGTCAGCAGTTTCATGATCGGCGGCTGAATGACCGGAACGAGTGCCATATAGGAGTAGGCGGCCACCGCAATGGCACCCAGCAGGTTCGGCGCGAGGCGCGAGGCGCCGAAGATGGATGTGGGTCCGTCGGCGCCGCCGATGATGCCGATGGCGGCCGCGTCCTGCAGGGTGAACAGTCCGCCCATCGCCAGCGCGCCCATCAGGGCCAGAAAAATGCCGAACTGTGCGGCCGCGCCGAGCAGGGCGGTTTTCGGGTTGGCGATCAGCGGGCCGAAGTCGGTCATGGCCCCGACGCCCATAAAGATGAGCAGCGGGAACACGCCGGACTGAACGCCGACCGTATAGAAGTAATACAGAAAACCGGCCGGCTGACCCGGAACGCCGGCTTCGGCAATTCCGGCCATCGGGATGTTGGTCAGAATGCAGCCGAACCCGATCGGGAGCAGCAGCAGCGGCTCGAATTTTTTGGCAATGGCCAGATAAATCAGGCCGAGACCGACCAGGATCATTACAAACTGTCCGGCACCCTCCGGCAACAGGCCTTTGTGGCGCTCGGAACCGTGCGCCAGCTCATCTGCCAGCCCGCTGTTCAGTTCAGTGATGACCGCTGCATCCGCACCCAGTTCTTCGGCCAGAGCGATCATGCTCATGGCCTGATCGGTGTGACCCGCGCTGATCTTTGCCTGGGCGGTTTTCACCGCCGCTGCGAGATTTTCAGCGGCCCGTTCTTCGGCTGTTTTGGGGTTGAAGAAACGGTAGATGCCGGTTTCTTTCCAAAGTCTGGAAAATCCCTCGGCAACGGAGATGTTCTTTTGTGAGGCCGGGAGTGCTCCCTCGGCGCTCCCGGCGGCAACGGCCGCCGTGCCGAGCAGGGCGGTCAGTGCAATGAGACTCAAAACTTTTGTGCTGTGTGTAAACATGAGGTGCCGTCTCCCTTAATTGATGGAGGCCAGTTCCTGGCCGCCGCCGGCCTGCTCGCCGACTTTGACGCTGATAGAGGAAACCGTGCCGCTGACCGGCGCTTTGATTTCGACTTCCATTTTCATGGCCTCCATAATCATCAGCACGTCGCCTTCATTGACATGTTCGCCCGCGGCGGTGCTGATTTTGATTACTTTGCCGGGCATCTGGGCTTTGACGACCGTGGAATCCGCCGACTCATGAGCGACCTTGCTGTCGGACGCGGCGGCCTGGCCGTCGGCCACATCAATGCGGTAGTCTTTGCCGTTGACGGTGGCCTGATCGCCGTTGATCTCCACGGCAAACGGTTTGCCGTTCACGGTGACGGTGTAGGCGCCGTCGCCGCCCGGTGCCGGGGCCGCCTCTTTTTTCATCAGCGATTTTTTACGCACGCCGTTGACTTCGGTTTTGCCGAGCAGGAAGTCGATGCCTTTCTGTTTGCAGGCCGCGGCGATGAAAATATTTTCTTCGGTTTCTTCGATCCCGTTTTCCTTGAGCATATTCCGGGCGTGGTCGACGCCTTTGTTCGGGTCGGCATCGTTGAGATCCACCGGATTTTTTTCGGTCGGCTCGATCCCGAGCTGTTCGGAGGCGAGCTTGACGATTTCGGGATCGGGTTTCTTCGGGGTTTTCCCAAAGTAGCCCAGCACCATTTTTCCGTAGCCGTCGGCGATTTTTTCCCACGGGCCGAACATGACGTTGTTAAAGGCCTGCTGGAAGTAGAACTGGGAGACCGGGGTGACGGAGGTGCCGAAGCCGCCGCGGCGGACCACTTCACCCATGGCCCGGATGCAGTCTTCGTATTTATCCATGATGCCGTTGTCGCGCAGCATCTGGGTGTTGGCGGTCAGTGCGCCGCCGGGCATGGGTGACCACGGGATCATGGGTTCGACGGATTTGGCTTCCGGCGGCACGAAGTAGTCGGCCATACATTCCTTGAAGATGGTGTCGGCGTGCATCATTTTGTCGATGTCGATGTCGAGCTCGTAGTCTTCGCCGCGCAGGGCGTGCCAGAGCGTGGCGACGTCGGGCTGGCAGGTTCCGCCGGAGGCCGGCGCCATGGAGCAGTCGACCTGATCGGCGCCCGCTTTGATGGCGGCAATGTAGCCGACGGTTCCGACGCCGGCGGTTTCGTGGGAGTGGAACACCAGCTTGGTTTCAGAGGGGAGCATTTTGCGGGCCATCTGAATGGTCTCATAGACCTTTTTCGGAACGGAGGTGCCGGAGGCGTCTTTGAAACAGACACTGTCGAAGGGGATTTCCGCATCGAGAATACCCTGCAGCACGTTTTGATAAAACTCCACCGTGTGGGCACCTTCGCAGCCGGGGGGCAGTTCCATCATGGTGACGACGACTTCGTGCTTGAGCCCGTGGGCCTTGATGGATTTGCCGGAGTCGATCAGGTTGTTGACGTCGTTGAGGGCGTCGAAGTTCCGGATGGTGGTAATGCCGTGTTTGGCGAACATTTTGGCGTGCAGATCAATTACATCGCGCGACTGGCTTTCGAGTCCCACCACATTGATGCCGCGGCCGAGGGTCTGGAGGTCGGCATCCGGACCGGCGGCTTCGCGGAATTTGTCCATCATGTCGAAGGCGGATTCGTTGCAGTAAAAGAACGGGGCCTGAAAGCGTGCTCCGCCGCCTGCTTCGAAATGAGTCTGTCCGGCTTCCACACAGGCTTTGACGGCCGGCAGGAAGTCTTCCGTGAGGACGCGTGCACCGTAGACGGACTGGAAGCCGTCCCGGAACGCGGTGTTCATGATGTGAATGGTTTTTTTAGCCACGGTTATGTCTCCTTCATTGCGGTTTAAATAATCAGCCTCGTTTGGCGCGGATGGCGGCGAGGGCGGCGGCGATCACGGCCGACGGATCCGTTGCGGACGGTTCGGCGGCGGGCTCTTCTGGGAAGAGGTGTGCAAATTTTCTGAAGAAGGCCGCGGCAAGGGTCATGGCGAGGACCATCAGCACGAGAAATGAAAAGACGGTGGCCATGCCGACGACGAGCAGTACAAAACCCTGTTCCATAGTTCTTCCTTTGCAGCGGAAAGTGAATAAAATAGTCTGCTTTGTACGTGAATGGGCCGGCCTGTTCCAGTGGAAAATGCGTTAAAATTTAAATGCGGAGCTGTATGGAGTTTTATATTCAGCGGCATGCCTGTCTGCCGTCCACCAACACACGGCTGAAAGAGCGGCTCGGGCGGGAGCCGGCGCTGCGGTCCGGCACGGTGATCGTTGCACAGAAGCAGAGCGCCGGCCGGGGCCGTCGGGGCCGCCGGTGGCTTTCCGGGACCGGAGAAAACCTCACGTTTTCTGTTCTTGTGCGAGGTGCTTTTGAGCCCCGCACACTGCCCGCCGCGGCGATGGCCGCTGCCGTCGCGGTCGCCGAGCTGCTTCAGGCGGAGCAGATTCCGGCCGTTCTGAAGTGGCCCAATGATGTGCTGGTGAACGGCAGAAAAATCTGCGGGATTCTTTCGGAGGGCGTGCCCGGCGGTGTCATTATCGGCATCGGTCTCAATGTCAATATGCAGACGGCCGAGCACATCGACCAGCCCGCGACCTCTGTGCGGATGGAAACAGGCGAACGGCGCGACATCGACTGCCTGCTCGGCAATCTGCTCGCCCGGCTCGGCGGGATGCTGGAGCGCTGGAAGCAGGGCGGGTTTTCCGGGATCCGGGACAAATGGGAGGCAATCGTTCCAACCCCTGGAAAACCCGTCACGGTGCGCGACGGCGGCACCGAACGAACCGGCCGGCTGGAGGGATTCGGTCCCGCCGGCGAACTGCTGCTGCGTCTCGACAGCGGAGAGCTGCTGCCCGTCTGGGCCGGCGATGTGACACAGTAAACGCGATTCGCCGGCATGGTACACAGGCCGGACGGTTTTTGGGTGTCAGTCCCGGGGATGGTCGGCGTCGTACGCTGCAATTTTTTCGATAACGTCCTGCTCGGCTTCGTCGTACATTTCGCGGATCATTTCATCGCCGAACTCGTACACACGGTCTTCGAACGCAGTGGTTTTGAGCCGGTCGAACAGGCGTTCTTTGGCGTCCTGAATGTCTTTGCCGTAGATGTGGTAGCTGTCGGCCTGCCAGTTGAGGCGTCCGAGGCGGACGGGTTGTCCGGTTTTGGCGGCGACGGCGTCGGCGATGACCTCTTTGCTGAACAGGATGAAGCCGAACATGTTCATGAAATTGGCGCCCCAGGCATCGTTGCTGCGGAAACGGATATTGGTGTTGAGCCAGCCGATGCCGTCTTCATCTTCGAGGATGCGGTACCAGACGGACTGGAGGCAGGGCGGGTCATAGCAGTCGAGGTCGAGGTTGGGCATCCAGGTGATGGCCTGCGCCTGGCGGGTGAAGGGCTGTTCGGCCAGTTTTTCGATGAGGCGGTCGATCTGGCGCACCTTAAACGGGCCGGTTTCAGTCGTTTTTCCGTCAAGAAGCTCGTTCCACACGCCGTAGTTGGCCAGGCGGCCGTGATAGGTGTATTCCCAGCGGGTGTCTTCAGGATCGTTGATGTTTTTGACCCAGTGATCCTTGAAGCCCTTGAGTTCCATAACGTATTCGCGCAGGTCGGCGATACCGCCGGGGAAGGCTTTGTGGATCATCGGATCTTTCATCGGGTCGAGGACGGTCAGATTCAGAGTGCAGTCGAGGCTGAGCGGGTCGCCGGGTTTATCGTATTGTGTACGGAAGCGTGTGCCGTTCCGGTAGAGTTCGATCAGCGCGGCTTCGTATCCCTCGGCCAGTGTTTCGGCTTCGAGGGTGATGACGGGGATATTGCGAGGCATGGCGGTCTCCGGTTACGGGTGGAACGGTTTGTACAGAAGATCGTAGGTGTCGAGCAGGGCTTCGGGCATGACGCGCGGTCCGCCGAGTACGGGCATGAAATTGGTATCGCCGGTCCAGCGGGGAACAATGTGCTGATGCAGATGGTCTTTGAGGCCCGCGCCGGCCGGGGCGCCGAGGTTGATGCCGATGTTAAAACCTTCCGGGTTCATGGTTTCACGCAGCACAGCCACGGACCGAACGGTGAGCGCATGCAGCTCCAGCGCTTCGTCTCTGCTCAGGTCGGCGAAATCGGCGGTATGCCGGAAGGGCGCGACCATCAGGTGACCGCCGCTGTAGGGATAGCGGTTCATTACGACGGCACAGGTTTTTCCGCGGAACAGCAGCAGGTTGTCGCGGTCGGCATTCGCGGCGAACATTGCGCAGAGAAAACAGTTGTCCGGCTTTTCGCTGCGGATGTATTCAATTCGCCATGGTGCCCACAGAGGTCGGTTCATCAAACAGCCCCGGATGAATGGATTGACGGAGGGATGGAGGAATGGGCGGGATAAATAAAAATCAGTAATCCGTTTATCCGGCAATCCAAACTTCCATTTCCCTTCGTGTTGCTCATGAGGGGGAAGTATGGTTAAACTGCGCAGCTAAATCAAAACCGCAAAAGGATTTTTTCTGTGGCCGTAAAACTGATTCATGGAACCGACGAATATCTGGTGAGCCGCCACGCACGCAAGGCCGTCAATACATTCTGTCCGGAAGCCGACCGCACGCTGGGTCTCGAAACGGTCCATGGCGAGGTGAAAACGACAGACGAGGCCATCACCGCGTTGAAAACCTGCATCGGCGCACTGCGCACGGTCGGGCTGTTCGGCGGGCAGAAGACGGTCTGGCTGCGGGATGTCTCGATTTTTAAAGACAAAGTCCTTTCAAAAAACAAGGACATTAAGGACTTGCTGGCACAACTGGGCGGGGATATCAAAAACGGCCTGCCGGAGGGGCATCATTTGGTGATTTCCGCGCCCGGTGTCGATAAGCGCTCCGCCTTTTATAAAGCCTGTGCGGCCGGCGGAGAGGTGGAAGCCTATGACCTGCCGGAGCAGGACTACAAAAAAAAGCCGCTGATTCGCGAGCGGGCGCAGGCGCTTTTTAAAAAATCACAATGCCGCATCGGGCCGGCCGCGCTCGACCTGTTTCTTGAAAAAGTCGGCACGGATACCCGTCAGCTCGTGATGGAAGCCGAAAAGCTGATTCTCTACATCGGTGACCGCAGGGAAATCGATGTGGACGATGTGAAGGCCATCACCTCGTCCGCCGCGGAGGCCATCGCGTGGGATTTCACCGATGCGCTCGGCGAGCGGCGCCTCGACGAAGCGCTCAGAATTTTGCGCCAGTTGATTTTTCAGGGCGAAGCGCCGGTCGGCATCCTGTTCGCCATCGAAAATCTCTATCAGAATCTGATTCAGTACCGCGCCTATTTCGATCAGGGCTGGATCCAGCTTCGCGGGCACAATGCGCAGTGGAGCAGCGACCCGGAAATGGACAAGCTGTTCAGTCAGCTTCCGGCTGACCCGCGCAAAACGCACCCGTTCCGGGCGGGCAAACTGCTGCAGCAGGCCAAAAACTACAGCGCCGTTGAATTGCGCCGTTGTCAGAAACGTCTGCTTAAGACGCACGAACAGCTCGTCTCCAGCGGTGTTCCCGGAGAATTGATCCTCGAAATGCTGGTGATTCAAGTGATTGCCAAGGTGTAGTGTGAGCGGCAGGCATGTCGCGGTACAGAAGAAACGGACGATGAGTGTAAAAGAAAATCTCAAAACCGTCGAAGCCCGTATCTGCGCGGCCTGCGAAAAGGCCGGGCGCGATCGCGCCGACGTCAAATTGGTTGCGGTTTCCAAAAAGAAACCGGCCGAGGCGGTCATGGAGGCGGCCGAAGCCGGACAGATTGTTTTCGGCGAAAACCGTGTGCAGGAGGCGCAGGCCAAGATCCCGCTGTGTCCGCCGAACCTGCACTGGCATCTGATCGGGCACCTGCAAAGCAACAAGGCAAAAATTGCGGCCTCCGGCCTGTTCCGGATGATTCACTCGGTCGATTCAGAAAAGCTGCTGCGCGCACTGGATGGATATACCGCCGTGCCGCTGCCGGTGCTCATTCAGGTGAATGTTTCCGGCGAGGCATCCAAGTCCGGCTGCCCGCCCGATGACGCCGCCGCGCTGATTGAAGCGGCCAACGCCTGCTCGCAGGTTGAGGTGCACGGGCTGATGGCCATTCCGCCGTTCACGCCCGATCCGGAAAAGGCGCGCGTGCATTTTTCCAACCTTTGGAAACTGCGCGAGCGCCTGCAGGAACAGACCGGCACGCCGCTGCCGGAGCTGTCCATGGGCATGTCGCACGATTTCCATGTAGCCATTGAGGAGGGGAGTACTTTCGTTCGAATCGGGTCGGATATTTTTGGAAAAAGGGATGTCTAAGCCACGAATCACACGAATTTTAACTAATCAAAGGGCTGCATCTATTCGTGTCAATTCGTGGGATTCGTTGGCAATGTAAATATGAATCCAGATTTCAAGGAGGGTTGCATGAGCATTATGGAATCCAAAGTGGTTTTTGTCGGCGCGGGCAATATGGCCGAGGCGATTGTCAGCGGCATGATTGCCGGCAGTTTCTGCGCTGCGCAGAAACTTGTGATGACAGATATTCGTCCGGAACGTCTGGCCGGTCTCGAAAAAGAGTACGGCGTCCAGACCTCGCAAACCAATGAGGCGGTTCAGAATGCGGAAATCGTTGTGCTGGCTGTCAAGCCGCAGGTCCTGAGCGATGTGCTGAAGGAAATTTCACCGAATCTGAATTCCGAAACACTGGTCATCAGTATCGCTGCGGGCATTCCGACCGCACAGATTGAAAACGAACTCGGCGGAGCCCGTCGCGTGGTGCGCGTGATGCCCAACACACCTGCGCTCGTCGGGCACGGCGCGTCTGCCATCGCGGCGGGTTCGCTTGCGGATGAAGCCGACCTCGAAGTGACCGAAGCCATTCTGGATTGTGTCGGGTTGACGGTGCGGGTTGATGAAAAGGATATGGATGCGGTGACTGCACTTTCGGGCTCCGGACCGGCCTATGTCTTTTATCTGCTCGAAGGAATGCTGGCTGCAGCCGAAGACATGGGGCTGGACAAAACAACCGCCCGCCGCCTGGCGCTGAAAACCGTGGAAGGGGCCGCCCGGCTGATGGCTGATACCGGAGAGGATGCCGATGTGCTGCGCGCCAGAGTCACCTCCAAAGGCGGCACCACCGAGGCGGCGATTCATACGCTGAACGACGGGAATGTGAAGGGCTCCATTATTAAAGCGCTGAAAGCGGCAAAAGCCCGGTCTGAACAATTGTCGCGTTGATTTGACAGGACCCGCCGCCCGGCCTGTTCTCCGCAGTGAACGAAGGAGGACGCCGGGCGGAAAAAGTGGAGCCAATGGTCGGATTCGAACCGACGACCTGCTCATTACGAGTGAGCTGCTCTACCAGCTGAGCTACATTGGCTGTTGAAGATCGCGTATTAAGCCAAAGGCGTTTTTGCGGGTCAAGCACGGCCTGCAAACGGTTTGTATTGTGTATCGGACGGATCAGGCTGCGCAGTAACCCCGGATCACATCACCGGTCACCGCCCGGCGGATTATTTTTTTTCAGTATCCGTATCAGCGGCTTCGTCGGAATCCGCCGGCGGGTCGCTGCTGATGAGGGTTTCCTCGGGCGCGTCGATCAGACTGCGGACGTTCGCGCCGCCTTCTTCAATCCGCTTTTCAAACGTTCGCCGTTTGTCGACAGCGGTCTGGATGTTTTCGATCCGGCTGACGCCCTGCACCAGTTCATCTTTCATTTGGTGCAGAATGGCGGTGACAGTGTCGTCGAAGGATTTCATGGCCCCGCCGAAATCACGGGTAAATTCTTCGCGCAGGTAGCTGTCCAGACTGTCCACTTTGGCGCGTACCCCGTGAACGGTCTGTTTGTTTTCTTCAACGATCGCGAGGGCTTTATTGGTGGGGACGCGGCGGATCCGCTGGGCCAGCCAGAGAATGCAGAGGACCAGAATCACCTGGAAGAGCAGAAACCAGAGTAGAACCAGAGCGGCATTGGCTTCGATGAACTGAATGATGTTTTGTATTTGCATGGAGGACCTTTCTTTTTTTGCTGTGCGGCTGTCCTTTTTAACATACCGGCGGGCAGATGCAACGCAGGAACGGTTGGGTCCGGCGAATCGGTACGGCTCTGTGCTCCTGGGATTTTGTATAAAAAAAGCGGATGATGGTTCCGGTTTTGAATTTTCGCCGGTTCCCATCATAATGGTGCTCTGTGTATGAACTATTAAAACCGGAGGATCGGATGGAGTTAAAAGGAAGCCAGACTGAAAAGAATCTGATGGCGGCGTTTGCCGGCGAATCGCAGGCGCGCAACCGCTATACCTATTATGCAAGTAAGGCCAAAAAAGAGGGCTATGTCCAGATATCCGATGTGTTCTCGGAAACCGCGGACCAGGAGAAAGAGCATGCCAAACGGCTGTTTAAACTGATGGCCGGCGGGGAAATCGAGATTCCGGCGAGCGCTTTTCCGGCCGGCCCGGTCGGCGAAACCAAAGACAACCTGCTGGCGGCCGCTGCCGGGGAGGAGCACGAATGGACCGAGATGTATCCCGGGTTTGCCAATATTGCGATGGAGGAGGGGTTCACCGAAATCGCCTCTGTGTTTACGGCGATTGCCGTGGCGGAAAAGCAGCACGACAAACGCTATAAAGAGCTCGCCGCCAATATTGAGGCCGGCAGGGTGTTTGAACGCGACGAGGAAGTGGTTTGGCGCTGCCGCAACTGCGGATACCTGCACAAAGGTAAAAAGGCACTGAAAAAATGCCCGGCCTGCGCCCATGCACAGGCACACTTTGAACTGCTCGGCGAAAACTGGTAGGCTGTGCCGCAGACGAAGCGTTCGCAATCCGCTGTTTGTAACGAGGAGTGCGCAACCGAAACGGAACCTCCGGCCGGGGGTTCCGTTTTCTATGCGTCGTCGGCTTCGCTTTCTTCGGTGACGCGCAGAATTTCCTCAACGGTCGTTGTGCCGTCGAGCACTTTCTGCCAGCCGTCCTCACGCAGAGTTTTCAGCCCGCGCCGGCGCGCGGCATTTTTGATGTCATCCGCCGCGGCGCGGTTGATGATCAGCGGCCGGATGTGATCGTCCACAGTCAGAATTTCATAAATACCGGTGCGGCCTTTAAAGCCGGATCCACGGCATTCATCGCAGCCGCCGGCTTCATAAAGAGACCGGGTGTCGAGCTTCTCAACGGGAAATCCTTCGGCGCGGAGCCGTTGGAGCTGAGCGTCATCCATCGAAACCGGCTGGCGGCAGGCGGGGCAGAGCCGGCGCACCAGCCGCTGGGCCACAATCCCTTCGACTGACGAGGCAACCAGAAAGGGCTCGATGCCCATGTCGAGAAGCCGGTTGATACTGGCGGCACTGTCATTGGTGTGCAGCGTACTGAAGACCAGGTGGCCGGTGAGCGCCGCACGAATCGAAATCTCCGCGGTTTCCCGGTCGCGAATTTCCCCGACCATAATCACATCCGGATCCTGACGCAGAAACGTGCGCAGTGTGTGGGCAAAAGTCAGTCCGATCTCAGGTTTCATCTGCACCTGATTGACGCCGGCCATTTCGTATTCAATCGGATCTTCGGCGGACATGATCCGTTTGTCGACCGAGTTGATGGTGTGCAGCCATGCGTAGAGAGAGGTGGATTTACCCGATCCGGTCGGACCGGTACAGAGCAGAATGCCGTGGGGCCGCGTAATCATCCGTTTGAGCAGTGCTTCATCATCCGCGTAGAGGCCGAGTTCATCCATGCCGATCATACCGCTTCCGCGCAGCAGCAGGCGAAGACTGACACTTTCCCCGTACACTGTCGGCATCGTGGAGACACGCACGTCAATTTCTTCGCCCTGAATACGCAGGCTGATGCGACCGTCCTGCGGGAGCCGTTTCTCGGCAATGTCCATATTCGCCATGACCTTGATGCGGGAAATAATGGAGGATTGAAACCGTTTCAGGGCCGGCGGAACGGGGGTCTGGTGGAGTACCCCGTCAATGCGGTATCGGATGCGCAGGTCCACTTCCATCGGCTCAATATGAATGTCCGTTGCGCGGTTTTGATGAGCCTCCCAGATGATCTGATTGACGAATTTAACGACCGAGGCCTCCTGGTCGAGCTCGCTGAGATCCTGTTTGAACAGATTGTCTTCGTCGAGGTCGATGCGGTCATCATCCTGCATCATGCGGTCGAGCGTTTCCGCCCCGACGCCGTACAGGCGTTTTGCGGCCGCCTCGATGTCCGCCGACGGGCTGAGGGCGAGACGCACGCGACCGCCGGTGACGAGCCGCATCGCGTCAATCAGGCCGGGCTGAAGCGGATCGGCCGTGGCAATCCGGAGGGTGCCGTTGTCGGCTTCGACGGGCATGATGGTGTATTGAAATGCGGCCTTGGGCGGTACCCGGGCGAGCAGATCTTCATCGAGTTCCATCTTGGCAAGCCGCAGAAAAGGCAGGTCCATGACAGCGGCCAGTTTTTCAAGAAACACCTCTTCGCGTACGCCGGTTTTTTCAACCACCGTGGCGGTAAACGCCTCGCCGGACGTGCGCACGGCGCCGGGCAGTTCATCGATCTGTTCCGGAGAAAACAGGTCGGTTCGCTGCAGCAGGTCGTTTAACGGGCCGGTGTTCATGAGATCAGCGGGCAATGCCGACTTTGGATTCGCGAATAAAGCCGGTCAGATGCCGGATTTCGGGTACATCGGGCAGTTCGGTTTCGATTTTCTTCAACGCATCGGCGGTGGGCAGCTTGCGGCGGTAAAGCAGCCGGTAGGCGTCTTTTACAGCATTGCGGGCTTCTTCGGACAGCCCGCGCCGTTCCATGCCGATTTTATTGAACCCCCGCACGGAGCCGTTCAGACCGTCGGCTATCATGAAAGGAGGGATGTCTTTAACCGCTTTGGTGTAGGCGCCGAGAAAGGCCATCCTGCCGATCCGGCGGAACTGTACCACGCCGCACAGCCCTTCGAGGATGGCCCCGTCTTCAATGAGGACATCCCCCGCAAGCTGAGTCCCGTTGGCAATGATCACACCGTTGCCGATTTTGCAGGCATGGGCTACATGACTGTAGGCCATCAGCAGACAGTCGGAGCCGACCTCGGTCAGCTCTCCGTCATGAGTGCCGGCGTTAATGGTGACACACTCGCGCATAACCGTTCGATCGCCGACCCGCACGCCCGGCCGGCCGCCCTGAAATTTAAGATCCTGTGTTTTTCCGCCGATGCGGGCAAAGGGATGGACCGTGCATTGCCGCCCGAGGTGTGTGTTGCCGTCTACAACGGCGTGGGCCATCAGTTCCGTTCCGTCGCCGATTTTTACATGGGCTCCGACGATGCTGTATGGACCGAGTGTGACATCGGCGCCGAGCTCGGCGCCGCCTTCTACAATTGCGGTAGGGTGAATGCTGCTCATAAAATTTATCCGGCTGAACTGAACATGAGATCGGCTTCCGATGCGAGCTGGTCGCCCACAAAGGCTTTGGCGTGCACTTTGGAGAGACGCGGTTTGGCTTTGACAATTTCAATCTCCATGCGGAGCTGGTCGCCGGGAACCACGGGGCGGCGGAAGCGGGCGTTGTCGATGGCCGCGAAATAGGACACCTTGCCTTCGCCGCCGAAAAGCCGGTTCAGCAGAATCCCGGCAACCTGCGCCATGGCTTCCATCTGCAGGACCCCGGGCATGACCGGCTGTCCGGGAAAATGTCCCTGAAAAAAGGCTTCGTTGATCGTGAGATTTTTGAGACCGACGATCCGCTGTTTGTCGTCGCATTCGAGAATGCGGTCGACCAGCAGCAAAGGGTATCGGTGCGGCAGGGTTTTAAAAATTTCGTTGATGTCAATGGCGGGCATGCGGGGGTCTCCTTTTGTTCAGTTACGGCGCGGATTATCCGGAAAACAGGGGGCCGGTTCAACGCTTAAACCGCGTTTCCCGGTCCGGGACGTATCCAGTGCCGGACAGCCGCTTTGCACACGCCAGCCGTCGGGGAAGTCCCGGCATTGATCCGGCCGGGCCTCATACAGGCTGCAGCGGCTGCCCGCCAGCAGAATACAGGCCCCGTCCGGGCGGTCGGCCAGACTCAGCTGCCGCCGGTTGGCGGCCAGAACGGTAAACCGGTTGATAAACTCTTCATCGCAGAGACCGGCGGCCGCGGCCAGTCGCGCAATGTCGGCTTCGCTCAGCAGCACGTGCCCGGTCCAGCGGCAGCAGGTCCCGCATTTTCGGCATGTAAATGAACAGTCGGCTCCCGGGCCGGTCTCAGACAGGGCAGACAATTGAATGGGTGAAGTATTTGACATCGCACCCATTAAAGATGAGGATGTCTGTTCCTGCACGCAAAAATTTCAGGTTGCGCAGGAAAAACAAAAACCTGTGTTTAAGGAGGACGCTCAAATGTTTCAATGGATTAAAAACCGGAAAACCGCTTTTTTTATTTTTCTGCCTGCGCTGCTGGTTCTGATGACCGCCGGATGCAAGCAGGAAGCACCTGAACCGGCCGCAGATGAACCGGACGATATTGATTTGTCGCAGGCTGCACCGGACTTGTTTGAAGAGCCCGTGAAGCCCAATCCGCTGGCCCGTGAAGCCGATGATGTCGTGATTGAGGTGGAAGGGGAAGAAATTACCCACGGCGATATCATGCAGGGCGTGCAGATGTCCATGATGCAGATGAGCCGTCAGGTGCCCCCGCAGCAGCTTCAGCAGATGGCCGGCCAGATGTATCAAAACGTATCCGACACCATGGTGGCCAACGTGCTGCTGACAAAAGCTGCCGAGACATCCGGACTGGTCGTCGCCGATGAAGAATTGGAGGCGGAAATTGAAGAGGTTCGGAAAAATCTTCCCGAGGACCGCACCCTCGAAGACATGCTGGCCGAAAATGAGGTGGACCTCGGCGAATGGAAAGAAAACATGCGCGAGCAGATGCTGGTGCGCAAACTGGTCGAGGAAAAAACCGCCGATGCGCCCGAAGCCACAGCCGCTGAAGTCGCCGCGTTTTATGAAGAAAACACCGACTCCTTCCAGATTCCTGAAACAGTCAGTGCCAGTCATATCCTGATTTCCTTTGATCCCGAGGACACGCCGGAAACCAAGGCGGAAAAACGCGCGGAACTCGAAGCCATTCAGCAGAAACTGGCCACCGGGGCCTCTTTCGAAGAGCTGGCTGCCGAGCATTCCGACTGCCCGAGTTCAGCCGAAGGCGGTGCGCTGGGCACCTTCACCCGCGGGCAGATGGTTCCCGAATTTGAAGAGGTGGCCTTCAGCATGGAACCCGGGAAGCTCAGTCAGATCGTTGAAACGGAATTCGGCTATCACATCATCAAAGTAACCGATCATCAGGAGGCCGGAATTCGTTCGCTGGCTGAGGTGAAAGATCAGCTTCAGCAGTACATTACCAACCGCAACAAGCAGGAGGCTCTGATGGATTATATCGAAGAGCTCAAAGCCGATGCGGATGTGGAGTATCTCAAGCCGGATCTCGATGCCGGCGATCAGACTGCCGAGGCCGAATAGAACCGGTCGTTCATCAGGCGATCAAACCGCGGGCAGCCTGCCCGCGGTTTTTTATTTGGGCGGAATCATCCCCATAATGTCGGCGCAGGGGCGGTTGTCACGCAGGAGCTGAGTCATTGTGCGCATGTACGGGTCGATGTGGTGCATGAACTTTTTATACCCCGCGCAAAGCCAGTTCAGTCCCGGCTCCCCGTCCGGTGTTTTGAGAAAGCGGTGCTTGGGGCATTCGCCGTGACAGGCAAAAAAGACATCACAGTTGCGGCAGCAGGCCGGGAGTTTATCGAGCTTGTCGCTTCCGAATTGTTTCTGTTGTTCCGAACCGGCCAAATCAGGCATCGGTGTTTCGAGAATGTTTCCAAGCCGATACTCCGGATAAACGAAATGATCACAGCTGTACAAATCGCCGTTATGCTCAATGATCATGGCATCACCGCATTTTTCCGCAAAGACACACAGCGGCGGCGGCATGCCCATCCATGCATTGAGCATGACGTCGAATATCTGGACAAAAACCGACCCGACATCCCGGCGCACCCATTCATCGAAAATGGTGATTAAAAAGTCTCCGTACTGTTCCGGCTGAACCGTCCAGGGCATCACGCGGTCATCCGTGTCGTCGGCAGCCAGATCGGGGGGCAGCGCGAGCTGCAGACCGAGGCGACCCGCCTCATCATCCGGCTTGCGCTCAATAATGGGGATAAACTGCAGAAATGAACTGCCGGTCCCTTTGAGAAACTCATAGATGTCCAGTGCATATTTGGCATTCTGACGTGTGACGCAGGTCAATGTATTAAAGTCAACCCGATGGGCTTTCATCAGCTTGAGCGTTTTCATGACCCGGTCAAAGGTCGGCTTTCCGCCCCGATCGACACGAAATTTATCGTGTACATGCCTGGGGCCGTCCAGACTGAGGCCCACCAGAAATTTTTCCCGTGCCAGAAATTTGCACCAGGTGTTGTCGATCAGAATCCCGTTGGTCTGGAGAGCGTTTTGTACCGGCCGGCCGGCGGCATATTTTTTCTGGAAGGCAACGGCCTTTTCAAAAAACTCCACACCGGAGAGTGTGGGTTCACCGCCCTGCCAGGCAAAAAGCAGTTCCGGCGTATTTTGTGATTCACAATACTGTTTGATGTGAGCTTCAAGCACCTCATCGCTCATGCGGTGCACGTTCTGGTCGGCGAACAGCACCTCTTTTTCAAGATAGAAGCAGTACGTGCAGTTCAGGTTGCAATCCGGTCCCGATGGCTTGGCCATTAAATGAAAAGGTCTTTTTCTGTTGAGCATAAGGGAAAGTATAGATGCGGAGCTTCTTTTTCACAAGGCCGGGCGGCATACGAAAATTCGACCGGGAAAATCCCCCGTGATGATCCGTCTGTTGAACGGAGAAAAAAATGAACAGGCGGGTCTTTGGAACAGCGATGCTGTTTTTTTGGCGGGGTCTGTTTGGCATAGACGCCCGATCGCAATGCTTGCGGAACATCCCCCGGCACCGGCCTTTGTCATACCGGGTTCCGAACGATTCAGGATGCCGAATGAACAGAGTTGCATCGGACCGGTCGAACCGCTTTACTTTTACACTACTAAACAGGGAGATCGACCCATGATGCGTACTGCCAATCCGGCGCTGGGCGCCAAAACCTTTGATGTCGCTCGCGACGACAGTCAGGTCATGACCGTTCAGGGAGCCGTCAGCCGCACGTCCATGCTGCTGGCCCTGCTGTTCGCCGCCACGTTGTTCACCTGGAATCCTGCCGCTCCGCAGCAGAGCAGCAGCTGGATCTGGATCGGTGCCGTTGCGGGGTTTGTCACGGCACTGATCACCGTTTTTAACAAAAAGGCGGCACCGGTCACCGCCCCGATTTATGCCGTGTGCGAAGGGCTTTTTCTCGGTGCGATTTCCAGCCTGTTCGAAAAACAGTTTCCCGGCATTGTGTTTCAGGCCGTTCTGCTGACCTTCGGAACACTCGGCGCTCTTCTGCTGGCCTATACCTCACGGCTGATCAAAGCCACGGAAAATTTTAAGCTGGGGGTCTTTGCCGCGACCGGCGGGATTGCCTTGTTTTATCTGGTGTCCCTGATTCTCGGCTTCTTCGGCGTGCAGAACCCGATGATCGTCGGCAGTGGTCCGCTCGGTATCGGATTCAGTGTTGTCGTTGTCATTGTTGCCGCGTTGAATCTGGTGCTGGATTTCGACTTTATTGAGCAGGGCGCCGACCGGGGTGCCCCCAAATACATGGAATGGTATGCCGCGTTCGGGTTGATTGTAACGCTCGTCTGGCTTTACCTTGAAATCCTGCGTCTGCTCTCCAAATTGCAG
>CAZITJ010000020.1:22922-27107 GCA_964542135.1 uncultured Verrucomicrobiota bacterium
CGAATACCGGTTTTACATTATGCGCATATGCGCATAATGTAATATTGAAACAGTTTCCAATGATTGGAACCGTCTGTCCGTTTGTTCCGAGGCTGGGAAAATCAGTTCAGCGCAGCGAGGATGGCATCGAGCCACGCCTCTTTTTTTGCCTGAAGCATCGGACTGGGGTGGGCGGTCAGCACCGGATCGCTGCCGGCGGGAACGGTGACGAATTTTTCGCCCTGAATGCAGTCGAGGCACTGTTTGGCGAGTGGAAGCAGTCCGGTATCCTGTCCCCACCCAAGGATGAACGGCGCGCCGGATTTTCGCTGAAGCATGTGCTCGCGTTCGGTTTTCCGAACCCTGGAAAACAGGCTGTGCGCCTCTCCGCCTTCGATTCCGTCGAGCGTTTTGGTTTTGGAAATAAAACTCGGGCTCTTCGGATCGCGGAGGTCCGATAGGTTCAGAATACGCACATGTTTCCAATGCCTGGAAACCGCGATGCGCATGATCTGATACTGCGTATTGTCCGGCTGCGTCAGCACCAGCGGCTTGATGAATCCATCGGGCAGGGGCATGGTGAGCAGGCTGTCGGTGTCCCCTGCGGCAATCGGGCGCGACGAGCCGGGATTCATCATAATCACCACCGCGTCCGGCAGCGGGTTGTTTCCCGTACATGCGCAGGTGCGGGACACCCCTTCCGGGCTGAATAAATCGTTCGGGTCGCTTTGTGCGCCGACCGCCTCCGGCGGAAGCGATGTGATTTCCAGTACGCTGCGACAGGGCAGCGGCTCCGCGCCCGCAATCTTCAGGCGGTAAAAATGACCGTAGCAGCGAAAGGTTTTCTTCAGTTCAGCGGCATATAAAAAATTCATGAGACCGATTTAAGCAGGAATCGGGAGGTTTCGTCATCCTAATCTTTTTCTAAACCGCCGGATGGGCTATAAGAGGCCGGATGAAGGAGTCACTGAAAACATGGGGGATTCCGGCGGAGCGGATGTTCCTGGCGGCCGGGCCGTGCAGCGCGGAAAGCGAGGAGCAGGTGGTGGAAACCGCGCGGTCTCTGGCGGACTGCGGTGTCAGTTTTTTCAGAGCCGGTATCTGGAAGCCGCGGACCCGTCCGGGATCGTTTGAAGGGGTCGGGACAGAAGGTCTTGCCTGGCTGCAGGCCGCCCGGGATGCGACGGGCCTCCGAATCGGAACCGAAGTGGCGGAACCATGGCACGTGGAGGCCTGCCTGGAGCACGAACTGGATTGTCTCTGGATCGGAGCCCGCACAGCCACCAATCCGTTTTCGGTGCAGGCGGTGGCCGATGTGCTGAAAGGGGCTGATCTTCCGGTGTGGGTTAAAAATCCCATGAGTGCGGATGTCGATCTGTGGCTGGGTGCGATTGAGCGGATTGCCAATGCGGGAATCACAAAAATCGGGGCGATCCATCGCGGGTTCAGCTCGCGCATGGAAATGCGCTATCGCAACGCGCCCGGATGGAAGGTTCCCATTGAGCTCCAGCGTCGCATGCCGGAACTGCCGATCCTCTGCGATCCGAGCCATATTTGCGGCCGGCGGGACCTGATTGCGGCCATTGCTCAGGAGGCGCTGGATCTGCTGTTTGACGGCCTGATGCTGGAGGTGCACTGCGATCCGGAGCGCGCGCTTAGCGATGCGGCCCAGCAGTTGACGCCGACCGGATTTACGGAGCTCGTGAATACCTTGCGCCTGCCGCATGAGCAAAGCGAAAACGCTGATTTCTCCCGCCGCCTGAGCCAGCTTCGCGACGAAGTGGATGCCGTGGATGCCGGGGTTCTCGAATTACTGCGCCGCCGGATGGATATTGTGCGGCAGATGGGGGTGCTTAAATCGCAGCAGAATGTGTCGACGTATCAGCCGCATCGCTGGCAGGAAATTCTTGATGATCGTGTGCGCAAAGGCGCGCAAATGGATCTCTCCGCCGACCTGGTGGAACAGGTGATGCAGTCCATCCATGAAGAAGCCATCCGCCAGCAGGAAATCAACCGCATTGAGACCGGCAGGGCGTGATGTTCGTGACGCGGCGAGTCTACGAAACACTTCTTCTGTGGAACGGATCCAGAATCGACCGGATTGCGTTTCTTTTTTCCGTGAGCTGCGCCTGCGTGGTGCACTCGATGAGCAGGCGCAGGTAGGGCTCGGTGTTCGACGGACGGACATTGAACCACCAGTCTGCAAATTCAAGACGCACGCCGTCGAAGTCGTAAATTGCTTCGGGCGTTTCCTTGTCGGTGAATGCTTTGACGAGTGCGGCAATGGCTTCGTCTTTCTGCTCGATGCGAAAGTTGATTTCGCCGGAGTTGGCGTAGCGCTTCAGGTTGTTAATGCAGGCTGAGAAGGGGTTGCCTTCCGCTTTCAATCCGGCCGCAACGCTGAGTACGATCAGAGCGGTCAGAATGCCGGAGTCGCAGTTGAAAAAATCGCGGAAGTAATAGTGGCCGGCCAGCTCGCCGCCGACAATGCAGCCGAGCTCGCGCATTTTTTCCTTCGCAAAGGAATGGCCGACCTTCCACATATGCGGCTGTCCGCCCAGCTCGATGATGCGTTCGGTGACGGCTTTGGAGCTGCGAATGTCGTGCAGAACGGAGCCTTTTTCTTCGGCGAGAAAATAGTCGGCAAGCACCGCGGTG
Organism: uncultured Verrucomicrobiota bacterium; assembly: GCA_964542135.1. Taxonomy (GTDB): domain Bacteria; phylum Verrucomicrobiota; class Kiritimatiellia; order Kiritimatiellales; family Tichowtungiaceae; genus Tichowtungia. The sequence goes on from CAZITJ010000020.1 coordinate 25,560, forward strand.
ATGAGGTCGGGCTGGACATAGCGTCCCTGTTCGTCGATAAACATCACACGGTCGGCATCGCCGTCAAAAATCAGGCCGATGTCGAGACGGTTTTCCATGACCCGTTTTTTGAGTTCGGTGCAGTTTTTCTCATCCAGCGGGTTGGGCGGATGGTTGGGAAAGGTGCCGTCGATTTCGTCATAAATATACGCTGGTTTCTTTCCAAGCAAATCTTTGATCAGCAGGGCGGCCATGCCGTTGGAGCAGTCCACGCCGATGTTCAGACCGGAGAGGTCCGGCAGATATTGCCGCAGAAAGTCGAGGTAGTCGCCGCGCACATCGATTTCAGAAACGGATCCCCGCTGTTCTGCCGGGATGATCGGCTGTTGAATCATCTGTTCGAGATCGGACAGACCGGTGGCATAGTCAACCGGTCGCGCACCGGTTCTGCAGATTTTGAGGCCGTTGTATTCCGGCGGGTTGTGCGAGGCGGTAATCATCACCGCGGCATCAAACGTCAGCGAGGCGGTGGCGAAATAAACCGTTGGGGTGGTGCATTGGCCGATGGAAACGGCGTCGGCCCCGGCCGCTGTAATGCCGTCGCAGAGGGCCTCGAAAATTTCCGGGGTGCTGGCGCGGTCGTCGCGACCGACCAGAACGCGATCGGTTTTCAGCAGTTCGGGCAGGAAAAACCCGATGCTGCGAACATGGGATGAATCAAAATCGCGTCCGTAGACGCCGCGGATATCGTATGCTTTAAACGCCTTCATGGATTGAGATCAAACCATGAAGGCGTTCAATAAACAATCGGCTTTTTCAGTCGGCCTTTACAATCGGTACACCCGAAAGGGTATCCTTCACCGGGCAGGCCTTGACGGCGTGTTCGATCAGCTCAGCGACCTTGTCGGCAGGCGACGGCGAGTCGATGGTCAGCTTATAGCGGATTTCGCTGAAGCCCGGGCGCACATCCGACAACCCTTGGAATCCGTCAGGATCCAGATCCCCTTCCACGTCAACGCTGACGCCATTGATCTCCACACCATGAGCGGGTGCGAAGGCATTGGAAAGCACCACGAGGCAGCCGCCGAGAGCCGATAGAAGCAGTTCAACCGGGTTGGGACCGGTGTTTTTTCCACCCAGCGCTTCGGGTTCATCGATGCGCAGCGTGTGCGGCCCGCTTTGGGCATCGGCACTGACGCCGTCACCGGTCCAGTTCACATCACTTTTGAAGGTTATCGTTGCCATGAGGTCCATCTCCTTTCGTATTCAAACAACTCCATTATAGCGTTGCCGGATATTAAATCAATAAAATATGATCATATTTATAGTAAATAATGGACGTAGGTATAAACGCCATTCCTCTGAACCACTTAAGCTGATCAATTTAAAACCCCTGAATGAACAAGCCGTTTTCAATAACAGGCCTCTTTCAGGTGCAGGTTAACCGTTCAACCGACGGGCACGGCTGATAACGCAGTTGTTCAGGCCGGACGGACGGGACAGACAGGTCAATAGTCTCCGCGGCGTGAGGTTTTGCGGCGAAGGGTGCTGAGAAGATTGGCACGATAG
>CAZITJ010000021.1:0-26823 GCA_964542135.1 uncultured Verrucomicrobiota bacterium
CCTGCTCCGCCTTCAGTCGAGCCTCCAGCGCACGGACCTTGCCTTTATCCTGTAAGACGGGATAACGGGACAGTTCCAGAAACTGATTCAGGAAGCCAGCCCAGTCCGTCATTTTCATCACGATGCCGCGCTGCGCGTTGTTTTCCGCCAAATCAAGGTAGGCCGACACGATCCGGTTCAGTTCTTTGATGTGCGCCTCGTTCAAATAGTTTTTGGCGATAAACGAACAATCTCCTGCTTCTCCTGTTCCGATAATCTCAGCATGTCGTTACTCCGCCTTTTTTCTACACCGCCGGAAACCATTCCTGCAAAACCGCTTTAAACCGTCTAAAACTCGCGTCCTCGCAACGCCGAACGCTGACCACATCCGCCAGCTTTTTGTAAAGAGAGGCACTGCGGGGTTTTCGCGCTTCGCGCAATGCGGCTTCAAATGCTTCCTTCGGACGGGCAGGCTTTGTCTGTCCCTCTTCCAGCCAACCCTGTTCGATAAGCCATGAACGAAGTTCCGGATTGCGACCACTCCAGCCTGCAATGTGATCCACATGCGGCGAGTCACTCCATATCCATGCCTCTAATTCGGGCTCCAGTATGATTGTCTGTGCGCGGGAACCCCAAACAGTGCTTGCCAGCTTACTGTTCAGATCATCCTGAAGAGTCTTCACAGAAATGGTTTCTTTGCCGCAGCCTTCATGATCGAACATGAGCAGTGCATATCTGTATTGCCCCTCAAAGGCTTTAAGAAAATCGATCCCCCTCAAGGCACATGCCGGGTCATGCTCCGGCGCAACAAAGATATCCGCCGTCACAGGGCAGATTCCTAGAGATTCCGGTCGGTCCAGCAACCCCCGCAATGAAAATTCCAAATCCTTATCTGCGGCAAGAATGATCAGATCTTTCATCCCAGAACCCCCGAGGCCAGAAGTGTCCCCAGACTGGACTCCCCCTTCCACTGGCGCAAGGCAGGGTGCTCCGACCCCGGTACAATGTCCGCCGCACCTTCGCTGTTTTTAGCAAAACAAAGCACGGACGAGGGTTCGGCAGCGTTCAGGACAACAGGAGAGTGACTCGCAAGCAACACCTGAGCGGAATAGACAGACGACAGGGAATCGTAAACCGTAGAAATGGCGCGTGGATGTATACCGTTTTCCGGTTCTTCGATCAGGTAGATCCCCTGCAAGCTGTCGAGATATGCGGGAAGAGTCAGCGCGGTTAGGCGCAAAGTTCCGTCCGACACCATCCATGATGGAACCTTAAGACCTCCGACATACTCATACATAAGATAGCAGTGCTTGTCTTCAGGCCTCTCCACCGTCGATATCCCCTGAAGATCTGGAAGCGCCGTTCGCAGATGATCAATCCAGTTTTGGTAGCAGTCATCGCTTTCTGCTCGCAACCGGGCAACGACCCAGGGGAGATTGGAGCCATCCGGCAAAAAACCTTTTGCCTTGGTCGGGGGACTGGGTCTCTTGATCGTCTGGCTGTTTAAAATAAAGCGCTGAACACCTGAGCTGAGATACTCGCGAAACCAACTTGCCACGGGCATGGCGGCTTCATCTGCCGGAAGATTACGTAACGTCGACTTCTTTGAACCCAGCTTGAATGACGGAGCCCAGCCCTTTCCCGATTTGCCGTATGTTTCACTGTAAAAGTTGTCGTTTCCACCCGGCACCTTGTTCGCAACGACCTTGGTATTACGCACCCCCTTCCCCGTCGTAAGGGTCTCGGGCGGGGACAGCAACATGGGGAACAGTTCTCGCTCCGGGGACATAACCATGGCGGTCTTCTTGAGAAGAAGTTTTTCCTTTTTTAACTCGAACGCACGTTTTGATTCATCGAACCCTATTGCAACTTCATACCGTACTGTATCCAGTTCGGGCTTGGCGGTTTGCTCCCTCAAATCGTCTGGAATACGGGCTTCCACCGCCAGTTCCAAATTCTCCCTGCTCCGGCGAAAGAGTAGATCTTCGGGATTCGTCGTGCGATTGTTGATGGCAGTATCAAGCCCTTCCGATGCAACATCGCTCAGGAAGCCGATCACATCCAGAAAAGTGGTTTTCCCTGATGCGTTTGGCCCCACAAGAACATGAAAATCGCCCAAGGGTTGTGATACATAACGTAAACATCTGTAGCGTAGCGCCTCAACAAGCGTAATCATCGTTTAGCTCCTCCAGTTCGCGAAAGCAGATACCCGTATTCAGTCCGCCCAGTATAGCGGCCAAAGAAGTTCTGAGAAGAAAAACCGCCGCATCCCAGCCCCTTTTTCCAAACATTGGAAAATCTGAAATCCAGAGGACGGCAGATATGTCATAATGACATATATATCGCTTAGCGATATATGTGACAGATCCTCAAAGTAGAAGGCGCGTCCTTCAGGATGAACCCTCAGGGTGAATCCCGCTCGTTCACAAGCAAGCGAGACGCTTGCTCTACTTTCCGGCTAACCGTCCACAGTTATTTGATTGCCAGCATTTTTTCGATGCAGCCGACGGCGCGGGCGGCGATGTCGGACGGAACGGTCACCTGATACTTCATATCCTGGAGCGACCAGAGAATTTTCTCCAGCGTGATTTTTTTCATATTCGGGCAGACCGCGCGGTCGGGGTTGACCGGATAAAATGTCTTTTCCGGGTTTTCGGTGCGCAGGCGGTAGTTGATCCCCAGTTCCGTGGCAATGATGAATTCTTTTTTCTCCGATGCCTGCGCATACCGGCACATCTGCCCGGTCGAAAGCAGTTCGTCAGCCAGGTCGCGCACCGGCCTGCTGCACTCGGGATGCGCCAGCACCAGAGCGTCCGGATGGGCTTCTTTCATGGCCAGCACATCCACGTCGCGGATGCGCTCATGCGTGGGACAGAACCCGTTATAGAGAATGAATTCTTTGCCCAGCTTTTCGGCCACGAAGGCGCCAAGGTTGCGGTCGGGAACAAAAATGATTTCCACATCGCCGAGCGACTCACACACCTTCACCGCATTCGATGATGTGCAGCAGATATCGCTCTCCGCCTTGACCTCGGCCGAGCTGTTCACATAGCAGACCACTTTGGCGTCCGGATGCTCTGCCTTCAGTGCGCGCAGGCCTTCGGCCGTCACCATATCGGCCATCGGGCAGCCCGCATGCGGGTCGGGAATCAGCACGGTCTTTTCGGGCGCGAGAATCGCGGCGGTCTCCGCCATAAAATGGACGCCGCAGAACACCACCACATCCTCGGAGAGCGCGGCCGAGCGGCGGCTGAGTTCGAGCGAATCGCCGGTGAAGTCGGCCATCGCCTGCACCTCATCAATCTGATAGTTGTGCGCAATCACCACCGCGCCGCGCTGCTCTTTGAGCTCCTGAATCTGCTCTTCAATCGATTTCATACCGTGCACTATACCAATTCTTCCGGGGCCTGGAAAAACAGAATACCGCCTTTTCCGATGTCTGGAAAAAACCGTCCCTGCCGCAAACAACAGGTTCTGCTTTCATGGATCTACTTTTTCCAGAACGCAGGGAGGAAGAGAATGAGGACGGTATAGAGCTCCAGGCGGCCGAGCAGCATGCAGAGCGTCAGAAGCATCTGACCGGGCGCGGGGATAGCGGCATAGTTCTGTGTGGCGCCGACGGCGGCCAGACCGGGACCGATGTTGCCGAGCGTGGCAATCACCGACGTGGCGGCGGTTTCGAGATCCGGGGTATAGAAGGTCATCAAAAACGATGCGAGCCCGAACACGAGCACAAAGATGGTAAAAAAGGCCGCAATGTGCGAGACCACATCTTCATCGACGGGACGTCCGCCGAGCTTGAGACGCAGCACGGCCTGCGGGCGCATAAACCGGCGGATTTCCTTCAGAACCTGCTTCCACATGATAAAAATCCGCAGCACCTTGATTCCGCCTCCGGTGGAGCCGGCGCAGCCGCCGACAAACATCATCAGCACCAGCAGCAGGCGGGACGCCTGCGGCCAGGTGTCGAAATCGCCGGTCACAAACCCCGTCGTGGTCAGAATGGATGTGCCCTGGAAAAAGGCATCGCGCAGGGCGTGTGCCGCGCTGTCGTAGAGCGGAAGAATGTTGAGCGTCAGAAACAGGCCGCACCCGAGCCAGATAAAAAAGTAGCAGCGGAACTCCGGATCTTTGAAATAGCGGCCGGGCCGCCCGGTCAGGGCATAATAATGAAGGGAAAAATTAATGCCGGCGGCAAACATAAACACCATGACAATCACATCGATCAGTCCGCTTTGGTACGCTCCGACGCTGGCGGTTCGCGTGGAGAATCCGCCGGTGGCCATGGTGGCGAATGTATGGCAGACGGCATCGAACCAGCACAGTCCGCCGGCGAAATGCAGCAGCAGGATTTCCGCCAGCGAAAGCAGCACATACACCCCCCACAGCAGCTTGGCGGTGGTGGTGATGCGCGGCACCAGCCGGTCTTTCGAGGGCCCCGGCATCTCCGCGCGGTAGAGCTGCATGCCGCCGACCCCGAGAAACGGCAGAATGGCGACGCAGAGCACCAGCACGCCCATGCCGCCGAACCAGTGTGTGAGCGCCCGCCAGAAGAGGATGCCGCGCGGAATGCTTTCCAGGGTCTGGAACGCACCGGACGGCAGCACGGAAGCTCCGGTGGTCGTGAAACCCGACATGGTTTCAAACACCGCGGAGACCGGATGCGGAATCACCCCTGAAAAGATATAGGGGAGCGCGCCGAACAGGGCGGCAAACAGCCAGCCGAAGGACACCACGGCAAACCCGTCCCGGCGCGACAGATGAACAGGCCCCCGGGTCCCGATCAGCAGCATCCCGGCAACCAGCACGGTAATGGCCGCCGCCGCCAGCAGACCGTGGCGCGTGGAAACCGGATCGTTCCAGTAATAGGCCAGCAGGGCGCACATCGCCATTGCCGCACCGATGACCAGTGTTACAAAAGCCGTCAAATGAAATACCACACGTTTGTTCATGACGAAAGGGGACTGAACAGCAGACGGTCGGCAGACCGGCAGCTACAGCCGTGCAGCGGGCCGGGCTCGCTGTCCGTTTGGATGTTCAACGTTCACTTAAGAAACATGGATTGGATTTTTTTAACCGCAGCCGGATGTGAAAAAATGAGAACCCGATCCTCCGGCACAAACTCGAGATCCCCCGTTGCCGTCAGCACCTCACCGTCGCGCAGCACCGTGGCGATGATGGACTCGCGCGGCAGTTTCAGTGAATGGATCTTTCGTCCCGCCAGCCGGCTGCCCGCAGTGACCACTGCATCGAGCAGTTCGCCCGGGAGATTATGCAGCAGGGAAGCGGCCTGGATCTGCTGGGAGCGCAGATAGTGCAGAATCGCATGGGTCATGGAAATGTAGGGACTGACCACTCGGTTAACGAGTGTGAGCTGTTCGACCACCGGCACATAATCGGTCCGGGCAATCTGTGTGACCGTAAACGCAGCGCCTTTTTTCTGTGCCAGCAGGCAGCTCATAATATTGTTTTCGTCATCGCCGGTCAGGCCGACAAATGCAGACGCTGCATTCAGGCCGGCTTCTTCAAGCGTACTTTCAGAGAGCGCATCGGCACGCAGAATAAGGGCCCGGTTCAGTTCGGCCGAACAGCGCCGGGCATTTTCGTCGTCGCGTTCGAGCACCACACAATCCATGCTCTGTTCAACCCGCCGGGCCAGCATCAGCCCCAGATCGCCGCCGCCCGCGATAATCACCTTTTTAAACGGCGGCACGGACGGGCAGACCCAGGCCGCAAAGGCGGCGATATCCAGCGGACGACCGACCAGATACACTACATCGCTCTGTTCAAACCGGGTGTCGCCGTGCGGAATGCGCAGCCGCCCGCGGTGCTGCACGGCAATCATGCGTACGCGCTGAATCAGATCGAGCCGGTCGCATTCCGCGGGGGTACGGTTCAGCAGCGGACTCGCCTCATCCACTTCAAAACCGGCCACACGCACCCGGCCGCTGAACAGGTCGAACGATTCAACCGCCCCGGGCATCTGCAGCATATGAAACAGCTCCCGGGCACACTCCTGCTTCTGGTTAATCACCAGATCAATCCCCATGCCGCCCAGATCGTAGGCATCATTGCGGTGAATGTATTCCGGACTCGACACGCGGGCGACCTTGCGCGGAACACCGGCCGCGTGCGCATACAGACAGGCCAGGATATTGACCTCGTCGCTGTCGGTCACGGCGATCACGAGCCGGCATTTTTCCACCCCGGCTTCAGTCAGCACCCGGGGGCTCGACCCCGGCCCGCAGACCGTCAGAATATCGAGTTTCGACTCGGCCTCCGCCAGGGCCTGCGGATTGCGATCCACCATCACCACGCTGTGTTTCTCCTCGCACAGCCGTGCGGCCAGCTGTCGACCGGCATTGCCGGCTCCTAAAATCAGCACTCTCATAAGAGTCGGGTTATGGCGAATAAGGGCCGTCGGTTCAACCAAATAGGAACCCTTTTTTCCAAACACGGAAAACCGTGTTCCTGAGACCCGATATAAACAGGCATTTTGAGCGTTTCTTCGTTAAAAAAGGCTTCTGTTCGACGCCGTTTTTTGAAACCCTTCGAACTCTGTGTGGTAAATGCGAAATCTGACCCCGTTCCCGAAGACGGTTTTTCGTAAATCGGAGCAGAAACCGGAAACCGGCTGCGATTCAACGCAGCGGTTTTAACAAAATTTGACAACAAACTGAAAATCCTCAGGAGGACGACACCGGCATGAGTAAGAAAATGGTAACCATCGATGGAAATACTGCGGCGGCACATGTGGCGTACGCGTTCAGTGAAAACGCAGCCATTTATCCCATCACCCCTTCATCGAATATGGGCGAATACGCGGACAGCTGGGCGGCACAGGGTCGTAAAAACGTGTTCGGCTCGGTGGTCAGCGTCACCGAAATGCAGTCCGAGGCCGGCGCCGCCGGCGCGGTGCACGGGTCGCTCTCCGCCGGATCGCTGACGACCACCTTCACCGCCTCGCAGGGCCTGCTGCTGATGATCCCGAACATGCACAAGATTGCCGGGGAAATGCTCCCGACGGTCTTTCATGTGTCGGCCCGCTCGCTGGCCGCACAGTCGCTTTCGATTTTCGGAGACCACTCCGACGTCATGAGCGTGCGCAACACCGGGTTTGCCCTCATGAGCGCCAACGGCATTCAGGAAACCATGGATCTCGGCATTGTCAGCCACCTGGCCACACTCAAGGGTCAGGTTCCCTTCCTCAATTTCTTCGACGGCTTCCGCACCTCGCATGAAATCCAGAAGGTCGAGGAAGTCAGCTACGACACCCTGAAGGAACTGCTTGAACCGCAGGATGTCGAACGGTTCCGCAAGCGCGGCATGCGCCCGGAAAATCCGGTGCTCAAAGTGGCCGCCCAGAATCCGGACGTCTACTTCCAGGGCCGTGAAACCGTTAATAAATACTACGAAGCCCTGCCGGACATCGTGCAGGAAACCATGGACAAGGTCGCCGCAAAGATCGGCCGCCAATATCATCTCTTCGACTATGCCGGCGCACCGGATGCAGAAAAAGTGATCATCGCCATGGGCTCGGCCTGCGAAACCGTTGAGCAGACCGTGAACAACCTCAACGCCGGCGGCGCAAAACTCGGTCTGATCAAAGTGCGGCTCTACCGTCCGTTCTCCGCCAAACACTTCGTGCAGGCCCTGCCGGACACCGTCAAACAGGTCGCGGTGCTCGACCGCACCAAAGAGCCGGGCGCGCTCGGCGAGCCGCTCTACCTCGATGTCGCCGCCGTGCTGGCCGATCAGGACATTCAGGTCATCGGCGGACGCTACGGCCTCTCCTCCAAGGAATTCACCCCGGCCATGGTCAAAGCGGTTTTCGATCACCTCGACGGCGACGCCTTCCACGGCTTCACGGTCGGCATCAACGACGACGTCACCCGCAAATCACTGCCGATCGGAAAACAGCTCAACATCGAGGCCGACGATGTGGTCAACTGCATGTTCTGGGGGCTCGGCTCCGACGGAACCGTCGGTGCCAACAAGAACTCCATCAAGATCATCGGCGACAACACGGACATGAACGCACAGGGCTACTTCGTATACGACTCGAAGAAATCCTACGGCATCACCGTCTCCCACCTGCGTTTCGGAAAAAGCGGCGTCAACTACCCCTACCTGATTCAGAACGCCGATTTTGTGGCCTGTCACAACCCGGCCTACATCGGACGCTACGACATGCTGAGCTGCATCAAGGAAGGCGGCACCTTCCTGCTCAATTCGGAAATCCCGACCGACGAGGTGTTCGAGCACCTGACGCGTGACATGCAGGAAATCATCATGGAGCGCAACATTAAATTCTACAATGTCAACGCGCTCAAAATCGCCATGGACACCGGACTCGGCAACCGCATCAACACCGTGATGATGACCGCCTTCTTCCAGCTCTCCGGCGTACTGGATGCGGACAAAGCGATCGAACTGATCAAACAGGCCGCACAGAAAACCTATGCCAAAAAAGGCGAAGACATTGTTAAAATGAACTGGGATGCCATCGACCGCTCCGTCGCCGCCATTGAAGAAGTCAAGGTGCCCGCAGCCATCGGCAAATCCTTCGAACCGCCGATCCTCATCAACGAAGAGGCCGGCTGCTTCGCCAAGGATGTCATGGAGCCCGCTCTGCTGCTCAAAGGGGACGACATCCCGGTTTCGAAGATGACCTTCGACGGCACCCTGCCCACCGGAACCAGCGCACTCGAAAAACGCGGCATCGCTCCGCGCGTTCCGCACTGGATCAAAGAAAACTGCATCCAGTGCAACCAGTGCGTCATGGCCTGTCCGCATGCCGTCATCCGCGCCAAGCAGATCGACTCAAACGATCTCAGCGACAAACCGGACACCTTCGAAACGCTCAAATCCACCACCAAAAACGAGCGCGACCTGCAGTATAAGATTCAGGTGTACATCGAAGACTGCACCGGCTGCGGCGTCTGCGTCGAAACCTGTCCCGCCAAAACCAAAGCCCTCGAATTCCGGACACTGGACGGCGAGCGCGAAGCCGGCGAACGCAAAAACGCCGAATTCTTCGATGCGCTGCCCGACAACGTCCTCGACGGCGCCCCCGAAAAAACACTCAAAGGCCTTCAGTTCAAAAAACCGCTCTTTGAGTTCTCCGGTGCCTGCGGCGGCTGCGGCGAAACCCCCTACGTCAAAATGCTCACGCAGATCTGCGGTGAACACATGATGGTCGCCAACGCCACCGGCTGCTCCTCCATTTACGGCGGAACCTTCCCGGCGGTGCCCTACTGCAAAAACAAAGACGGCCGCGGCCCCACCTGGGCCAACAGCCTCTTCGAAGACAACGCCGAATACGGCCTCGGCATGCGCCTCGCCGTCGATCAGAACCGCAAAATGCTCGACGACCTGACCGCCAAAGCCGTTGAACTCGGGGCCGACGGCGATCTGACGGCCGCCATGAAAAAAGCGCTCGACGCCGGCAACACACTCAGCGACGAAGCCATCGTGGCCCAGAATGCCGTCAAAATGCTGCTGCCCGGCGCGCTCGAAAAGGCCGACGGCGAACTCAAGACCGTGCTGGAAAAAGTCCGTGAGCTCTCCGACTACTTCGCTGACAAAAGCGTCTGGATCGTCGGCGGCGACGGCTGGGCCTACGACATCGGCTACGGCGGCCTCGATCACGTCGTCGCCTCCGGCCGGGATGTCAACATTCTCGTGCTCGACACCGAGGTCTACTCCAACACCGGCGGACAGATGTCCAAAGCCACGCCCATCGGTGCGGTGGCGCAGTTTGCCGCCGCCGGGAAACGCATGGGCAAGAAAAACCTCGGCTTCATGTGCATGAGCTACGGCTATGTCTACGTCGCCTCCATTTCCATGGGCGCCAACCGCATGCAGGCCCAGAAAGCCCTGCAGGAAGCCGCCGCCTACCCCGGCCCGTCCATCGTGCTCGCCTACGCCCCCTGTATTGCGCACGGCATCGACATGATGAAAACGCAGACCGAGGAAAAGCGGGCTGTGGAATGCGGCTACTGGCCGCTCTACCGCTTCAACCCCGAGGGCGAAGAAGGCAAGCGGTTCACCTGGGAAACCAAGCCGCCCAAAGGCGACTTCCAGGAATTCATCCGCTCCGAGCGACGCTACACCACGCTGCTCAAAACCGCCCCCGACGAAGCCGAAGAGCTCTTTAAACAGGCGGAAGAAGACGCGAAGCGCCGCATGGCCTTCATGGAAAAACTCGGCGAAATTATGTAACACACAAACAGAAGGAGTCCTGTTATGAAAAAATACCAATGCACCCCCTGCGGTTACATCTACGATCCGGAAGTCGGCGATCCCGATAACGGCGTCGCACCCGGAACCGCATTTGAAGATCTGCCCGCCGACTGGTGCTGTCCGGAATGCGGAGCGGAAAAAGAATACTTCGAACCGGCCGAGTAAATCGCTCCGGTTTGAGACGCGCGGCCCCTGTCCGACAGGGGCCGTTTTTTGTGTTCAGAATATCAGTTTATGCGCATATACGCATATGCGCATAAAGTAATGTGATCCAGCGGCTTGAACCATGGTGAATTCGGAAACAAAAAGGATGGTTCAGCACATGGAGGTTCCTTTGCATACAGACTTCCAGCTGCTGTGCAACGCGGGGGCTCTGAACCTGCCCATACCCCTGCCTCGGCCTCTATTTTAAATGCACCGGCAGGCTTATACCGAATTTCCAAACCGGATCCGGACAACCGGTGACCGGAAGGCTTGACGGACGTTCTTTGCCGAAGCAGTCATCGAAACCGCAACGCAGGCGGCCGGTACGGTGCAAAGGCCGGAAGCCCCGGCGCGGCGGAATCACGAGATAGCGCAATCCCCTGGACGGGCTTCCGGTTCCGCGCAGCGGCTTCAGCATGAACGGCGGACGGCGGACAGGGGGCCGATGGACTGCAGTTGTTCGCGCACTGCCCGGGGATCGGTCAGCGGCTGCTGACAGCTGAAATCACGGCAGATATAGACAGCGGGCTTCCCGTCAACCGGACCCATATCCTCGGTAAACGGAGCAACCGTTTCCACCTCCGGCGTTTTCAGCAGGACGGTGCGGTTCGGCTGATAAACCGAACGGACAGCCTGGATCAGCGCCTGTGTTGCCGGCTGATCCGGATCGCCGGAAATCACCACCTCAACCGCACCGGCCTGAGCGAACTGCACGGCCTGCAGCGCCTGAGCGCAGGCGGACGGCATGCGATTGAGTGTTGCGGCAAAGGCGCGTGCCGTGCGATCCGCCGCCGTTTCATATTCCGTACGGCCGGTCAGGCGCGCCAGCTTCAGCAGATTCATCATCTGCACCGAGTTGCCCGACGGCAGCGCGCCGTCAAACAGGCTTTTCGGCCTCGAAATCAGTTTTTCGGCATCATCCGCCGTCAGGAAAAACCCGCCGGCAAGCGAATCCTGAAAGTGTTTCAACACCGCCTCATTGAGTGTCAGCGCATGGTCCAGACACTGGAAATCAAACGAGGTTTCGTAAAGCTCCAGCAACCCGAAGATTATAAAAGAATAATCTGTGAGCTGGCCGGGAACGGCGGAGTGGCCATCGCGCCAGCGATGGGTAAGCCGCCCGTTTTTCAGCAGTTCCCGCCGGATAAAATCAACGGCGCGCTGCGCCGCAACGGTATATCGCGATTCTGAAAACACGCGCCCGGCTTTGGCCAGCGCGGCAACCATCAGGCCGTTCCAGTCTGCCAGCACTTTTGTATCCTTAAGCGGATGAACCCGCTGTTCACGGACAGCAAACAGCTTGCGTCGAATCGGTTCGGGGAGCGGCCGGGCGTCCCGCCGGATCAGAATATTGTCTCCGGTTTTCCTGCCCGAGGATTCATCGCGGAAATTTCCATGCGCCGTCACACCGCAGCGTTCGATCATTTCGTCCAGCTCTTCCCCGCTGAGCCGTTCGCGCAGTTCATCGAGGGTCCAGACATAAAATTTTCCTTCGACGCCTTCGCTGTCGGCATCTTCGGCGGAATAGAAGCCGCCCTCGGGCGCGGTCATATCGCGCAGGACATATTCGAAAATCTCCTCCGCCATGCGACGGTCGGTTCCGTCGCCCCAGGCTTCGAAGGCTTCGATGCAGGCCAGCGCGGTCATCGCCTGATCGTAGAGCATTTTCTCGAAGTGCGGCACCCGCCATTCCCGGTCGGTGGAATAGCGGTGCAGCCCGAATCCGACCGCATCCCAGATGCCGCCCCCATACAGGGCCTTCAGTGTTTTTCCCGCCAGGGTCCGTGCTTTCTCCGGATTCTGACGAATCAGAAAAATCAGATGGTGCGGCGATGGAAATTTCGGCGCGGCACCAAATCCACCGTATTCGGTGTCAAAACGCTCTTGCGCGTCCCGGAACGCACGGAGCGGCAGATCGTCATCCAGCACACTGCTCCCCTGCTCCGATTGCGCGAGTGCTGCCGTAATCTCCGCTGCGGACTGCACAATCGCATCCCGTTTCGTTTTCCAGGCCTCTGAAAGCCGGGCAATCAGGTCCAGCAGGCCGGCGCGCCCGAAGCGGCTTTCGAGCGGAATGTAGGTGGCCGCATAAAACGGCTGCCGATCCGGCGTCATCACAATCGTCAGCGGCCAGCCGCCGCTGCGGGTGAGCATTTGGCAGACGGTCATATAGATTTCGTCAATGTCCGGGCGTTCCTCGCGATCGACCTTCACGCAGACAAACGTCTCGTTCAAAAGCGCTGCGGCTTCCGGATTTTCGAAGGACTCGTGCGCCATCACATGGCACCAGTGGCAGGTCGCATAGCCGATCGACAGGAACACCGGCTTGTCCTCGGCACGGGCCTTCTCGAACGCCTCGTCGCCCCATGGAAACCAGTTCACCGGATTACGGGCGTGCTGCAGGAGATACGGGCTTTTTTCGTGAATCAGAGGGTTACCGCGTTCCGACATTTGCACTCCCTTTCCACATGGTGTTAACCCTACACTGCCGATGCTAAAACCCAAGTATAATCGTCACATTTCCGAGCGCTTCCACCGCGCCGATCAATCCCGGTCACGCGAGCGTGGCGGCGCGGGCCTCGGATTGTCCATCGCAAAACGACTCGTCGAGGCGCACGGCGGCACCATTCAGGTTGAGTCCGAACTCGGGCTCGGCACCCGATTTACAATCCATCTTCCGCTGATTGAAGATCGGCGTGAAATTTCCCAATAGCGGCCCATGCCTCCTCGGCGGTGTCGCAGAAGGTCAGTAGATTCAAATCATCCGGACTGATGAGACCGCACTCGGCGAGATAGTCCCAGTCGACCAGCCGCTTCCAGTGCGCTTCACCGAACAGAATAACCGGCATCGGATCGATTTTCCCGGTCTGGATCAGGGTGAGCGCCTCGAAGAGTTCATCGAAGGTGCCGAAACCGCCGGGAAAAATGCAGACGGCCTTGGCGCGCTGAAGGAAATGCATTTTGCGCATGCTGAAATAGTGGAAGTTAAAGCAGAGCTCCTCGGTTACATAGGGGTTGGGTTCCTGTTCGTGCGGCAGCGTGATGTTGAGTGCAACCGATTTGCCGCCGGCCTCATTTGCGCCGCGGTTGCCCGCTTCCATGATGCCGCCGCCCCCGCCGGTAATAATGACATACTCGCACTCATGATTGGTCTGGCAGGTGGTGCTGACCATCTGTGCCAGTTTGCGCGCCTCTTCGTAGAACGGGGTCAACGCGACAATATTGCGGTTGACGCAATGCGGCGCCTCGTCGGGGGACGGGATGCGCGCGCTGCCGAAGAGCACAATGGTGGACCGGATTTTTTCCTTCTGCATCTGCACCTCGGGATGCAAATGCTCAAGCTGCAGACGGATTTCGCGGCAGTGCGGACTTTTAAGGAAGTCGAGGTTCTCGTAGGCTTTGGGCGGATTTTTCATACAGGATTCTCCTTCCGGAGAATCCTAAATTATTTTTACAAAACCATGAACAGTAAAATCATGCGGTCTGCATTGAAGTTCCCGCTCCCCAAACAATAGAATGTTCGATAGAAAATTCCAATGAGACCGATTGCCTACTATATAACCGCCCACGGCTACGGGCACGGCACGCGCTCCTGCGATGTGCTGCACGCCCTGCACCGGATCGCTCCCGAACAGCCCGTGGTGGTGACAACCGACCTGCCGCACGACTTTCTGAACAGCCGCCTCGCGGGATGCGATAACCTGACGTTCCGGAGCGGTGCGTTTGATGTCGGCCTCGTCCAGAAGGATTCCATTCAAATCGACCTGTTCCACACCCTGGAAAAACTGGAGACCCTCTATAACCGCGAAGAGGAGCTGATTGTTCAGGAGCAGAACTTTTTCCGCGAAAATAACGTCGGCCTCGTCGTGGCCGATATCCCTGCCATTCCGCTCGCCGCCGCGCAGCGCTCCAACCTGCACAATATCGCGATCGGCAATTTTTCGTGGGACTGGATTTATGAGGCCTACGCAAAGACGGACTTTCACTGGGAGCATTTTGTCGAAAAATTCCGAACAATCTACGAACAGACCGACCTGCTGCTGCGCCTGCCCTTCGCCCCGCCGATGGAACAGTTTCCGACCCGGAAAGACATTCCTCTTCTGGCGACACCGGGTGTCGCCAGAAGAGATGAAATTCGAAACCTGAAACCTGAAATTCAGGAAAACAAGCCATGGGTTCTGCTGTCTTTCACTTCGCTGGATCTGGATTTCCAGGCCCTGGAAAACATCCGAAATCTGTCGGCTGACCATGAGTTTTTCTGTGTCGAGCCGCTTCACTACAAAAGGTCGTGTATTCATTCGATTGACCGGAACAAGGTTTGTTTTGCCGACATTCTGGCCAGTATGGACATCGTGATCAGCAAGCCCGGTTTCGGGCTGGTCAGCGAGTGCATTGTAAACAACAAGCCGCTGATCTATTCCGACCGCGGCGACTTCGCGGAGTATCCGTATCTGGTCGAAGGGATCGAGAAATACCTGCGCAACGTGCACCTGCCCTCCGAAAAACTCTACACCGGAGACTTTTTCCAATGGTTGGAAAAAATCAAATCCGCACCGGAGCCGCCGGAGCAGATCGAAACCGGCGGCGCGGAGAGGATTGCCTCAGAACTGCTTCGGTTTAGTCCGGCATAATGCGCGGGACAACCTGCCGCCCATTTTTTCGATACAGCAGAAAGTCTCGATCCAGCGTCAAGACCCGGCTGTTTTTGTGCAGCTCACTCATTCGCACCAGACAGGCGTCGGCCAGTGACATGGGAACATCCGCATACTTTTTGATTAGCCGCCGGATGGCCGGCAGCTCCTTTAACAGCGAAAAGTTGGTCTTAAAAAGCCCGGCCTGCGCCATTTCCAGAATGACATTTTGATTCTTTCCAAGCAGGAAACAGGCTTCCGCAAGGACCGGTTCACACGTCAAAAAAGGAGGCTTCAGCAGCTTGAACTGCTCGCAGGCCCAATCATGAAAATGATCGCGGGCATTGCAAAGCGCAACCAGAGGCCCCGTATCCAGAAGGACCGCCTCAATCACACCCGAACCCTTTCAGACGATCTTCATTATACGACAAGTCCGCCGGAGCGTCTTTTACACAGCCGACAAAAGGTTCGGCGAGGTCATAACAGGATGTCTTTGGCGCACGATTCTTCTGATGTAAATAACTGCGCAGAGCATCCCGTGCAACTGATGATTTTGACTTGTGTTTCTGACGCGCCTCAGCATCCAGCTCCGCGGCCAGGCTCTCCGGAATTTTCACGGTAAGCGTTGTCATAAGCACCTCGTATTACCTTATGAAACAAAAGTAATACCCCGGCGAGTGGTGTCAAGCGCCGACTCGCTTGTGCGAACCGCAGAAAACGCCGGCAACACGGAAAGAGAACCCACCCGGCAGCATAAAAGAGAACTCAAACAGAAGGCTGCAAAGGCCGCGAAGCGGGCTGATATGACTACTGACGGGTCAATGGCATGAAAGAGCTCCGGACCGGCTTACTGCGAGGGGACCCCCATTGAGTGTTCCGATAGTCAGATTAGTACTTTTTGCCGATGTAGAAGGCGTAGCCGTAAACCTCTTTGTATTTGCGGTACAGCGCTGCTTCGTGCTGCTGGTTGGCGATAAATTCTTCGGCGGCCCGATTGCCTGCATGTTCCTTTAGAAATTTTTTATCGAGATCCACCTGCGGGGCATAGAAGTTTTCGATCCAGCAGCTTTCGGGCAGGATAAACGTGGCAACCGGGACATAACCGGCCTGCTCCATCTGCGCCGTTTTGGCGGAAACGGTGTCTATTTCCGGATAGGCATCCATCCAGAAGTCGTGAATCTCCGCCGGGCGCTCCGGCGTGAACCAGGAGGCCTCGGAAACAGCCAGATACCCCCCTGTTTTCAGGAATCTACGCCACTCCTGCAGGCCCCGCTCAAAGCCGATGTTGTAAATGGCACCTTCCGACCAGATCAGATCCAGTTCCTCGTCCCCGAACGGAAGGTCGTCCATGGAGCCGGTGATCCCTTTGACCCGATCCTGAAGATTCAGTTTCGCCGCATTCCGGTTGAGCTGATCAATAAAAACAGGAAACAGGTCAACCCCGGTCACGGTTCCCGGCGCATGCTGTGCGAGCACCAACGTCTGCCCGCCCGACCCGCAGCCGATATCCGCAATCCGTGACGTGTCATTGAGATTGTCAACGAAGCCCAGCGCCCTGAGAGTCACTTCCGGACTGCCCGGCCCCTGTCTTTGCAGATTGGAGAAATAGTCGCAGATCAGTTCGAGGTCAAACTCATGGATGGATTTGGTTCCGTCGCTCATTGAGTTCCTTCTATGCACTGCGCCGGATAGTGAAATATTCGAGCTCGTCTTCCACGAGATCCAGCACGGCGCAGGAGGGATGCATACCGCGGCCGGTGGCGCCGGGATTGATGAGGCGGGTGCGGTCGCGCTTTTCGTCGTGGCAGACATGGGTGTGGCCGAAGAAAACGTAATCGTAGTCGCTGGACTCCACGGTGCGCTCAAAGTGATCCTCGTCGTCACTGTGCAGCACGGCGATGCGCCGTCCGGCCAGTTCCAGCTCCCCGAAACGCCCCAGCAGTTCAACACCGATAGTATCCGGAAACGTTTTGCAGTCGAGTTGGAGATCGGTGTTTCCCAGAACGGCATAGAGCGGGATGTCCAGGGTCTGAAACATGGCGGTCATTTCAGTCAGCACCATATCCGAACCGATGTCGCCGCAGTGAACCACGGCTTCGATGCCGCGAAAGATAAACTCGCGGGCGGCGGCCAGTGCCAGGTCCACCTGGCCGTGCGTATCTGACATAATTCCGATTTTCACGTTGCCTGCCTGTCGTTTCGTTCTTGGCCTGAAGGCCGGAGGGTTTATATTAGCCCTCTTTCTGAACAATACGAGCGGAGAATTTAGAAAATGAAAACAGTCAAAGTGGTCGGAGCCAGCGGATACGGCGGCGTGGGCATCACCGAGCTGCTGCTGCGGCATCCCGAATTCAGGATCGGCTGCCTCGTGGCCGCCTCGGAAACCGGCATGAAAATGAGCGATCTCTATCCGCATCTGAGCGGCTTCTGTGATGAGATCATCCGCACGCCCGACGATCCGAAAGCACAGGAGGCATACGATGCCGTCGTCTTCGCCACCCCGGACGGCGTCGGCATGACCGCCGCACCCGCTGAACTCGAAAAGGGCGCCAAGGTCATTGATTACAGCGGCGACTTCCGGTTCAACTCATCGGAAAAATACAGTGCCTACGCCGGCTTTATCGGACGGGATCCCGCGCACAAGGCACCCGCCCTGCTGGAACAGACCGCCTACGGGCTGGCCGAGCTGCACGGCATTTCGCCCGGACAAAACCTGCTCGGCAACCCCGGTTGCTTTGCGGTCAGCTGCATCCTCGGTCTGGCGCCGGCGGCGGCCGGCAAGCGGATTGCACCCGGCAGCATCATTTGCGACTGCAAAACCGGCGTCTCCGGCGCGGGAAAAAAACCGAATCCGGCCTTCCATTATCCCGCGCGCTACGAACAGATGAACGCCTATAAACTGAGCGGACATCAGCATATGATCGAAATCGAACAGGAACTGGCGGAACAGGCGGGCGAGCCTGTGCAGATCACCATGACCACGCAGGTGATGCCGGTCTGCCGGGGCATTCTGTCCTGCCTGTATGCGGATCTCCGGGAGCCCCTGAGCGCCGCACAGGCGCTGGAGGCGTATCAGTCCTTTTATGCCGGCCATCCGTTTGTACGGGTTTTTGACAGCAAAGCCGCGGTCGGCACCATGCAGGTCGCCGGCTCCAACGGCTGCAGCCTGATTGTGGACGTGGACGAACGCAACAGCCGGCTGCGGATCATCTCGCACATTGATAACCTGATGAAAGGTCAGGCCGGCAACGCCCTGCAGAATCTGAACCTGCTGTTCGGGTTCGATGAAACGCTCGGGCTCAACTTTCCGCCGCAGTATCCGTAACGGCGGGATTCCGCGGCCGGGCCGGCGGATTGCCCGAAGAATAAACTCTCTGAAACATGCCGCACCGCCTTGACCGACCCGCCCCCGCACCGTTCCATTCATCCACCGATCCAGCCCTCCTTCAACCCATGCTGAAACATATCCATCGCGGACTCTGGCTGACGGCCGGCATTCTATCGGTGCTGATCGGCTTCGCCGGCATCCTGCTTCCGGTTCTGCCCGGCTTCTTTTTCTTTCTGCTTGCGCTGGCCTGTTTTATGCGCTGTTCACAGCGGTTCAACGCGCTGATCCGCCGCCGGCGCTGGTATGTCCGCCTGCGGGCTCTGCGCCTTCGGCACCGCCGGGGGATCCGGCAACGCAGGCGTTAAATTCGTTGCCGCCCGAATTCGGTTGGTATAAACTGCGCTCCTATGGATCCCAAAACACTCATATTTTCCGCGGCGTTTCTCTTCGGGATCCCGGCGATGATTTTTGCAGGGCTGGTCTTCCGGCCGCTTAAAAAGCTGCTCGCCGCAGTGATGTGCTTTGCGCTCTGCTACCCGGAAGCCCTGACCATCAACTTTCTCTCCCGGGAGCTTTACCGGGCCACCACCCGCGGCGTGGAACTGGGTCTCTTTGACATGTGCATCATTGCGCTCTTTTTCATACTGGTCATCCAGCCGGGCGAACGGGGCTTCCGCTGGTTTCCGCCGCTGTCCATCCTCTTCGGGACATACATCGGCATCGGCGTGCTCTCCTGGCTGCTGGCCCCCGACGCCATCCCCGTTCCGTCGATCACCACCGCCTTCTATGCAGATTCCGGTGTTGATTTTTACGACTATTTTGAAACCGGCCTGTACCCGGTTTTCGAGCTCAGTAAAATAATTCGCGGCGGACTGACCTTTCTGGTTGTCGTTAATTTTCTGCGCGATGAAGAACACTTCCGCACGCTCATCGCCGCGCTGGTCATGGTGGTGATCGTCGTCACAGTGGAAGCGCTGATCGACCGCTATATTGAAGGCCAGCACCGCATCTCCGCCACCCTGGGTCATCCCAACAGCCTCGGAACCTTCGCCGGGATGACCGGCACACTCATGTTCGGCATCACCCTCTTCCGCACCACCTTTTTTTCCAGCGGAACCTTTGCGGTCGCCACCGCCGCCTCACTGGTCTGCGTGCTGCTCACCATCTCGCGCGGCGCCCTCGCCGCCATGCTGCTGGGCCTGTGGGTGGATGTCTCCTCGCTCTTTCACCGGTTTATCAACTTTAAAAACATTGCCCTTCTGCTGGCCGGATCACTGGTCGTGCTCGGCCTGTTTTTTGTGGCCGCGGACACCATCACCGCCCGCTTTCTCGTTCAGCAGGACGCCGTTTCCGACATTGAATACCGCGGACTGTACAACGAAGAAGCCAAGCTGATGGCCGCCGACCATCCCTTCGGGGTCGGGCTGGGAAACTTTTCCACCTACTCGTGGCTGCGCTACGGCCGGCAGGTCGGGTTGAACGAATACGGCACGCCGGCGCACAACCTCTGGTATCTCACCCTCGGCGAGCTCGGCATGCCGGGTCTGCTCATCTTTATTCTGTACTGGCTGCGGTTCTACGGCCTCGCACTGCCCTTCCTGTTCCGCCGCCGCAGCACACTCATCTACGCCGCCGCCGCCGCCGCCACAGCGGGCACCATGGTCGGCCATATTCAGTTTATGCTGCAGCTCTCCTACCGGCAGACCTCCATCTACATGCTCACCAAAATCTTTATGGCCATGGCCGTCGCCGCCGTGCTGATCGACCGCGACCAACGCCGCAAAGAACGCGAACAGCGCCGCCTCGCCCGCACCGCCGCATAGACTCCGCATGAAAAAAATCCTGTGCTACGACGACAACCCCGACTACGGCGGCCACCAGATCATGGCCTGCCTGGCCCTCGAAGCCCTCGCGGTTTCCAACCAGTGGAAAATCACCGTCTTCTACAACCCGCAAAACCGGCGGTTGTTCCAGTCATTGGACCCATTCCGCAAAAACACCGGCAACCTCACCCTGCACCCCTCCCCGGTCAGGACCCGTACATTTCAGGGCGTACTCAGCCGGTTTCAGAAACGCTCCGTTCAGCGCCTGCGAAAGCTCTTCGCCGCCGAAGCCCCCGACCTCCTCCTCGTCATTCAGGGCGAAATCGAAGACAGCTCCCTCGCCCTCTGCGCCGCACAATCATTGCACATCCCGTGCATCAGCTATATCCCCGTCCCGCACCGCATGGCCCTCATGGGCGCCAAACTCGGCGCCCTGCGCGACCGTCTCAACGCCTGGCTCTTCAAAAAGCCCGACGGATGGATCACCATCAGCCGCTCCATGAAAACCCTGCTCGAAGAACGCGGCGCAACCGCCCCCATCGAAGTCGTCCCCAACGGAATTGATCCGGAGCGTTTCCAATCATTGGAAAAAAGTGAATGTCGCGCCGCCCTCGGCCTGCCGCAGGATAAAAAACTCTTCGGCACCATCGGCCGCATCGAATTCAATCAGAAACAGCAGGACTTCCTCGTGCGGACGTTTTCCAGCCATTGGAAAAACGATCCATCGCGCCACCTCGTCATCACCGGCGACGGCCCCGACCATGGAAAGCTCGCAACCCTCATCGCCGAACTCCATCTCAGCGACCGCGTCACCCTGCTCCCGTGGCAGGCCGACAGCGCACAGGTCTACTGCGCGCTCGACCTGCTCATCATCCCCTCCCGCTTCGAAGGCGTCCCCCTCGTCCTGCTCGAAGCCCTCGCCTGCGGCACCCCGGTCATCGGCAGTGCCCGCGACGGTATGAAAGACCTCCTGCCGCCCGAATGGACCTTCCAGCCCGAAAACCCCGACGCGCTCGTCCGCGCTGCCGAACACGTGTGCGGCCATTGGAAAGAAGAGCTTCCCGCCCTGCAGCAGGCCGTCCGGAGCCGAAACACCGTCGAAAACTTCCGTAAGAATTTTGAGGCGGCACTTCAGCGTTTCGCCGGATGATCTTTATTAAAAGCCCGCGCCGCGGATGTTTCTTTCAGCAGACACCTCTGGAGGTGTCTGCATTCTGACCGATCCTTTTCACCGCTTATCCAGCGGTCGCTTCTTTTACTATACACCTCTAGAGGTGTCTTAATTTCAGACTGATCGTTTGAGCGCCTGTCCACGGCAGGGATCGGGGAACGAGCGGAATGAACCCTTGTAAAATTCTGCCGGATCTTTTATGGAGTCCGGGTTTGAAACCACCCGGGGCAACCTGCGTAAAAAGCGGTGTTTAAAGCGGCTTTTTACACGTTTTTAAGTGGCCTCGTCAGCACGGTTCCGCTATTCTCTTTTTTTTAAAATCTGAGGAGAAAAAGGACCATTATGGCAGAGGAAAATTCGGACCTGAAAGCGGTCTCATCGAGCCAGTACGGCGCAGACCGCATCACCATTCTTGAGGGGCTGGCCGCCGTGCGAAAACGGCCTGCCATGTACATCGGCGACACTGGATTGCGCGGCTACCATCACTGTGTGTACGAGGTGGTGGACAATTCCATCGACGAAGCGCTCGCCGGCTACTGCACCCATGTGGACGTCATTATCAATTCCGACGGCTCGCTGACCGTCAACGACGACGGTCGCGGCATTCCGGTGGATCTTCACCCCACGGAGGGCATTCCGGCCGTTGAGGTGGTGCTGACCAAACTGCATGCGGGCGGCAAATTCGACAACGATTCCTATAAAGTGTCCGGCGGTCTTCACGGCGTGGGCGTCTCCTGTGTCAACGCATTGGCCGAGTGGCTGGAGGTGGAGGTCTGCCGGGACGGCAAGGTGCATCATCAGCTCTACCGCCGCGGTGTGCCCGATGCCCCGCTGGAAGCCATCGGCAAAACCCAGAAAACCGGCACCAAGATCACCTTCAAGCCGGATCACGAGATCTTCACGCAGGAAGGTTTTCAATGGGATGTGCTGGCCTCCCGCCTGCGTGAGCTGGCCTTCCTCAACCGCGGTGTGCGCATCCGGCTCATGCAGGAGGAGCCCGTCCGCGAAGAGGTGTTCGAATACGAAGGCGGCATCCGGGAGTTTGTTCAGCACCTCAACCGGGGCAAAACACCGATCCACCCGGATGTCATCTACTTTGAACACGAGCGAGACGGCGTCACCGCCGAAATCGCCATGCAGTATTCGGATGCATTCAACGACAATATTTTCAGTTTCGCCAACAACATCAACACCATCGAAGGCGGAACCCACCTCTCCGGCTTCCGATCGGCCCTGACGCGGACGATCAATCAGTACGCCCGGACCAACAAGCTGATCAAAGATGAGAAAAAGTCGATGAGCGGTGATGATATTCGCGAGGGACTCACCGCCGTCGTCAGCGTGAAGATTCCCGACCCGCAGTTTGAGGGACAGACCAAAACCAAACTGGGCAACGGCGAAGTACAGGGCATTGTGGAAGCCATCGTCAATGAGGAACTCGGAACCTATCTGGAGGAAAATCCGGCCGTGGCCCGGGGCATCATTGACAAGGCGGTGATGGCGGCCCGCGCGCGCGAAGCCGCCCGCAAGGCCCGCGATCTGACCCGCCGCAAGGGCGCGCTGGAAAGCGGCGGCCTGCCCGGCAAGCTGGCCGACTGCTCCAAACGCGATCCGGCCGTCTGCGAACTGTTTATTGTTGAGGGCGACTCGGCCGGCGGCTCGGCCAAACAGGGCCGCGACCGGGAGTTCCAGGCGATCCTGCCCGTGCGCGGAAAAGTCATCAACGTCGAAAAGGCACGCATCGACAAGGTGCTCTCCAACGAGGAAATCCGCACGATGATTACGGCCATCGGCACCGGCATCGGCAGCGATGAGTTCGACCTGAGCAAGGCGCGCTACAACAAGATTGTCATCATGACCGACGCCGATGTTGACGGCGCGCATATCCGCACGCTGCTGCTGACCTTTTTCTACCGGCAGATGACCCAGCTTGTCGAAGCCGGCTACATCTACATCGCCCAGCCGCCGCTCTATAAAATCAAACGCAAAAAACGCGAAGAATATATTGAGAGCGACGCCCAGCTCACCCGCATTCTGCTCGACCTCGGCTCGGATGAACAAACGCTGGTCTGCCCGCAGGGCAACACCCTGCTGGACGACACCCGGCTCCCCGAGGTGCTGGTGATGCTCAGCGAAGTGGAGCACATTGCCGAGCAGATGGAACGCAAAGGCGTTAATTTTCATGATTACATCGGCCGACTGACCGAGGCCCTGCGATTACCCGTCTTCCGCGTCGAAATCGATCGCGGAGAAGGCGTTCCGGAAATCAGCTATGCCTTCACCGACAGTGAACTGCGCGCCCTGCGCGAACAGGCGGAACGCGAACTCGGAACCGAGGTCGAAGTCGCGGATGCGCTGACCGGCGGACCCGGCATCCGCTGGCAGGAAATGCATACGGCCGAGCGCCTTGAAAAACTGATTGCCCGGCTCAAAGACGCCGGCTTTCAGCCCTGCTGCCTCAGCCCGCAGGAGGATCCGGCCTTTTATCTGGTCAGCGAAACCGGCGAAAAAACCGCCCTGCACTCGCTGATGGAACTGCTCGACACCGTACGCGAAGCCGGCCGCAAGGGCCTGAGCATCCAGCGCTATAAGGGTCTCGGCGAAATGAACCCCGACCAGCTCTGGGAAACCACCATGGATCCGGACGCCCGCAAGATGACGCGCGTCGTGCTCGAAGACGCCGTCAAGGCCGATCAGATGTTCACCATCCTGATGGGCGATGAGGTGGAGCCGCGCCGCGACTTCATCGAGAAAAATGCCCTGAACGTCCAGAACCTCGACATTTAACGCACAGGAAACCCAACGAATGAATACAGACCCGCGTATTGACCTGATCAACATTGAAGATGAAATGCAGCGCGCCTACATCGATTATTCGATGAGCGTCATTATCGGCCGCGCCCTGCCCGACGCCCGCGACGGCCTCAAACCCGGCAACCGCCGCATCCTCTACGCCATGAAAGAACGCGGATGGACCGCCTCCAAACCGTTCGTCAAGTGCGCGAAGGTGGTCGGCGAAGTCATCGGGAACTACCATCCGCACGGCGACACGGCCGTGTATGACACGCTTGTGCGCATGGCGCAGGACTTTTCCATGCGCTGCATGCTCATCAACGGCCAGGGAAACTTCGGTTCGATCGACGGCGACCGCCCGGCGGCCTACCGCTATACCGAGTGCAAACTGCTCCCGCAGGCCGAAGACATGCTGGCCGACATCGACAAAAACACGGTTGAGATGCGCGCCAACTTTGACGAAACGCTTATGGAGCCGACCGTCCTGCCCGCCCGCATTCCCAACCTGCTCGTCAACGGGTCCACCGGGATTGCCGTCGGCATGGCCACCAACATTCCGCCGCACAATCTCGGTGAAATCATCGACGGAACCATCCATCTGATTGAACAGCCCGACGCCACGGTCGAAGATCTCTGCAAACTCATTACCGGACCGGACTTTCCGACCGGCGGCATCGTGCACGGCCTGAGCGGCATCAAATCCATGTACACCACCGGTCGCGGCCGCATCCGCATGCGCGGCAAAGCCGATATCGAAGAATTCGGAAACGACCGTGAGCGGATCATCATCACCGAAATTCCCTACGCCGTGAACAAGGCGACCCTCATCACCCGCATGGCTGAAATGGTGCGTGAGAAGCGGCTGGAAGGCATCTCCGATATTCGCGATGAATCCGGCAAGCAGGGTCTGCGTGTGGTCATCGAACTCAAAAAAGGCGCCATCGGAAAAGTGGTGCTCAACAATATTTATAAGCACACCCAGCTCGCCAGCACCTTCGGCGCCATCATGCTGGCCATCGATAACGGCCGGCCGCGCGTCATGAACCTGAAAGAGCTCCTGCAGTGTTTCATCCGGCACCGCTTCGAAGTCATTACCCGGCGGACGCAGTTTGAGCTCGACAAGGCCCGGGCTCGTGCACACATCCTCGAAGGCCTGCTCAAGGCGCTCGACCATCTCGACGAGGTTGTCAAAATCATTCGTGCCTCCAACTCCCGCGACGAGGCGCAGAACAAACTGGTTGAACGCTTTGCATTCAGCGAAACACAGGTCAAAGCCATTCTGGACATGCGCCTCTACCAGCTCACCGGCCTCGAACGCGAAAAGATTCAAAACGAGTACAATGATCTGCAGGACCGCATCGCCTGGCTGACCGATCTGCTGGAAAACGAAGAAAAGCTCTACGGCGTCATCCGCGACGACCTGCTTGAAATCAAAGCCAAATACGGCGAACCGCGCCGTACGGCACTCGAAGTGGACGAGGGCGACATTGACATCGAGGATCTGATTGCCGACGAGCCCTGCGTGATCACGCTGACCGGCACCGGCTACATCAAACGGGTTCCCGTGGACACCTACCGTCAGCAGCGGCGCGGCGGCCGCGGCGTGATCGGCATGAATATGAAAGACGAGGATTTCGTTCAGCACGTCTTTACCGCCTCGACCCATGATTATCTGCTGTGTTTCACCGAAGCCGGCCGCATCTACTGGCTCAAAGCCTATCACGTGCCCGAAGGCAGCCGTCAGGCGCGCGGCCGCGCACTGGCCAATGTCATCGAAATGGCCCCGGACGAAAAACTCGCCGCCATTCTGCGCGTCCGGGAACTCGACGACGACAGTCGCCACCTGATCATGGCCACGCAGAACGGCATCATCAAAAAAACGGTCCTCTCCGCCTATAAAAACATCCGGGCGGGCGGCATCAACGCCATTACGATCGATGATGACGATCGGCTGCTGGGCGTCAAACTGACGGGCGGCGAAGACGAAATCATTCTCAGCCTGCGCAACGGCAAAGCCATTCGCTTCCGGGAAGATGACGTGCGCGCCATGGGCCGCACGGCCCGCGGGGTTCGCGGCGTGAAACTCGAAGGCGATGACCGGGTGGTGTCCGTTGAGGTCGTGGACACCGCGGCCAGCATGATGGCCATCACCGAGAACGGCTACGGCAAACGGACCCGTTTTGACGAGTATCGCATTCAGGGGCGCGGCGGCAAAGGCATCATCAGTATTCAGACCACCGAACGCAACGGCAAGGTTGTCAGCGCCCATGCCGTCACCGATGAACACCGCATTATGCTGATTTCACAGAGCGGACAGATGATCTGCATCGGGGCTGATGATCTGCGCGTGATCGGCCGCAATACGCAGGGCGTACGACTCGTCAATCTGAAAGACGATGACCGGCTCGTTTCCGCGGCGGTTCTGGAATCGGAAGAGAAAATCGATGACGAAGTCGACGCTGCGGAAGCCCCGGCAAAAACGGAAAAAGATCCTTCGCCCGGTGACGCGTAGTGCAGACGTGCCGTTTTAATACAAAACAGCCGCCGGCATCTTACAGCTTGTGCCGCGTCGCGGCATGAATCAAAAAAAGCCCCTCTGCATTGAGCAGAAGGGCTCTTATTGCGTACAACAGACCGGCGAATCAGTCC
>CAZITJ010000022.1:0-26789 GCA_964542135.1 uncultured Verrucomicrobiota bacterium
TCCGACCTCCGTCCTCCGTCTTCCGTCCTCCGTCTTCCGTCCTCCGTCCTCCGTCCTCCGGACATCCCTCCGCCGTCTTCATCGGCGAACGGTCCACCTTCAACGACTGTAATCCGGTCATCGAATCGCACCTGCTGGATTTCGACGGCGATCTCTACAGGCAGTCCGTGGAAATCGTACTGGTCGAAAAAATCCGTGATCCCGAGCGGTTCCCCTCCAAAGAAGCCCTGATCGAACAGATCGCCAAAGACATCGCGCAGATTCATGAAATGCTGGTCTCGTAACACCTTCTGCCACTTGTCGAAGCCCTTCATCTGTTCCAGGTTCCCGCCATGCAAAGCGAAGAGCCTAAAGAACGGCTATATGATTCAACCGCCTGAAAGCGAAGCGATAAACAATTTCCGAAGTACATAGTGCCGCAGGCACGGTTCAAAGATCGCATAATTCCTCCTATTTTAGTTCAGCCGCCCATCAGGCCGAATTCGGTGAACCATAAACATGATCGCATTATGCGGTCAACCCTTTTTAACGCATTTTGCGATATTACAATACTTGACCGCATTATGCGGTCAGATGAAGAAATCGACTCATTCTGACGAGTACAGTGCTGTGCTGAACAAGCTCGTTGAAATGCGTAAAACCGCTGGTTTTACACAGCAACAATTGGCGGACGCTCTGGAGCGCGAACAATCGTTTGTCTGGCGGATTGAACACGGGGAACGGAGATTGGATTTGGTGGAGTTTTTCTGGGTCTGCGAGGCGCTCGGATTCGATGCCGGCACCGTTTACGCCGAGTTGGCTCATGCGTTTAAAGTTGCCCGTTGCGAATAAATGCAGCCGTCACCTTCCCCATGTCGCGGACTGATGAAGTCGGCTACGAAAGTATCAGGAACCCTGACTACGCCTTTTTCCGTGCCGAGCAAGAGCCTGCACGGATTCATTCAAAAATCCCTGCCGGATCGGCCAGGATTCTTTAGTTTTTACAGGAGCTGCCGGTTTTCATCCCTTCTACACAACACGATTCCGGCCCACTCGCGGTCGCTGTCGCGCACGGCTTCGCGGGCGCCGAGGCGGACAAAGGTCTCTGCCACACCGTCAATCTCCACCTCCCGAATCCCCGTCAACATCAGCATCCGGCCGGTCATCCGCCACAGCGTAGCGGCGTGTTCGATTAACAAGGATGAATAGATATTGGCGCAGACAATGTCGTACGTTTCATTTTTCCAACCATTGGAAATATCATGCTGGAAAAACTCCGTCTGCTCCGCCACGCCGTTCACCTGCGCATTTTCAATCGCGCATTCGACGCAGATCGGGTCGAAATCCACACCGACCGCGCGCTCTGCGCCGAGTTTCACGCCGGCAATCGCCAGCACCCCCGACCCGGTACCCACATCCAGCATGGTTTTTGCGCCGGTCTCCGGAACAAAGCGATCGAGCTGTTCCAGACAAAAGCGCGTCGTAAAATGATTCCCCGTTCCGAAGCTCAGCCCCGGGGTCAGCACGATTTCCATCCGTTCCTCTGTCTTCTGTCCTTCCGCCGTCGCCGAGGCGTCGGTGGAGAAGCCGTCCTCTGTCTGCGGTCCGCCGTTTCCCGCCATCCACGGCGGACAGATCCGCAGGCGTTCCCCGACATTCATCGGCTTAAAATGCTTTTTCCAGCTCTCGGTCCACTCCTCGTCCGCATATTCGCGCACTGATTTTACAAGGATTGAACAATCCGTCACAGCCTGAGCCGCCAGTTCCGCTTCGATCCTGTTGTTAAAATAGATTTCGAGCATGCACTCGCTGCCCCCGGGCTTTATAAGCTCAACAACCGCGCGTTCAAGGTGCTCAGCCGCCCAGTCGCTGATCCGTTCCGCCTCGCTCTGCACAACCGTCAGCGTCAGAATGGCTCCGCCCGTCTTCTTTTCCGTTTTCATAGGAAAGACATTGACCACGGAACACACCGAAGGCACGGAAGAAATTAAATAATCCGGGTCTTTTCTGTGTATTCTGTGTTTTCCGTGGTGAAGAAATCCGGTCTATCCTGTTCATCCTGTAAGAAATATCCTATTGTCCTGAGCATGAAAACCGTTGCGGCAGAAACCGTGTTTCTCGGACGTGAAGCGTTTGAAACGCTGGGCGACGTCGAGGTGATTGCTGACCGGCAGATCAGGCCGGAGCATCTGAAGGATGCCGATGCACTCATCATCCGCTCCAAAACCAACGTAACGCCGGGCCTGCTGGCCGGATCCGGCGTCCGCTTTGTCGGCACCGCCACCGCCGGATTTGAGCACATGGATGTCCACTGGCTGGACAAACAGGAAGTCGGCTGGACGGCCGCGCCGGGCTGCAACGCCGACAGTGTGGCCGACTACATCACCGCCGCTCTCCTGTATTCCCATACATACGCAGGTGTGGGAATCGATCAAAAAACATTGGGCATTATCGGGGTTGGACAGGTCGGTTCGCGCGTTGCAAAGCGGGCCGAAGCGCTCGGTCTGCGCGTGCTGCTCAACGATCCGCCGCGCGCCGCACGCGAAGGCGGAAACCGTTTCCAATGGTTGGAAACCGTTCTTTCTGAATCGGATCTTGTCACCCTGCACGTCCCGCTGACGTCCGAAAAACCGTGGCCGACACGCAGGATGGCGGACTGCCGGTTTTTTGAACAAATGAAGCGCGGGTCGGTTTTCATCAATGCCGCACGGGGCAAGGTGCTGGATAACGACGCCCTGCTCCACGCGAAGAAAAACGGCATCATCTCGCACGCTGTCCTTGATGTATGGGATCCCGAACCGCAAATCCGACCTGATGTGCTCGCCGCCGCAACCATCGGTACGCCGCATATTGCCGGGCACTCCCTGGAAGGCAAACTGAACGGAACCGTTCAGGTCTACCGGGAGGCCTGTCGGTTTTTTGAAACCGTGCCGGCCTGGGATCCGGCTGCGCTTCTGCCCGCACCATCCGTTCCGCACCTGACGATTGACTCGCGCGGCAAAAGCGATCTGGAGGTTCTGGCCGAGGCGGTTGCAGCGGTTTATGACATCAGCGCCGACTGTATGTCGCAGCAGGATATTGAACAGTTCGACCGGCTGCGCGCAACTTACGGCGTGCGCCGGGAATTCATAAACACAGCGGTTTCACTGACAGAAGATCGTCCGGGCCTGAACATCCGGCTGGTGCAGGCCGGATTCAGCGCTCCGGCGCATTGCGAACCAGAAAACGGGTGAGGCACTGGCGGCATTTCATCTGCCGGGCGTTGGGCCGGAACCACCGGAGGAATCGTCCGCGCCGGACCCGTTCTGCAGCATAATCCCTTCCGCACGTCGGACAGCAATCGGTGCGATGTATTGTAAAGCGCATACAGTGAACTCCAGCATGATGATTTAAAAATACCGGTTTTTTGCCGGTATTTCAACCGTTTTGTAGGGAGATCCACCACGATGCATTTAGATCAGCGATACGTGAAAAGGTCGGCCGCAGTAAGCTCGCGATCGGTTGCGCGCTTCAGCGCCGTCAGGATCTTTTCCTGGATGTTGCGCGTCAGGCGGCGGCCTTTGCGGCCTTTTGCGACCTGCTTATGCGTCAGTCTCTGGTCGGATGCCGCGACCAGATCATGGTTCGTAAGGTTCAGCTCTTCCATCAGCGCATCCAGCGGCTGGAGGCCCAGCTCCATTGTTTTATCACTCATTGATTCTGCTCCAGTACGCTGTCCACCGCATTCATGATCGTTTGAACATCGTGCAGTTCATTCAACTGCTGCATCAGTTGGCGCCGGCCGCGCAGGCCTTTCATGTACTGCGCCAGATGCGGACGAAAATGCAGGCAGGCCGCTCGCGCCGGATCGTAATCGGCTTTGCGGCGGCGGCCCGCCGCCGTCGCTGCGGTCAGCTCCACCAGCCGCAATAAATGCGTTTGGATCACGTCCCGCTTTTCCCCAAGGCCCGGAACGGGCCGTTCCGGATTCAGGATCTGGGTAAACAACCACGGATTACCGACCGCGCCGCGACCGATCATCACGCCGTCCACACCGGATACGCGAATCATTTCGCCGGCATCCTCCGGCGTATTGATGCCGCCGTTTCCGATGACCGGGATACGCAGCGCCTGCTTGATTTCGCCGAGTTTTTCCCAGTCGGCGTCTCCTTTATGGAAATTGCAGGCGAGCCGTCCGTGCACGGCAATCATATCCGCACCGGCCTCTTCAACCATCCTGGCGATCGTCAAATGATCCGGATACGCCGGACTGAAGCCGATGCGGGTTTTGACCGTAACAGGCAGCGAAACCGCCTCTTTGACCGCGCGCACGATGTCTCCGATTTCCTCCGGCGCCTTCATCAGTGCCGCGCCCGCGCCGCGCCGGACGACTTTGCGCACGGGACAGCCGCAGTTGAGATCAATCCAGTCAAACTGTCCGAGCTGTTCAATGTACTGCGCGGCCTCCACCATCGCCTCAACGGTTTTTCCGAAAATGTGTGCGGCAATCGGGTGGTCGAGCCTGGAAACTTCCAGAAACTGAAAGGTTTTCTGCGAATCGCGGCGAATTCCCTCGGCGCTGGTGACCTCGGTATAGCAGGCCCCCGCGCCGTGTTCTTTGCAGATGGAGCGGAAGGCGGCGTCGGTGTAGCCCGCCATCGGCGCGAGCACGACCGGAAAATCGATACTCACAGTTCCAAACTGAAGCGGTTTTAAATTCATGAAGGCGTGAAATTAACCATGAAACCGTCCGGCACAAAATGATAAATTCCGGCCATGAGCAGAATCCTTTTAACCGGAAGTTCAATTTTTGAGCAATGGGAAAACGCCGCGCAGGCCGCGCCGGAGCATGACGTTGTCAACCGCGCCGTCGGCGGGACCACGACGGCCTGCTGGATGGAAACCCTCGCCGCCGTGCTGAGAACGGAACAGCCGGATATCCTCTGGATGTACTGCGGAAGCAATGACCTGTGTGCCGAACCGATTCCCGAGGACATCGCTGACAACGTCATCGCCTGCCGCCGGATCGCTGCGAGGCACAGCCCCATTCTGCGGTTTGCCTATTTCAGCATCATCAAGGCCCCGCAGAAAAAAGGCCTGTGGAACCTCATTGATGGAATCAACCATGACATTCATTTGCGATTGAGCCCCGGCGATCTGTTTGTCGATCTGAACCGCCTGTTTTTTGCTGACGGCGCGCCGGTGCACGATCTGTTTATCGAAGACGGGCTTCATCATCACACCGAGGCGTACCGGCAGATGGCGGATCGGGTCCGCCCGGTCATAAAAGAATGGCTGAACGGATAATTCCGTTCAGCCGCTGAGTTTTCCAATGTCTGGAAGCGCAGCTGCGCGGCGGCACATCATTTTTTCCAGCCATTGGAACCTTTTACCGGCGAATCAGGGCAAGCACTTCGTCGCGCTTTTCCTGCATCTGTTCCGGATTTCCGGCTTCGAGGTTGAGGCGCACGAGCGGCTCGGTGTTCGACGAACGGACATTGAACCACCAATCGGCATATTCGTAGGATTTACCGTCCAGCTCGAAGATGTTGGCGTCGGCATATTTCTCATCGAGGCGTGCGAAGACCGCATTCACATCGGCGACTCTGGAGTTGATTTCGCCGGAGCCGGCATAGCGCCGGACGGGTTTCACCAGTTCGGAGAGCGTTTTGCCGGTTTCGCTGATGAGGTTGGCGACACAGATGGCGGCGAGCGACGAGCTTTCGGTGTAGTAGTTGTCGCGGAAGTAGTAGTGGCCGGACAGTTCGCCGGCAAAGACGGCGTCGGCTTCACGCATCTGCGCTTTGATAAAGGCGTGGCCGACGCGGCTCATCATCGGGTTCCCGCCGGATTCCTCGATCACTTCCTTGACGGCCCGGCTGCTGCGCAGGTCATAGAAGATGGCCGCGCCGGGGAATTTTTCGAGCATGGACTGCGCAACGAGCGCGGTGATCATATCCATGGTGACAACCTCGCCGTTTTCGTCGAGGAAGCCCGCCCGGTCGGCATCGCCGTCGAAGGCGATTCCGAAGTCGAAAGAACCTTCTTTAAGCTGTTCAGAAATGTCCTCGAGCGTTTCGAGATCAAGCGGGTTGGCTTCGTGGTTCGGGAAGGTGCCGTCGAGTTCGTCATACATCGGGGTGATGCTGAACATGTCGTCCGTGAACACACCGCCTTCCACAATGCCCATGCCGTTGGCGTAGTCGATGACCACGTTCAGCGGTCTGCTGATGTCGGCGAACGAGCGGATATGCTCAACGTATTCGGGGTTGATGTCGTATTCGGAAACGGTGCCGGGGGTTGCGGCGGGTGCGTCGAAGGTTTCTTCACTGACGATGCGTTCGATATCGGCGATGCCGGTGGCGCCGGAAATCGGAATGGCCTGTTCGCGGCAGATCTTCATGCCGTTCCACTCGCCGGGATTGTGCGAGGCGGTAATGACGGCCGAGCCATCGGCTCCGAGTTTTCCGTTGGCATGGTAGGACATCGGCGTGGATACCAGGCCGATATTGATGACATCGACTCCCTGCAGGGTGAGCCCTTTGGCCATGGCTTCGAACAGCGGTTTGGAATGCGGACGCATGTCGTGCCCGATCACAAATTTTTTCGGCTTGAGGAAGGTGGCGACAGCGCGCCCGATTTTGAAGGCGATGTCGTCGGTCAGATCGCTTCCGTAGATTCCGCGAATGTCATAGGCTTTAAATATTCCGGCCATTGTGTCTCCTTTTGAAAACTGAACGCCCGTTTTACTTGGATTCGGCGGGCGATTCAACAAAACCCGTTAAATAAAGTGTGAGCGCCGGTCGGTCGCTGTTTTGCGGCACGAGCCGCAGGCTTTTTCGCTGCGGGCCGCGACGGCGGGCGGCGGTATACACCGCGGTCACCCTGGCGGTTTCGCCGGGACCGATGAGCCGGCGGCTGATGCGTGCGCGGGCACAGCTGCACGAACTCTGAACATATTTATGGACGTAGGTCAGGTCGCCTTCATTGCGGAGAACAAACACATTGGTCAGCACGGCGGACGGATCGACCCGGCCGAAATCAAAAACCGGCTCCTCACAGACCAGACGCACACCGTCCACGGTTTTTCCAATGGTTGGAAAAACCAGCATCAGTAAAAGTAAGGTTTTAAAATTCATTTGATTAGCCACAAAATCACAAAAATTCCCGAAAAGGGATCGCGCATGTTTTTTGTGACTTTTCGTGTTTTTTTTGGCCATGATTCTTAGATTGCGGCGTTGCCGCACTACGTTTCCTGTGGCGATTAAAGGAGTTCGGTCTGAGCGCCGCCGGGTTTGAGGCCGAAAATTTCGAATCCGCGCGGAAGCACCACCCGCCCCTGCGGCGTGCGCTTCAAAAACCCTTCCTGGATCAGGTAGGGTTCGTATACCTCTTCGATCGTGCCGCTCTCTTCCCCGACGGACACAGACAGCGACCCGATGCCGACCGGTCCGCCGCCGAACTTTTCGATGATGGTCTCCAGAATACGCTTGTCCATTTCATCGAGACCGCTGTCGTCGATGTCGAGCAGCGCCAGCGCCTTGTCGGCCACCGCGGCCGTGATGATATTGTCCGCCTTCACCTGGGCATAATCGCGCGCCCGGCGCAGAAGATTGTTGGCAATACGCGGCGTGCCGCGCGAGCGGCGGGCGATTTCCAGCGCACCGTCGAGCTCCACATCCACATTGAGGATGCGCGCCGAGCGTTCGATGATTTTCTGCAACGTGGCGGCATGGTAGTAATCGAGCCGGTTGATGAGGCCGAAGCGCGACCGCATGGGCGCGGAGAGCAGGCCGCTGCGGGTCGTCGCGCCGATCAGCGTGAAGGGCTCGATATTCAGCCGCACCGAGCGGGCGTTCGGCCCCTGGTCAATCACGATATCGATCACGAAATCCTCCATGGCGGAGTAGAGATATTCCTCGACGGTTTTCTGCATGCGGTGGATTTCGTCAATAAAAAGAACGTCGCCGCGCTCCAGACTGGTCAACAGACCGGCCAGATCGCCGGGCTTGTCGATGACCGGACCGGAGGTGCATTTAATGTTCGCACCCATGGCCTCGGCAATAATGTAGGCCAGCGTGGTCTTGCCGAGGCCGGGAGGGCCGGACAGCAGGGCATGGTCGAGCACATCGCCGCGGCCCTTCGCCGCTTCAACAAACAGTTCCAGCCGTTCTTTGACTTTCTCCTGTCCGGTAAAATCCTCAAACCGCGACGGGCGCAGCTTCAGGTCAAAATCCTGATCGGGTCTGTTTAATGTTGTTACGGTGTGTTCCATCTACTTTCCCGTCAGTGCCATACGAACCAGTTCTTCGACGGAGATATCGGTCTCCGCGTCCACCTTTCGGATCATTTTACGGGCATCGTCCTGTTTGTACCCGAGCGATACGAGTGCCAGCGCGGCGTCGCGCAGGCGCTGATTTCCGGACGGTTCGTCCGGTCCGGCCTGCACTTCAAGCGCCTCGCCGGTCGAAAACTTATCGCGCAGTTCAACAATGATGCGCTCGGCGGTTTTTTTGCCGATCCCGGAGATGGACGAGATCCGTTTGACGTCGCCGTCGATCAGCGCCGCCTTCAATTCCCGGCCGGAGAGGCCCGACAGCGCGCTCACAGCGATTTTCGGGCCGACCCCGCTCACAGCGAGCAGCAGCGTAAACATCCGGCGCTCCTCGTCGGTGGCAAAGCCGAACAGCGCCTGGGAGGCCTCCGTGATATGGTGATGAATCAAAAGGCGCGCCGGCTTCCCCTCGGGCGGCAGTCGATCAAAACTGCTGAGCGGAACCAGCACCTCATAGCCCACGCCCCCCACATTCATCACCGCGCGGCCCGGCTGCTTTTCTTCAAGAACGCCTTCCAGAAAGGTAATCATGAAGCGGAATGTAGCAGGTGCCGGTTTTTTTTCCAAGCATTGGAAACAGCTTCAGGCGGCGGACGTTTCCTCACCGCTGTTCTTTCGGGTACCAGACCTTGACCTGTTTGGTCTGCACGCCCCAGCGGCGGGCGGAGGCATGCAGCCAGAAAAAGAGGTCGAGATGCTCTCCGCCGATGGCACCGCCGATATCCCGGGCGACCCCCCAGCCGTAGCCGGGAATGTAGAATTTGGTTCCCATCGGGAACACCGCCGGATCCACCGCCACGGTGCCGGGGCGGGCAAAGGAACCTGAAGCGGTTTTGCCGATGACCTTCAAAGATCCCTCGTTGGGGCCGGACGCAACGACCGGCTTGCCGTACCAGGTAAAGCGCCATCCGCAGCAGGTGCCGCACGGGCAGTACCCGGTCGTTTTCATCTGTATGACTGCGTCGGGGCGGCGCAGAGGAGGTGCAATGAAATGACAGCGCGTCAATCCCAGCGCCGCCAGAACAACAACGCCCCAGAGAATGATTCGCCGTTTCATGCGGTTTTTCCTAACAGAAGATCGCCAGGAACGCGAAGCTGTTTTTCCGTGCGGATGCTGCGGAACTGACTCAACCGTGCGGCTGAAAAGAAAAGGCCCGGCCGGGCGGCCGGGCTCAGATAAAAGCACATCGTACTTTTATGAAGCGTACTCTTTGATGAGCGCATTGCCGACGATGTCGCGCTGGATCTGATTGGTTCCTTCGTAGATCTGGAGGATCTTGGCGTCGCGCATCATTTTTTCTGCGGGGTATTCTTTCATGAATCCATAGCCGCCGAGCACCTGGACGGCGTCGGTGGTCACCTGCATGGCGACATCCCCGGCGTAGTATTTGCACATGGCCGATACTTTGGAGACGTCTTTGGCTCCGCTTTCGAGCGTGCGGCAGGCGGCATAGGTGATGGCCCGGGCGGTTTCGACCTTGGTGGCCATGTCGGCGAGCATCCACTGCAGGCCCTGGTTGGCGATGATGGGCTTCCCGAACTGTTCACGGACTTTGGCGTAGCGGACGGCTTCGTCGAGCGCGCCCTGCGCGAGACCGACGCCCTGTGCAGCGATGCCGGGGCGGGACACATCGAAGGTTTTCATGGCGAGCAGAAAGCCCATGCCTTCGCGGCCGATAATGTTTTCAGCCGGGACTTCGCAGTCCTGGAAGATGAGCTCGCGGGTGGCGGAGGCGCGGATACCCAGCTTGTCTTCCTTCTTTCCGAAGGTGAAGCCGGGGGTGTCTTTTTCAACAATGAAGCAGGAGACGCCGCGGGCGCCCTTGGCTTTGTTGGTGACGGCGAACACGGTGTAGGTATCGGCTTCGCCGCCGTTGGTGATCCACTGCTTGGTGCCGTTGAGGATATATTTGTCGCCTTTTTTGACGGCGGTGGTCTGGATACCGCCGGCATCCGATCCGGCGTTCGGCTCGGTCAGGCCGAAGGCGGCCCATTGTTCGCCGGTGGCCAGCGGAGACAGGTACTTTTTCTTCTGCTCTTCGGAGCCGCCGAGAATGATGGGATCGGCACCGAGGGCGTTGGCGGCGAAAGAGACGGACACGCCGATACAGTACTTACTGAGCGTTTCGACCGCCAAACAGAATCCGAGCTGACCGAACTCCATGCCGCCGTAGGCCTCGTCAATGTACAGACCCATCATGTCCATCTGACCCAGCTCCTTGAGCAGGTCGGCGGGAAACTCCCCTTTTTCGTCGAGTTCGGCACGAACCGGCACAACGCGCTCGCGGCCGAATTCGTCGAGCATCTCGCACAGTTCGATTTGTTCTTCGGTTAATCCATAGTTAATTGTAGACATACTGTTCTCCTTATTTTTAAAATTTTCTACCGAAAATTTTATTCCATACTTGCCAAATAGCGTTCGGCCTCCAGCGAGGCGGCGCAGCCGGTGCCGGCGGCGGTGACGGCCTGGCGGTAGATTGCGTCGGCCACATCGCCCGCGGCATAGACGCCTTCAA
Organism: uncultured Verrucomicrobiota bacterium; assembly: GCA_964542135.1. Taxonomy (GTDB): domain Bacteria; phylum Verrucomicrobiota; class Kiritimatiellia; order Kiritimatiellales; family Tichowtungiaceae; genus Tichowtungia. The sequence continues at coordinate 10,810 of CAZITJ010000022.1, forward strand.
TGCCGGTTTTAACGCCGTCGGCGATCAGGTAGCCCAGCGTGTTCATCTCCAGCTGTCCCTTAAAGGCGTCGGTGTTGGGTTTGTGGCCGATGGCCACAAACAGACCGGTTACATCCAGCGTGGAGACCTCATCGGTTTTGACGTTGCGGATTTTGAGGCCGGTGACTTCGTTCTTTTCGACATCGAGCACCTCATCGATCACCGCGTCCCACAGCACGTCGATTTTTTCGTGCTCCATTACGCGCTTCGCCATGATTTTCGAGGCGCGGAATTCGTCGCGGCGATGGATGAGGGTGACTTTAGAGGCAAAACGGGTCAGAAAGAGCGCCTCTTCGAGGGCGGTGTCGCCGCCGCCGACGACGGCGACGGGAACATCGCGGTAGAAGGCGCCGTCACAGGTGGCGCAGCCGGACACGCCGCGTCCGATCAGCTTCTGCTCGGATTCGATTCCGAGATATTTCGCGCTCGCGCCGGTGGCAATGATGACGGACTGCGCCTCGATGGTTTCGCCGCCGCTGAGTTTGAGTTTTTTGCGATCATTGGAAAACTCCGCCGCGACCACTTCTCCGGAGACATATTTTGTGCCGAAGCGTTCGGCCTGCTGGCGCATCTGCATCATCAGCGTCGTGCCGTCGATGCCTTCCGGGAAACCCGGGAAGTTTTCGATCTCGGTAGTGGTGGTGAGCTGGCCGCCGGGCTGGAAGCCGTCGATCACCAGCGGTTCGAGATTTGCGCGCGCCGCATAAATCGCGGCGGTGTATCCGGCGGGTCCGGTTCCGATGATGACGAGCTTTTCCATACGGCTATTCTTTCAGTTTGTTAATCTGTTTGGTGAATTCGGGAACGATGTCGTGCAGATCGCCGATGAGGCCGTAGTCGGCCACATCGAAGATCGGGGCGTCGGGGTCTTTATTGATGGCAATGATGAGGTCGGCGCTCTGCATGCCGGCCAGATGCTGGATGGCCCCGGAGATTCCGCAGGCAATATAAATGAGCGGGCAGACGGTTTTGCCGGTCTGGCCGACCTGATGATGGTGCGAGATCCAGCCGGCATCCACCGTGGCGCGCGAGGCGCCGACCGCGCCGCCGAGTGCGCCGGCGAGGCCTTCGATCATGTTGAAATTCTCGGGCTTGCCGATGCCGCGGCCGCCGGAGACGATGTAGTCGGCGGCTTTGAGGTCCACCGCGTTGACTTCTTCAACGACGCTTTCGACGCGCTTCATGCGCTCGGGCACATCGGAGAGATCGACCGACACGTCCACGACCTCGCCGCTTTCGGTTTCGCCGACCTTTTCCTTCTTAAAGACGTTCGGGCGCACGGTGGCCATCTGCGGGCGGTGGTCCGGGCAGATGATGGTGGCCATGATATTGCCGCCGAAGGCCGGTCGCGTCTGCAGCAGGATGTCGCGTTCCGTGTCGAAGTCCAGCTCGGTGCAGTCGGCGGTGAGGCCGGCCCAGCCCATCACGGCGACGGTCGGCGCGAGGCTGCGGCCGATGGTGCTGGCGCCGTAGAGGACGATTTCCGGTTTTTCCTGTTCGATCAGCGTATGTACGACTTTCGCGAAATAGTCGTTCTGATAGGTCGCCAGTTTCGGATCCTCGACGTTGTAGATTTTTTTCGCGCCGTAGTTGAACAGGTCCTGCTGCAGCGCCTTACCGTCGGCCGAGGCGAGCACAGCGCAAAGGGTGTAGCCCGACTTTTCAGCCAGCATGCGTCCGCGGGTGAGCAGTTCATGCACCACCCCGTGGATCTGACCGTTTTCCTGTTCCGCGTATACCCAGATTTCCTTGGCGCTGCTCATAGCACGCTCCTCTCATGAAGTTTCAAAATCAGTTCTTTCACCATCTCGGCCGGCTCCCCGGATAGAATTTCCTTGTTCAGCTTCACCGGCGGAGCAAACACCTTGCTGACCTTGGTCGGCGAACCGGTCAGACCGATCTTCTCTTCTTCAGGCTGAAGTTCTTCCACACCCCAGGTCGGAATCTCAGCCTTCTTGGCGGCCATTTTCTTTTTCAGCGAGGGCATGCGCAGCTCGTTGGCTTCTTTGACCACGGTCAGCGCAGCGGGTTTTTCGACGTCCCAGACGTTGTAGCCGTGGTCGGTCACCTGTTTCACCCGAAAGCCGTCGTCGGTCGGCTCGCAGGACATGGCGTAGGTGATCATCGGCACGCCGTAGAAATGGGCCACGCCGGGGCCGACCTGCGCGGTATCGCCGTCAATGGCCTGTTTGCCGAACAGGATCAGGTCGGGCGGCGCGTCGAGTTTTTTGAGCGCCAGCGTAATGGTATAGGACGTCGCCCAGGTGTCCGCACCGCCGAATTTGCGGTCCGAGATCAGGATGGTTTCATCCGCGCCATGCGAAAGGGCCGTGCGCAGCGCCTGTTCGGCCTGCGGCGGCCCCATGGAGATAACGGTGACCTTCCCGCCGTGTGCGTCTTTGAGCTGCAGCGCCATTTCGAGCGCATTTTCATCAAAGGGATTGATAATGCTCGGGACCCCGGCGCGGTTGAGACGATTGGTCTCGCGATCAATCGTAACCTTGTCCGAGTCCGGCACCTGTTTGATACAAACCACAATATTCATAGGTGTCCTTTCCGGGTAAGCAAAGAAGAGGACGTTATAAGGATATCACCGCCTGACCTCAAGCCGAAACGCGGATTTATCAGTTGCCCGCAGGCCGGGCCTGCTTTACGGTTTACAGCATTCAACCAGCGAGGTGATTCGGGATGAAAAAACGGTGTTCCAACTTGGTTCTGTTCGCAGCGATCGGTCTGCTCAGCGGCTGCGCCGCACCGCCGGAGCCGCCGCCGGCGGAGGTTCCGCTAACCCGGCTGGAAACGCTTCGTATGCAGGCGGCTGATCTGCGGAAAGCGGGTGTCCCGGCCGTTGTGGGTATCGGGGAATCCCGCCATCTGGAACTGGCTGTCCGCCGGGCCCGGGCCGAGGGACGGCGGAAACTGAGCCGTCTGCTGATCGCGCGAGCCCGTACGCTGGAAAAGGCTCTGCTTGCCAGGCCGGATCTCGCGGAGGCCGGTGCGGTGCGCGGCGCGTTCGATCTGGCCGCCGCCGAGCTGACCGGCCCCGGCATCACGGCACTGGCCGAACAGCGCATTGAGCACGAAAGCGGAGACGTGCAGTTCAGCGTCTATGCCCTGACCGTGCTCGACCCCGCTCTGTTCAGCGGGCGGCTCCGCGCCGTCCCGGAGCTGGCCGAACCCCTTCGAAGCGCCGAACTGCTGACCGATCCTCCGCGCGGCGAGGAGGCTTTTGCGGTGTTTAAAACCTCCCTGACGGAAGAACCCGGCGCGGTGAAAAAGGAAAACAAAACCGCGGCGGGTCAACCCGCCGGATAACCTTCTCCTGCATACCGAACGCCGCCTTTTTTCATAGGTCAAGGTCTTTGCAGTTCATCGCTCGTATCCCACATCCCGCATCACGAATCGTTCCCCAAGATCTCTTCGAGTGCCTCGACGAGCGCCATGACCTGTTCGTTGGTGCCGACGGTGATGCGCAGACAGTCTTTTGTGCGATCGCCGGCGAACCAGCGAACAAAGACATTCTTTTTTTTGAGCTCCTCAAAAATTTTCTTTGCGCCGGGCCGGGGCGGCCTGACCCACAGGAAGTTGGCCTCGGAGGGATAGACCCTGAAGCCGAGATCAGAGAGTTCGGCGCTCATCAGGTCGCGCGATCCTTTGACTGCGGCGGTGATAGCCTCCATGGTTCCCTGATCCAGCAGGGCAACGCGGGCCAGCTCCTGCGTGAGCCGGTTGACGTTGTAGGAGTCCTTGATTTTATGCAGCGCATCGATGAGCTCTTTCCTGCCGACGCAATAGCCGAAACGGATGCCGGCCAGTGCGTAGGATTTGGAAAGCGAACGGGCGACCAGTACGTTGCTGTATTTCATCGCCAGATCCATGCAGTCTTCACGGGCAAAGTCGACATAGGCCTCATCGATGACCACCACGCCGGGGAAATCCTTCACGAACGCTTCGACTTTTTCTTTTGGAAACAGCATCCCGGTCGGCGCATTCGGATTGGTCAGGAAGAAAACCGAGGTGTCATAGTCCGCGGGCATCTGCCATTCAAAGTTTTCGTCCAGCGCAACGGGCCGGGTTTCAACCGCCTCGATCTCCGCGAGAACCGGATAGAGTGAATAGGACGGATCAAAGTAGCCGACCGAACCGCTGTCGCGTTCGACAAACGCGCGGATGCAGAGGGCGAGCACTTCGTCCGATCCGTTCCCCGCGAAGACGTTGCCGATGCCGACGTCGTGTTTTTCTGCAATCACGCTGCGCACGTCCGTACACAGCGGATCGGGATATTTTGCCAGCTCGGCCACATCGATTTCGTTGAGGATGTCACGCACCTCCGGCGAACAAAGCCACGGGTTTTCGTTGGTATTGAGTTTAAGGACGTCTTCATCCTGCGGCTGCTCGCCCGGAACATAGCCGTCCATCGCCTGCACAGATTTTCGGATTAATTGATTCATAGGGGCGCGTTTGTACCACAGAGAGGGAGGCGCGGCAACCCGTTCAGCCACCCATATCGGTTTTCGCATCGGCCGGTTTCACAGCGACGGCTCAGCCGGTCAACTCCACGGTGCGGGTCATGACACCGCGCCGGGATTCAATCACGCCGCGCGCAGCCGCACCGATCCGTCCGCGCGCGGCGGGGTCATCGAGCAACCCGGCCGCCGCGTTTTCCAACCCGTGGATATCGCGCACCCGGCACATCGCATCGGCGGCGAGAAAATCGTCCATGACGGCCGGAAAATTTTCCATGTTGGGGCCGACGATGACCGGTTTGCCGAACAGGGCGGGCTCGATGGGGTTCTGCCCGCCGTGCGAACAGAGGCTTTTTCCGACAAACACCACATCGGCAACGGCGTAAAAACTCATGAGTTCTCCGGTGGTATCCACAATGAGCACGTCCGCAGCATCCCGGGGCACGGTTCCGGATGCGCCGCTGCGCAGCGCACAGGAAAGTCCCTGTGCTTCGACAGCGGCGACGACTTCGTCGCGCCGCTCGGCGTGACGGGGAACGAGCACCAGAAACAGGTCGGGGCGTGACATGCGCAGAGTTTTGAACACGCGGCAGAGCGCCTCTTCCTCGCCGGGCCAGGTGGAGCCGCCGAGCAGGATGCAGGCGTTCCCGGACACACCGAGGTCATGCAGAGCTGTGCGGGCCGCGGTGTCCGCATCCGCGGCAGGCTCAGGCAGATCGTATTTGGCGGTGCCGAGCACATGAACGGAGGCCGGGTCTGCGCCCATGGCCAGAATACGGTCGGCATCCTGCCTTCCCTGCATGCAGAGGGGGCGGATCATCCGCAGGACGCAGCGGGTCAGGGGCCGCAGCAGCATGTAGCCGCGAAACGAGGAATCGGAAATACGGCCGTTGATGAGGGCAACGGGAATATCGCGCCGATGAGCCTGCCGCACGAGATTGGGCCAGAATTCGCATTCGACCAGAACGAGCCGTTGCGGCCGGATCTGATTGAGAACGCGGCGAATGACGGGCGGAAGATCGAGCGGAAAATAGATCAGCACATCGCGCGAATCGAGTTTTTCTTCGGCGAGCGCGTGGCCGGTGGACGTGGTGACACTGAGCACAAAGTGTGCATCGGGATCCCGGCGGCGGGTTTCCTCCATATAGCGCAGCGCCACGAACAGCTCCCCCACGCTGACGGCATGGATCCAGATGCGGCGGCGTTCAGCCAGACGGGCGGCCGTGCCGCGTCCGTAGTGTCCCCACCGCTGTTCAAAATGGCGGCGATACCCTCCGCGCCGCACCATGCGCGAGATAAACCGCGGCAGCATCAATACAAATCCGACGGGAAACAGGAGGTTGTAAACAATCCAGAGCATCGCGGGAGCATCTATGTTCGGCTTTGAAAATTCAATCCCGAACCGCTGGAATTGCCGGTACGGCGCTGCAGCATTCCCATCAGTGCATAGATCAGGCGGGCCACGGTGTAATCCGGCGCATGCAGACCCGGGACCGGGGCCAGTTCGACAAAATCGGCACCGAGCACCCGGCGCTCATCGACAACGGCCTGCAGGCACCGGACCGCATCGCGCCAGCTCAGCCCGCCCGGCTCCGGCGTACCGGTGGCGGGCAGGACGGACGGATCGAGTGCATCGACATCAAAGGTGATATACACCGCTTCGGGAAAACCGGGCGGCAGCAGCGGAGAGGGAATCCCGGTACGGGCCAGTTCATCGGCATCATGATGTATGATCTCGCGTTCTGTGCGCAGATGATGTTCATCGAGCGAGAGGGCCCGTACGCCGATCTGAGCGAGCGGAAGGTCGAGATCGTCGAGTGCGCGGCGCATCACACAGGCGTGGCTGAGGGCGCTGCCTTCGTATTCGTCGCGCAGGTCGGCGTGGGCATCGAACTGCACCACGCCGAAGGAGGCGCCCGCCGCCTTCAGCGCGCGCAGCGCGCCGAGTGTGACGGTGTGTTCGCCGCCGAGCAGAATCGGGAGTTTTCCGTTTTTCCAAACCCTGGAAACCCCGCGCTCGATGGCGTCCAATGTCTGGAACGTGCCGGGGACGGTATGGATGCCGAGCTCGCAGGGGCAGCTCCGGCCGTCGAAGGCTTCGAGCTGCACGGAGGCGTTCAGGATGGCGTCCGGTCCGCGGGCGGTGCCCCCGCCGTAGGACACCGTCTCCTCCATCGGCGCGCACAGAACATGAAACGCACACTGTTCGGGCGGACGGTCGGGAATTTCGGATTCTAAAAACTGTTTCATATTCAACGTTTTCCGGTTCCGCCGGAAGCGTCGCCCCGCCGGCGGGGCGAACGCTCCGAGCAAACCATCACCCCAGTCTGTTTTTGTAGTCCTGATAATTAAATTCCCGGACAATTTCGATGTCCTCACCGCGCTGAACGGCGATGGCCGGATGGCGAACCCCGTTGAAAAACGTGGTTTTGACCATGGTGTAATGTGCCATATCCTCAAACACGAGGCGGTCGCCGGGCCGCAGCGGTGCATCGAAGGAATAATCGCCGATGACGTCTCCGGCCAGGCAGCTCAGTCCGGCCAGCCGGACCGTATATGCCTTTTCGCCGGGCCGCCCGGCACCGCGCACGACGGGTCGGTACGGCATTTCGAGCACGTCGGGCATGTGGCAGGTGCAGGAACAGTCAAGGATGGCGATGGGCCCGTCGTTTTCGACCGTGTCCAGCACCGAGGCAATCAGCACGCCGGCGTCGAGCGCGACGGCTTCGCCGGGTTCGAGAACAACCTGAACGCCGAAGCGCTGCTGAAACGTATGAATCAAACGGCACAGCCGGTCGATGTCGTAGTCTGCGCGGGTGATGTGATGCCCGCCGCCGAAATTAATCCAGTCCATTTGCGGCAGGAGGTCGCCGAATTTTTCTTCGACCGCCTGCAGGGTGACTTCGAGTGCATCGGCATTCTGTTCGCACAGCGTATGAAAATGCAGCCCGGAAATGCCGTCGAGATTCCGGCCCTCAAAATCCGCCCGGCGGATGCCGAGACGGGAACGCGGCGCGCAGGGATCGTACAGGGGATGGTCCTGTGTCGAGCATTCGGGGTTGATGCGCAGCCCTGCCCGCACCGGTTTTTCCAGACCTTGGAAAAGCGGCCGGAACCGTTCCCGTTGAGCGAAGGAATTGAAATCAATCTCGTCGCAAAGCGTCAGCAGCTCGTTTACGTCCGCATCCGACCAGGCGGCGGCGAAGGCGTGAACCTCTTTACCGAACGCTTCGCGGCCGAGCCGCGCCTCCCACGGCGAACTGGCGCAGACGCCGTCGAGGTATTTTCCAATCATTGGAAACATGGGCCACAGCGCAAACCCTTTGAGCGCCAGCAGAATTTTACAGCCGGTGCGCTCCCGGATTCCCGCCAGCGTCTCGCAGTTTTGCCGAATGCGCGCTTCGTCCACCACATAGGCGGGCGTTTGAAGGGCTTCCTTTTTCATGACCGTACCGTCAGACAGGCTTTCCGCGTTTACCCGACGTCCACGATGGAGGGCGTGTAGCCGGCGGGCGGTTCATAACCGAGCAGCCGGATGCAGGTGGCCGCCAGACTGCTGATGCCCAGATCTTTTTCGCCGGACAGACGGGCGTTCGACGTACCGGCCGGGTCGTACACAATAGCGGGCACCGGGTTGAGCGAATGCGAGGTTTTGGATTTGGGCTTTCCGTTTTCATCGGTTTTTACCGCGCCGGTTTTTTTGTCGTGCTCGTACATATCGTCGGCATTGCCGTGATCGGCGCTGATCACCAGAATGCCGCCGGCCTTTTCAATCGCGTCTTTGAGCCGGCCGAGGCCGTCATCGACGGCCTCAACGGCGGCTTTGACAGCCGGGAAGACACCGGTGTGGCCGACCATGTCGCCGTTGGGATAGTTGAGGCGGATGAATTCATGGTTTCCGCCCTCAATGGCCTCGACCACCTTGTCGGTGATTTGATCGGCCTGCATGCGCGGGGCCTCTTCGAAAGGGCAGACATCGGAGGGGATCTCGACGTAGTCTTCGAGCGCTTCGCTGAATTTGTCCGCGCGGTTGCCGTTGAAGAAGTAGGTGACGTGCCCGTACTTCTGCGTTTCGCTGACGGCGAGCTGGTGAATGCCGGTGGCGGCAAGATATTCGCCGAGGGTGTTGTCAATGGCGGGCGGTGAAACAAGATAGTTTTCAGGGATGCCGAGGTCGCCGTCGTACTGCATCATGCCGGCGTATTTGACGTCCGGTTTGGGGCCGCGATCAAATTCGGTCAGTTCGTCGGCCTCGAAGGCCTTGGTGATTTCGAGGGCGCGGTCGCCGCGGAAATTAAAGAAGATGACGCTGTCGCCGGCGGTAATGGGGCCGACGGCCCGGCCGTCGCGCTCAATGACGAACGGCGGCAGATCCTGGTCGAGGATGCCGGGCTTTTCGGCGCGGAACGTTTCGACGGCCTCTTTCATGGAGGCGAACAGACGGCCTTCGCCTTTGACGTGGGTGTCCCAGCCGCGTTTGACCATGTCCCAGTTGGCGTTGTAGCGGTCCATGGTGATGTTCATGCGGCCGCCGCCGGAAGCGATGGCATAGTCCACGGTTCCGTCGGCGTTGAGACCGGACAGAAATTCCTCGAAGGGTTCAACATAGTCGAGCGCGGAGGTGGGCGGCACGTCGCGGCCGTCCATGAGCGGGTGGATGCGGGCGGTTTTGACGCCCTCGGCCTTGGCGCGCTCGAGCATGGCCCGCAGGTGATTGAGATGGCTGTGGACGTTGCCATCGGAAAACAGGCCGATGAAATGCAGCGCACCGTCGTTTTCTTTGGCATTGGCGACGAGTTCTTTCCACGTGTCGCCCTCGAACAGGGCTTCGCTTTCGATGGCCTGGTTGACCAGGGCGGCCCCCTGATGGAAGACGCGGCCGCAGCCGATGGCATTGTGACCGACCTCGCTGTTGCCCATGTCGCCGTCGCTCGGCAGGCCGACGGCTGTGCCGTGTGCCTTGAGCTGCGTGGCGATCCCGTTGGCCATAAACCAGTCGAGATGGGGTGTGTCGGCGGCGCGGACAAAATCGCCTTCTTCATATTTGCCGAGGCCGATGCCGTCCATGATGACCAGTACGACCGGGCCCTGCGGACCGTTGAAACCCGTTGATTTTTTCAATGCGTTCATGGTGTTTTTCCCTGTGGTTATCTGCTGCATTCAGGAACCGGGGAATATGCCCTTTACGCCGCCCGCACTCAAGGTTTCGACGCAACTCTTTTGAAAATGGCGTCTTGCAATGAATCCGGGCGCGTGTAGCATCAGCGGCTATTCTGATCAACAGGGAGACCGTGTATGGCAAAAAATGATGCAATTGAACTCGAAGGTGTGGTGGAAAAGGTGCTGCCGGCCACCATGTACAATGTGAAGCTGGAAAACGGACATGTGATTCTCGCGCACATCTCCGGGAAAATGCGCAAACATTTCATCCGAATTGCGGTCGGAGACCGCGTCACGGTCGAAATGTCGCCCTACGACCTGACCAAAGGCCGTATCACCTATCGCCACCGGAATTAAGAGTGGATTATATGGAATAAGGGATTTTTGGATTAGGGGGAATCCCCTCTCCGCCCATTCATCCACGAATCCGATACTCCACCGTTCCATCTTTCGACAGGAGCAAAGCGAATGGAAAAACGCAGTCTCTGGGGAAGCAAAATCGGGTTTCTGCTGGCGGCCATCGGCTCGGCAGTGGGACTGGGCAACATCTGGCGCTTCAGTTACATGGCCTATGAAAACGGTGGCGGAGCCTTCCTGATTCCCTATCTGGTCGCCCTGCTCTGCGCCGGGATCCCGCTGATGATCCTTGAGTATTCGCTCGGCCACCGCGAAAAAGCCTCGCCGCCGCTGGCCTTTGCGCGCATTCATCCGCTGTGGGAACCGCTCGGCTGGTGGATGCCCATTGTGGCGTTCTTCGGTATCAACCTGTTTTACGCATCCGTCATTGGCTGGTGTATGAACTATTTCGTACTGTCCTTCGACCTCGGCTGGGGGACAGATACCGGTTCGTTTTTTCTGCATGAATTTCTGCAGGTCAGTGACAGCCCCTTCACACTCGGCTCCATCCGCACGCCGGTTCTGATCGGCACCGTGCTGACCTGGATCATCAACTGGTTTATCTGCTATCGCGACATCAGCCACGGCATTGAAAAAGCCAGTATGATTTTCATGCCGCTGCTCGTGGTGCTCACGCTGATCCTCGTCGGCTGGTCGCTGCAGCTCGACGGAGCCATGGACGCCGTAAAAAACCTGTATCTCAAAGCCGACCTCTCCAAAATCAACATCTTTACCGAATCCGGCCGAAGGGTCTGGGTGGCTGCCTTCGGACAGATCTTTTTCACCCTGTCGCTCGGCTTCGGCATCATGATCACCTACGCCAGTTACCTGCCGAAGAAAACCGACATCACCGGCAATGCGCTGCTGACCTGCGTGCTGAACTGCCTCTACTCCTTCATTGCGGGGCTGGCCGTTTTCGGCACCATCGGCTTTATGGCCAAAGCCAAAGGCGTTCCGTTTGAGGAAGCCATCACCGGCGGCCCCGGGCTCGCCTTTATCGTCTACCCCGAAGCCATTAACCAGCTTCCGATGCTGAATCAGCTTTTCGGCGCGCTCTTTTTCCTCGTTCTGATTGTGGCGGGCATTTCGTCGGCGATTTCGCTGACCGAGGCGTTCACCTGCTCCGTGCGGGACAAATTCAACATCTCGCGCAAAAAGGCCGTCAGCATCATTTGCACCATCGGGCTGGTCGGCAGCCTCGTCTTCACGACGCAGGGCGGACTGCTTATTCTCGATATTGTGGATCACTTCATCAACAACTACGCACTGATTCTCGGCGGCATTCTCGAATGCCTGCTGGTCGGATGGCTGCTTCAATCGGGGGTGATGCGCCGTCATATCAACACATCGGGCGGGCTTCGCCTCTGGCCGTTGTGGGATCTGTGCGTGCGCTTTATCACGCCGGCGGTTCTGCTGCTGGTTCTCGGGAGCGCCCTGCTGAGCGATTTCACCGAAGCGTATGAAGGCTATCCGGTCAAGGCCCTGCTCTTCTTCGGCGGCGGCATCCTGTTCGCCACGCGCTTTGCATCCTTCATCCTCAGCCATATTCCGTGGTCCCCGGAAAAAATGAACGCCAGGCACCGCCCGGACGAAGAGCATCTGCTGACGTAACGAGGCACGCTGCGGCCGGGAAACGGATGCGAATGAACATTGTCCCGCGCTGACAGTTGACAAACCGCAGCGGGTTCCCTACATTCTCCGCTCTTTTGAACAAACAGCCCTGAACGATTCGAGGGGGTGAATATTTTATGGCCAGTACCACCTGTGAAGTGAAACTCCGCCGCGGCGAGCCCGTTGAAAAAGGACTCCGCCGCCTGAAGAAGCTCCTCGACCGCGAGGGCATTCTCAAAGAGATGCGCGGTCGCAAGCATTTTGAAAAGCCCGGCGACAAAAAGCGCAAGAAACAGGCCCGCGCCCGGGCACGTGCCGCGCGCGAAAGACGTTCATCCCGCTAACCCACCCTTCGTAACGAGGAAAGAATTATGCCGAACATTAAAAGTGCAAAAAAACGGATGCGCTCGTCTGAAAAGCAGCGGATCGGCAATATGGCTGTGAAATCGGCCGTGCGCACCGCCCGGCGGAAAACCGGCGACGCGCTGGCCGCCGGCAATGTGGAGGAATCCACCGCCGCAGTGCGCGACTACAGTTCAGCGCTCGACAAAGCCGCCAAGCGCGGTGTGATCAAGAAAAACACAGCCATTCGCCGCAAAAAACGGGCGCATGCGGCTGTTCGCAAGCTGACCGAATAAAAGTTCCAAGGTTTGGAAATCAGAAAACCGCCTCCTCACCGGGGCGGTTTTTTATGGAACACTGGATTGGAGGAATGTTGAATCCATGGGGCTGAACCTCCCGGCCGGATCGTTCAGCAATCCATGAAACCGATCCTCCATTATTGCATTCCCCTTTACCAGCTCATCACGGTCATACTGACCACTTTGCGGGCCAGATCGCCGGCGGCTTCCGGCAGGGCGCCCAGCTTGGCCGTTGTCAGATCGGCCACATACGGAAAATCGGCCCAGCCGCGCAGCCGGGGCGTTTCCATAATCACCTCTTCGCTGTCCGCATCGAAAAGCACCGCGCGACCGTTCAGGGACATGCGGTATTCGCGGGCCAGCGTGCCGCGCTCCTCGTCATACGCCAGCGGCGTCAGATAATACGAGGTGAGCGTCACGCGCAAAACGCTGTCGGCCTCTTCCTCCGGCCGGATTTTCAGACGGCCGTCCATTTGAAGTTCCGAACGGAGCGCTTTCATCACCTCCACCTCAATCGAGGGTTCATCGGTATGATTCAGCACCGTCAGGCTGACCGTCTGAATGGATTCGGGAAGCGTGCTGCCGGTGCGGTAGCCGGTGCAGCCGGCAATCAGCAGAAGCAGAACAGGAAGGAGAAGCAGTTTAGCGGTTTTCATTTGCATACCGTAAAAAATGCCGCGGCTCCAGGTCAAGCCAAGAGTCAGCCAACGGCCCCCGCCTTCGCGAAAAAAGAGCTCTGCACTTGATTCAGCCCCGTCGTGTCAGTACCTTGACTCTCTGTTCAAACGCGAGGAGACCTGTATGAAAAAAGTGCTGATTCCGACAAAACTGAACCCGATTGCCCGAGAACTGCTCGAAGCCAACGGAACGTATTCCGTGGTTCAGGATGAAAGCACCGCTCTCGCCGACCTCGCCGCACAGAACGCCGACACCTATGCCCTGTTTGTCCGCAGCGAAAAGGTCACGCCCGAAATCATCGACGCCCTTCCCAATCTCAAAGTCATCATCCGTGCCGGGGCGGGCTACAACACCATTGACATCCAATACGCCCGCTCGAAAAAAATTGATGTCATGAACACGCCCGGCGCCAACGCCAACGCCGTTGCCGAAGAGGTCATCGCTCTCATGCTGGCCGATGCGCGCCATATTGTTCCCGCCGACGTTTCCACCCGCGCGGGCAAATGGGAAAAGAAAAAATTCATGGGCAGGGAACTCACCGGAAAAACCGTCGGCATCGTCGGCCTCGGCGCCATCGGCCGCCTCGTCGCCAAACGCCTCGGCGGCTTCGAATGCACGCTGCTGGCCTGCGACCCCTTCCTGTCCGAAGAAGCCGCCGAACGCCTCGACATCACGCTGCTTCCGCTCGGCGAGCTCTTCGCACAGAGCGATTACGTCTCTCTGCACATCCCCGAAAACGATCACACCAAAGGACTGATCAATCAAGACCTGCTCGGACGGATGAAAGACGGCGCCACGCTCGTCAACTGCGCCCGCGCCGGCGTCATCAACGAGGACGACCTGCGTGCCGCCAAGGCCGAAAAAAACCTGCGTTTTCTCAACGATGTGTATCCCAGGGATGCCGAAGGCGATAAAACCGTCGCCGACATCGCCGACATCATGCTTCCGCACCTCGGGGCCTCCACACAGGAAGCCAACTACAACGCCGCCCGGCGCGCCGCCGAACAGCTCATCGACTTCGACGCCAAGGGGGTCACCTCCTACATCGTCAACCGCGACATTCCCGAAGGACTCGACGAGGCCTACGCGGAACTGGCGTACACCATCGCCAGACTGACCCGCGCGATGACCGGCGCCGACACCCAGCTCAGCAAAATCGAAACCAGCTTTTACGGGGACCTTACGAAATTCGCCGACTGGCTTGTCGTCCCCGTCGTCTGCGCCCTCTCCGAAGAGTTCGACCGCTCCATGGACGAGAAAGCCGCGGTCGCCTATCTCGAAGAGATGGGCATCGCCTATGCCACGCGTGAACCCGATGAAAGCAAAGGCTACGGCAACACCATCACCGTCGATCTCGTCGCCCGCGTTGACCAGGAAAGTCTCAAGCGCATCAGCGTGCGCGGCACCGTTGCCGAAAACACCCTGATGATTTCGCGTATCGGCGGATTTGATAAGCTGTACTTCGAGCCCAAAGGCCACCTTGCACTGTTCACCTACTGCGACCGCCCCGGCGTCCTCAGCCAGATCGCCGGCGCCATGGCCGAGGCGGGCATCAACATCGACGACGTACGCAACCCGCACGACGAAAGCGGCGAGCGCTCCATCGCCATTCTGAAAGTCAGCCGGCCCGTCGCCGAGGACGAACTCCGGTCCGTCGCCGAAAAAATCGACGCGCTCAACTGCTGCGCCGTGTCATTCTGATCAACAAGGAGTCTTTTATGACAAAGAAAATCGCATTCATCTGTTTGCTGCTTCTCTGCTGCGCCGGATGCGTCAGCCGCACCATCACAGCGCCCGACCCACTTACCGGCTCAAACAGGCAAGTCATCAAAGACAAAAAACTGATCTGGTTCTGGCAGGACGAATTTTAATCTTCCCGCAGCTCACAAACAAAAAGCCCCGTTCAACCGAGCGGGGCTTTTCTTTTTCCAAACATTGGAAGATTATGACCACGGATCACACGGATTTACACGGATGTTTCCAAGGTCTGGCAACAGAGAGCGCCCGGTGAGGTCACCGGGCCTACAGAAAACCCTTCCGTTGTAGGCCGGGTCTTCGCAAGCGTTATAGCTTGGGCACCCGGCGAATTTTTCCAATGCTTGGAAAAAGTGACGCAAAACTTTCCAGACATTGAAAAATCCACTAGCATCACCTGCAAATTGAACGGGGCAATAAATAAAATTACGAATTAAGCGGACTGCCCCCTTCTGACCTTCTGAGAGAGGATGGGACTATGAAAAAACCACTGCTGCTGATCGCCTGCATGGCCGTTGCACTGAGCGTGCAGGCCCGTATGGGCTACGGCAACATGGACGTCGTCCGCAACTATGGGAAGCCGCAGGCCGGATCAAGCGAGGACGGAAAGCAGCTCGTCTATCGCATCGACGGGTTTGAGCTGACCTGTTTCATGAGCGGCGGAAAAGTGGTCGGCATGATTTACCGGAAACCGGGAAAGTACAGCAACGAGTCGATCCTGAAAACCGAGCGCGAACGCATTGTGCAGCTCAACGCAGATGGCCATACCTGGGCGCCGATGGAATGCCCGCGTGAGTATGCCGACCAGCATTTGATGAGCGATCTATGGCGGCGATCAGACGGAGCCATTGCTTGCTACAACTGGCGCAACAATTCGCTAACCATTCTCCGCGCTGGACTCGATCATCTGATTTTTGATGACGGCACGAAATCAACTTCCGGGTTATAGACAGAATGATTTTTGTAGCCGCGTCCGATGGGCGCGGTTTTTTTGTTTCCAGGCATTGGAAAATCCCCCATAAAACATTTTTTGTTTTTCATATGGGCAAGCTTTGGTTTTGTCAAAGACGAATGAAAGGAGAACGAGGTCGAGGGGTCAAGTCGAGGGGTCAGTCCGCTTAAAGTCGAGGGGATCGAGGGGTCAGTCCGCTTAATTCGTAGTTTTTATTCGTAACTCTACTGTAAGCGCCTTATAGTCGGCCTACTGGTCGGATTCGCGAACTGAGCGGCTTAT
>CAZITJ010000023.1:0-16687 GCA_964542135.1 uncultured Verrucomicrobiota bacterium
ATTGCCACCCCTTTTAAATCATGCAAAGTCCGTAAGCCCCGTATCACTGCACTGTTCAGCGGGTGAAACAGATATTTCTTTTCTGTCAGCCACTGGACAAGCACATAAGCCGCATGGGCCAGCAGCGCGACAGAAATGCTGAGGCCAAACGAAATCAGATGCAGTCGCCACGCCAGGTTTGGAATCCAGTACTGCGCAACAAAAAATTCCAGTATCAACATAACCCCCATAAACGGAAGCAGTGTCATGGAAAGAGCACGTGTGCCGAAAAGACCCACACGGTTACGACGCAGAAACCAGCTCAGGAACCCCAACAGCGAATAGACCCCGCTGGACGCCCCGACCAATGTCATGTGCGGTGTCATAAAAAACCGGTAATACAAATACGACGACGCAGCAGAAAAAAAAGTGAAATAGATCAGCAGAAAAGACAGCCTGACCTTCGCGGCAAACTGCGAGCAGACGAACCATAAACCGCATACGCTGATGATCAGGTGCACCGGATTGCCGCTCAAAAAGCCATTTGTGAAAAACTGCCACCACTTCGGATCGTTCGACCACAGCGCACAACAAGTGAATATGCCGGGAAAAATCCCTTGAGCTGTATAAACAGCCCCGATCAGCAAAGGTAAAATCAAATGACGCAAAACACCCCTTTATTTGCTATAAATTCGTAATCTGTATATAACATAAATCATTTAGTTTTTGGCTGACAAGCATATTTTATTTTTTCTAAGTAGTGATTTTCCCTACAAAAATAAATTTATATGCGAAAAGCAGAAAACCCGGCTTCCAGGGTTTGGAAACCGGGTCTGTATTCTTCAAGGTTCGCTTACAAACGTGTTGCGGGCTTTCGCAATTGTAAGGACATCCGGCGTTTTAAACGGTCCAGTTGGTTTGCAGGGATTGGACCCACTGGTTGTGTTCGTCGGCGCTGAGCATGGATTCGCACGAGGAAAAGCACAGGTTGAGGCGGTTTTGGAAGGTGTTGACAAAAAAGCCGATGCCGGGTGCGGGCGGAACGGCCGGCATATGAAAGGCGTTGCGCACCGCACATGAGTCGATGGATTCGATTGCGGAAAGTCCGTCGCCGACACTGGCCATACTGAAGGTGCCGCCGAATGTTTTCAGCGGGCCGCGCAGCAGCCGGCCGTAGAGCGGCGCGGGAAGGATGCGCGCCAGTTTCCAGGCGTTTTCAAAATGACGGGGCATGTCGGTTTTCACCTGTTCCATAAACTGCCGGGAAAAGTGCCGCGCCCAGCCGCCGGCCGGCGCCTCGCCGGCGGGCCGCGAAAAGCAGATAAAGCCGACATGATTGAAAAACACGGCAGGTGGATTGCCGGTGCGCAGATCGGCGGAACAGGGAATCATGAGGCCGCCGAGCGGGCAACCGCGGTCATGCGCCCGTTTTTCCAGATACGCGCCTGCCTGTGCCGCCAGCCAGGGCGTCAGCAGCAGATACCCGGCTTCCTCATCGGCGCGGGCGCGCAGTGCGGCGGACTGCTCCGCGGTGAGCGGAAGGACGGTGAAACGCGTTCCCGATGCCGTGTTATGGCGGGGCGGCAGGGTAAACGGCGCGGCTTCGTGCCGCTGGGCGTGCAGCAGACGCACCACATGCCGGCCGGATTTAAATTTGGCAATCCAGGGTCGCAGGCAGGCTTTTTGTCCGGGGAGTTCGATGGGCGGCGGCGGTTCGCATGATCCGCTTTGGACATACTGAAGCAGGTTGTTTAGAAACAGCTCGGCGCCGCGCGCATCCAGCAGGCGGTGGTCAAAACGGAAGGCCAGCCAGGTTTTTTGCGGCGAGGTCAGTGCGGTGAATCCGATGTAGCGGCCGGGGGTGCCGGGCGGAGCGGCCACCCCGCGACCGAGTTCCTGAATGATGTCCCGGAAACCGGCGTTCGGCGACAGCGGCCGGATCTCAACCGGAACGGGAAGCGCCGCTGCGCGGGCGGGCATTTTCCAGACCGGAACGAGCTGCCAGCCGCGAGCGGCGCGTCCCTGCAGAACCGGAAACGACGAAACGTAACGCTGCACCGCTGCGGAAAAGCTGTCGAAATCCGGCGTGCCCTCCAGTTCGAGAACAAGCTGTGACCAGTTGCCGCATCCGGATGTCTGGCGCAGGGAGTGATCCAGGCCGGTCACCACCCAGTCGATGCCGTTCAGATAGCGGTAGCGGCTCACGGGTTCTGCAAACGGTTCACGGTTGCGGCCAGCGCCGCCACGGTGGCCACGTCTTCCTTTTTCAGTGCGGAGCCCATCAGATCGATCCCGAAGGTTTTTTCGATGTACACAATGAGTTCGACCATGCGCATGGAATCGAGCCCCAGCGAATGAAGCGGTGTCTGCGGATCCACGGTTTCGGGCTGCACCGACAGGATATCGGCGACCCGGCGGATCAGGTCTGTCTGAACGGTTTCGGTTTTCATTTTATTTTACAATGCGGCTGACGGTTCCTTCTGAATCAAACTCAACCTGTATGGTTTTGAAACGATTGATCCAGTACGTCCAGGTATTGCGTTCGGTGGACGGGGTTTCATGCACCGGCGGCATTCCGTAGGCCATCAGCACAGCCGGCTTGCTCATTCCGACGGCAATCCGTCCCTTTTCAACGGCCTTTTTTTCGGTTTCTGACAGCGATTTCCAGGCCTTGCTTTCCAGCACGCTGGTTTCCGAGAAGCAGGCATCGAAATAGCTGTCAAAATTTCCGCTGTATTCCGGGATGAAATGGATTACGTATCGGGTTCCGGTCTCATCGCTGAATGTGATGGATTCCGTCGTGACCTGAATCATCTCAACGCGGCTTCCGATCGGGAGAACGCGACCGACATGATAGTTGGTCGAATAAATCCGCTCCGGATGTTCATACCAGATATTGGCACGGGTGTAATAGGTTTGACCGGTTTCTGATTCAATGACGGTTGCGGTGGAGCAGCCGACGAGCAAAGCCCCCAGCAGCGGAAGCAGCCGATGATGGCCACGGGCGGCGGTTGCAATCAATGTCCGAATCATGGGTTCCTCCTTTCGATGCGAAGCCGTCGGCCGGCGGTCCCGATCCGGTCGATGGACCGCAGCGTCGGCGGCGGTTTGATTTCAACAGCACAGACCTCATCATACATGAGCTGATCAGTCAACATCAAGGCTGCAACGGCGCAGGATACGGCTCCGGAGAGCGGCGAGCAGCCCGTCAGGTGCGACCAGCATCCGCAGGGGGCATTGGTCGGAAGCGATCCACGGTATTCAAAATCAACGAGGTTCAGATCCGCCGCGGGGCCGGTCCCGTCCGGTTTCAGGGACACGGTGCCGGATTCCCGGCTCAGCAGAAAAAAGACGGCGCCCTCCCCCGGAATCACGGCGGGTCCGGCCGGGTCGAAAAACGGACGCATGGCGCCGGCTTCGGCAAGCGGCAGTTTTTGCGAAACGATGTATTCCATCACCGTGCCGATTTCTTCCGTGCAGCCGACGAGTACCGCATCGCAGACGTCCTGTTCCAGCCAGGTTTGTGCGATCAGCAGGCTTTGGTAAAACGGATCGACAAAGGATGTGATTGTCATGGCCGGTCCGGCCAGGCCCAGCGCCACGGAAAGATAGGATGCCGCGGCGTTATGAACGGAGTGAGAGAACACCGTGGGGGAAACCGCGGCATCGCCATAGTCGAGGATTTCATCCAGAAAACGGAACACGGTGGGATGCGGCCCGAAGGCGGTGCCCAGCAGCAGGCCGGTTCGTTCCGGATTCAGTTCGGTTCCGGATTCACGCACGGCATCGGCGGCCGCCAGCGTCGCCATTTTGGAAAAGCGGTCGGCGCGGCGTGCGCGGCGCAGAAGCGCCGGATCGTTGAGCGTTTCGTGGGCAACGGCATAGACGGGAAAGGGTGATTCCTGAAACGGAACCTCTGCACATGTCGGCTCGACCGGTCCGTGTTTCAGCGCCGATTCAAGCGTTTCGATTCCGCGGCCGAGTGTTGAAACGATGCCTGTTCCCTGAATCTTCATGATTGCAAACCGATCAGCACGGCGGCATTGCTGCCGCCGAAGGCGAGAGATGTGGACAGTGCGTACGATCCCGCGACGTCCGTTTTTCCAAGGGTTGGAACCACACCGATTTCTTCATCCGGGGTCTGGAACCCTGCGCTGGCGGGCACCCAGCCCTCGCGCAGGCCGAGCACAGAAAAAACGGCTTCGAGTCCGCCGGCGGCGCCGAGCGTGTGGCCGGTGAAGCCTTTGGTGGAGAGAATCGGCGTGTTTGGAAACAGTTCGCGGAGCACGCCCCCTTCCACTTTGTCGTTTTCCCGTGTCGAGGTGCCGTGGGCGTTGATGAAGGCGATCTCACCGGCGCCGATGCCTGCCGTTTCCAATGCCTGGAAAACGGCGCGGCGCAGTCCCCTGCCCTGGGGATGCGGTGCGGTCAGGTGGTAGGCATCGACGGCCGAGCCGGTTCCGGCCAGAAAGAGCGGACTGCGGATGCCGCGCGCGCGGGCGGACTCGGCGGTTTCGAGCACCAGCACCCCGGCGCCTTCGCCGAGGTTGAGTCCGGAGCGGTTTTTATCGAACGGCCGGCAGGGTTCGGCCGAAGCCACGCCGAGCGCATTGAAGCCGGCCAGCGGCACGCGGTTGAGTTCGTCGGCGCCGCCGGCGACGGCGATGTCGCAGAGGCCGGCGCGCAGCCAGCCGAGCGCCGCGCCGATGGCGTCCGCTCCCGAGGAACAGGCGTTCACGACGGTGACGGCCGGGCCTTGGACGTCGAGTTCGCGCGCCACCCATTCGGCAAGATTGCCGGCCAGAAAGCGATCCACCGCGTCCAGCGGCGCGGACCGGTGTTCGCGCCAGGTTTTATAGAAGTCGAGATCGTTGAGCTGGCTGGCGACGGTGGTGCCGAGTGCGATGCCGACGCGTTTGCCGCGCAGGGGAGAGGCTCCGGCTTCGTCGAGCGCTTCGCGAACGGCGCGGAGCGCCAGCCGGTGCGTGCGCATGGTTTCGAGGCCGTCCGGATCCGGAAGGGTTTCGATTTCAAAAACCGGGAGGGAAACGGGGGTGTCGAAGCGCCGGACGGGACGCGGAATCCGGCGCGGCTGTTCAAAGGCCCGCAGGGTGTCCCGGCAGCCGATGCCGGCGGCGGAAACCGCTCCCAGGCCCGTGATGAGCACTGTGGCCGGAGCGCCCATGATCAGTCAGCGTGTTTCTGCTCGTAGATATAATCCGCCAGCGTATTGACCGATTGAAAAATCGCGCGGGATTCCTTTGAATCCTTCACGTCTACGCCGAAATTTCGCTGGAGAAGCACAATGATTTCGACAGCGTCCAGTGAATCAAGGCCGAGGCCCTCGCCGAACAGCGGCATGTCGTCGGTGATGTCTTCGGGCGTGATGTCTTCAAGGGAAAGCTGTTCGATCAGTTTGACTTTCAGCGTTGCACGTATGTCCTGCAGCACAGCATCTTTATCCATGGAACGGGTCTCCTTTTATTGATGTAAAAAATAGACGATTTCGCTGTTGTTACCAAAGTTTTTTGTCGTATTCGCGATAAATATTGTGAAGGGCCCATCCGCAGCGAATCCCGGCACTGAACAGGCGCAGCAGATCGCGCAACGGAACTTTGAGGCCGTTGGCCTTCCACGGGTTTTTCCGGAATGCGAAGAGGTAGAGCAAGGCAAAGTAGCGGTAAAAGCGTTTCATGGGCAGGCGGGTCGGCAGGATGGTGTGCATGCAGTCGTAGTAGAGACAGGGATTGTCGAACAGATAGTCGCCCTGATGCTGTTCGTAGAGGTCGGTACCGGGCGAGGGTGAAAACACGGTAAAGGTGATTTCGGCCGGCGTCAGCAGGTCAATGGCTTTGCGGATGTTCAGAAAATCTTCGGTTTCAAAATCGGGGTTGACCATCAGCGCCGCGTGCAGACCGATGCCCAGCTCGCGCAGAATGCCGACGGCTTGCAGGTTGACGGAGGGGTCGACTTTTTTGTTGTAGAAATCGAGGTTGGCTTCTTCGAGCGATTCGATCCCGATGTAGAGCGTTTCCAGTCCGGCTTTTTTCCAGAGTGCGAACAGATCTTTATTGGCGCAGATGGTGTCGCTGCGCGCCCAGCTTATGTATTTCTTTTTGACGCCCCGGCGAAGGAGTTCTTCGGCCATTTCGCGGCAGCGGTCGGCGTTGATGAACATTTCGTCGTCGACAAAATAGATAAATTCCTGCGGGAGCGCGGCGATTTCATCGACGACATCGGCGGGCGGACGCTGGATGTATTTTCCGCCGGTGAGGGTGCGCACGACGCAGAAGTTGCAGCGGTACGGGCAGCCGAGGCTGGTGCGCACGGTGGCGGTTTCGGGAAAGAGGGTTTTGACGCGGCCGCCGCCGGGCGTTCCGGGGATAATGCAGAAGTAGCGGGAGGAATCGACCAGATCGCGGCGCGGGCGCGGCGGCAGGCTGTCGCCGGACCAGCCGGGCGCGATTTCGGCGGCCAGTTCATCGAATTCGGGAGCATCGACCGGCAGCAGCCACGGGGTCGGCTCAAGGGCGGTTCCCTGTGCCAGGGAATCGGCCACGGCACGAAACGGACCGGTTCCGTCTCCGCGCACAACAAAGTCGATGATGCCGGGGCGTTTATAGTCGGCGGCCACGATGGTGGCATGGATGCCGCCGACGGCCACGACGGTGTCCGGGCAGATTTCTTTGATGAGTGCGGCGTAGCGGCGGACTGTTTCCGACTGATTGGAGTAGCCGGTCAGTCCGATCAGATCCGGCTTCATTTCCCGCACAGTGCGAAGCAGAACCGGTTCGGGTTTTTTGTGCAGGGTCAGGTCGAGAATCTGAATGCCGGCCTCCGGCGGGAGTCCGCCGGCGACGATTTCGAGATCGAGCGGTTCGAGATGCAGGAAGCGCTGGAAACTGCGGGCCACCTTGAGATGCACATGCGGTCGGATCAGCAGAATGTTCATGACGGGGTCTCCCAGATATCGTGGAACAGAAAGCATTCCAGCGGGTGTTTGTCGAGAAAGGTTTGCAGCACGCCTGCAAAGCGCTGCGCCCAGGGTTCGATCTGTTTTTCTTTTGCTTCGCCGGGCGTCCACTGCGGCGTGAAACAATCGGCGATATCAACCTGATAGGTATGTGTGCCGGTTTTGGATGAAAGCAGGGTTACGACGGGACAGCGCGCGCCGGCGGCCAGCAGAAAGGCGGCGCACGGAAACCGGGCGCGGTCCCCGAGAAAACGGACCGGTACGGAGCGCGCGCCGTAGGGGCGGTCGCCCATGATGGCAACGACATCGCCCCGCCCCAGCGCCTGCATGGCCTCGACCATGCCGCCCATGGGACCGTCCACGGACAGGATGCGGATACGGTCGTTTTCCTCCTGGATACGCAGACTTTGCTGAACCGCCGGGTTGTCCTCGGGACGCATCAGCAGATAAACGGTGCGGTTCATTTTCCGCAGCGAGGTCAGCGCGATCTGCCAGTTTCCCACGTGCGCGGTCAGCAGCACGAAACCGGTTTCGGGATCGAGTTTTTCGAGGGTGTCGAACCCGGCGGTCTGAATCGTGAACAGCGAGGCGTTGACCGTGTGCGCATAGCGATCGATCAGGTTTTTCCCCTGGCTGATGAACAGGCGGTACGTCATGCCCAGCCGCCGGAGGCTTCCAAGGGTTGGAAAACGCCGGCGAAGGTAGGCGTCTGCGGCGCGGCGGGCGGACGGGTCGAACAGCAGGTAGTGCAGGCAGACGATATACAGGAAGCTGTAGGCGGAGCGCAGACCGCTTGTTTTCAGTACGGTTTCGAAAAACCGGAATCCCAGTCTGTTGCCGCGTTTTTTCATGCCGCGGCGCCTTTCTGTACACGGGCGGCGATGCGGTACACCGCCCACGCGGCGAGCAGGGCCAGCAGCGGCGCCATCACCAGCGAACCGACCAGCCAGTGGAACAAATGTTCGTGCAGGTCGGCAAAGACGGATTTCGGGTCGTTCGGAATAAAAAACGAGCCGCGGCAGATCAAATGGCCGACTTCGATACACAGGATCGGAACGAAGGGCGGCGCACAGAGATTCTGAATGCTGAGCGCCATCACTTTATTGAGATTCAGGCGGGCGGTGACATAAAGAATCGCCACGGAATGGAGGGCGATCAGCGGCAGGGTTCCCAGCAGAATGCCGACGCCGGCGGCCACGGCGAGGCCGGGCGGGGTCGCATTTTCGTGAAGCAGCATCCGGATGCATCGGCGCGGGTTTTTGAGCAGGTCCCACCAGGTAAACAGATCGCGTTTAACCAGCCGTTTTGCGGGCCAGGGAACCAGCCGGCGTCCGACCAGCCGGGCGTGCATCCGGCTCAGGCGAAGGTTGTCTTTGCGTTTATCGAAGCTGGACACCCGCTCGTTTTCCGGCGGGTAGCGGACACTGACAGCGACGGAGCGAAGCGCCAGCCCCGCCCAGGCCGCCCGGACCAGCACCTCAATTTCAAAATCATAATGATCTCCGTGCAAGGGAAGCCGCGAAACCAGATCCACCGGATAAGCGCGAAACCCGCTCTGGGTGTCCGGCAGAGATTTTCCGGTTTCAAGCTGCACCCAGAAATTGGAAAAGGATCGTCCGAAGCGGCTGGAGCCCGGAACATTCGGAGTGTTAAAATCGCGCGCGCCGATATAGATGGCGGCCGGATCGGCCTGCAGGTGCGGCAGAAAAGTTTGAATGTCCTCCGGGTTGTGCTGGCCGTCCGCATCCAGAGAAATCATCCAGTCGCCGTCGTGCACGTGGATGTATCGCAGGGCGGTCAGCAGGGCGGCACCCTTCCCCCGGTTTGTTTCGTGGCGCAGGACGGTGACGGGCAGGTCGTCCAGCAGATCCTGAACCGGGCGGTCGCTGCCGTCATCGACCACCACGACATGCGGAACCTGTTCACAGCAGCGGCGCACCACATCGGCCACGGTATCCGGATTATTATAAACCGGGACCGCGCACCAGATGCACTGGCAAGACAGGTCGTATGAGGAGTCAGACACCGGCATTATTCTTCCAGAGATTTAATTCCACCGGTTTTAACCAATTGTTTAATTCCACTGATTAGTACATTGAAGCTGTGCGAGGTATTTCTTTCCAAATCCAGCAGTGGACTAATGAGTCGAGATCCGGATATTTTTTGATAGGCACCTTTGGTAATTTTTATGAGTTCTTCAGCAGGGTTTTCAATTCTGTCCGGATACCTGTACTTGGATTTTCTTTTAAGTGAAGAAAGTCCCGAAACCCCCAGCGCGGACTCAACCGCATTCATATCACCGAAATAGAAACTTTCCAATTCACGGCAGGCGATACGAATAAGCGTCTTATCTTTTTTTCCAGCGCGTTGCACTTTTTTCAACAGGCCGGTTTTGATGAGGATGCAGTCGCCTGCATCCTGATCGCGCATGACCAGAAAAAGTGAATCCGGCAGGAGCCAGTTTCGGATCTTTTTTTCCAGCATGTGTTCCAGATCCTGTTTGCCCTCAAAAACAATCGGTATGATGTTAATCGAATCGCCGAAAAGCCTGGGCAAAATACCTTTAAGCATTTCTGCCGCAGAAGGCTCTTCAAGTAAACAGACAAGATTCATCATTCAGGATCCGCTCCGCTGAAAAAACCCTGTTTCCAAAGATACCCCATCTGATCTCCGTCTTGCATATAAGCCGCAACCTGTTGATCTTTAGCGGCCCGTTTGATCTGTGTATACCCGTTCGTTTTTTCCAGCCAGAAAACCTCTTCCAATCGAACTGCATTTAAGAAGTCGGGTGAATGTGTGGAAACGAAAACCTGTCCACCGCGCAGAGCATAGCTGCGGAACTCTTCCGCAAGCTCCCACAACAGTTTCGGGTAAAGCTGGTTTTCAGGTTCTTCGACGCACAGCAAAGGATGTGGAGTCGGGTCGTAAAGCAGCACCAGATAGGCAAACATTTTAATTGTTCCATCGGAAACGTACTTATCGATAAATGGATCCTTGAACGCTCCATCCCGGAATTTCAGAAGCATTCGCCCGTCGGCAGTCGGCTCGGGTTCGACGGATCCGACTCCCGGCACCCGCTTTTTCATCTGTTCAATAATACTTTTAAATATCTCCGGTTCGTTGTCATAAAGGTTCTTGGCTACCAATTGAAGATTGTCTCCCGAAACAGACAGGTGTTCATCGAACCCGGCGGCATCTTTACTGCCTCTTGCTAAGTTGATATGAAAATCGGAAACGTGCCAGTTTTCTATCATTTGTCGAAAAGCATTGGCGGCCTTAAAACGCTGGAACTGTCCCAAACCCTTGATAGCCAGCACATCATTTGAGTCCAAGGTTTGGTTTTCGCGAGACAGCTCTTCATCGGTCTTATCAAAATCCTCTTCGTTCGTGATGGCGTATCCCTGCCCGTTTCTAAAATCAAGAAAGTGGAAAGGAGAACCGTATGCGCCGCGTTTATACCGAAGAATTTCACGCTTCACTCTGGGTTTCCCTTTTTGCCGGTCAATCTGAAGTTGATAGGTAACCAGCCGCTCGACGCCGGAAATCAGCATTCTGAATTTCAATTCCAAGAGGATGGGTTCCTCTGAATTTCCGCGAGACACCACTTCCGGAAAACCACCTCTGCTTTGAAAGGCCTTACTCACGTTGTATGTCAAACAGTCTTTAAGGAAACCAAACACGTCAAACAGAGTTGTTTTCCCCGAACCATTTGCTCCAACCACAACGCAAAAGTCCGGGATGTCCGACATCCGGACACTCCTGAAACCTTTAAAGTTTTTCAACTCGATGGACTCGATTTTCATTTTATACCTCTGTAATTAATGATCGGAAACAGCCAATTTTCAGTTTTTATGCAGTAACACACGCTGGATCGTTGTTTTTTCTATTTCTAACACAGCCCAGGCAAGTTGTGTATTGGTTTTCCCCGTGTTTATTTTTTCGACTGCTTCACCAGCATTTCGTAGCCGGCACCCGAGATGCCCATTTTGTGCAGCAGATTGAGTTTTTCGTCGAGTGCGTCGGGCGGAAAAACGCAGTTGATCCGGTCGGCGAATCCGTCGGTGAGCCGCTGTTCGAGCCAGTCGCGGTCGATGGCCGGAGAAAAATAATAGACCGGTTCGATGATGTTGGCCTGTTCATCCACCAGACCTTCGCGAAGCGCCAGCCGGTACAGGGCGGTATCGGGCAGGATGCGGATGCCCATGAACATAAAGTTGGCGGTGTGCGGCAGGCTGCGGATGTTTTCGATGCCCTCTTCGACGGTGGCCCGGGTTTCGCCGGGGCCGCCGAACATATAGTAATGGGCGGTGGTGACGCCGTGCCGATTAAACAGGTCGTTGCAGGCGATGACGTCTTTCCACAGAAAATCCTTGCCGAGTCCGCGCAGGGTTGTATCGGTCGACGCGTCGGCGCCGACCTCGGCCGCGTGCAGCCCGGTGGCCTTCATGTGCGCAACGATGTCATCGTCCAGCTCGCCGCCCGGCGTGAAAAAGGCTGTCCATGGAATATTGATTTGACGACGGCGCATTTCCGCAATCACCTCACGATACTGCCCCTCGGAATCGTTGAATACGGAATCGACGAAAAAGAGATAGTCCGCGCCCTGAGCCTTCAGGTGTTCGATATCATCAACGACCGCGGACACATTGCGCACACGCAGCTCACATCCCTCAAGCGAGGGATATGAACAGTAGATGCAGTGCTTGTTGCATCCGCGTTTGGTCTGAATGGAAATGACGCGGGAGCTGTCGAGGTAGAAGGACAGCATGTCCGGATCGTAGTGCGCGGAGGGAATGGTGTCGTGGTGAAGCTGCTGGGGAGAACGCAGAATCCGTTCCCCGGGCAGCGTCCCCTGTTCGAGGTCCTGAACAAACGCGCACAGCAGATGTTCCCCTTCGCCGACGATGCCGTAGTCCGCTCCAACCGCAGCCAGCACTTCCTGCGGCATCACGGAAAAGCCGGAACCGCCCAGCATGACCGGCACCCGGGTTTCTTTTTTAATGTGTTCGACAATCTGCCGGACGCTTTCGATGTAGCGCTGTTCATTTGCGGCGTTGACGTTATCGACGTTGCGGATGGAAATACCGACCAGCCCGGGATCGGCGTCGCGAACGGCCTGCCGTACACGCTCGAGCGAACAGTCGTTTTTGAGGAAATCGAACAGCTCCACATCGTGGCCCTCTTTTGTCAGGGCCGCCGCCACCATGCTCACGCCGATCGGATAGATCGGATACGGTGTCGTAGCGACATTTGCGGAAATCAGCAGAATGTTCATTCGCCCGGCTCCTTCCGCCTGTGCTGCCATCCGCGTTTCCGCCGCGGCGGGCGCTGATAGGTTCCATCAGCGATTTCGCGTTCGATCACGTTGCGATACAGCCTGCCCATGGCCATTTCCTTGCCGCCGGAGCCGTAGAACGTATCCCAGGCGTACTGGTGCATTTCGTCGAGTTGATCAACGGACATTTTCGCCGGGCGAAACACGGTCTGATCCCCGGTATATTTCAGCCAGTCGTTGTGCAGCACACGGCCCTGCTCCAGCATTTTCTGCCGGATCGGCGTGTGGGGGAACGGCGTCATGACGGTGAACTCGGCCAGATCGAGTTCAATTTCCATCAGGAAATCGACCAGCCGCCTGATTTCATCCTTGTCGTGATCGTCCGTGCCGAGAATGATGGTTCCTTCGACGCCGATGCCGCGTTCTTTGAGTCGTTTGACCCGGTTGCGGATCACATCCGAGGTGTCGAAGATGGCCTGATAGACATACCAGCAGCCGGCTTCGGCGGCGAGGTCGAGAATCTCGGGATCATCTTTAATGGGATGCGACACCCATTTTTTCTTCAGCGGGATCATGGCCTTGAACAGATCTTTCTCCCACTGGTCGTCCTGCGCCAGGGAATTATCGACAATGAAGAGGCGGTTGTTGTCGATGGCCTCCATTTCCGCAATGACCTGATCGATGGGCCGCGGCCGGAATTTGCAGCCGCCCAGATACGGCGTGCAGCATGGAAAGCAGTTGAAACGGCAGCCGCGCGACGCATGTACCAGGTCCACCATCTGCACGCCGCGGTAATTGTACAGCTCCCGGTTGAGAATATCCCGGCGGGCGGGCCGGATGATGGAGGTGTCCGGGTAGTCGCGCAGAAAATCGTACAGCGGTTGGAGGTCGTCGCTGCGGGCGTCGGCCAGCACCTGTTCCATATGGCCTTCGGCCTCGCCGATCATCACCGCATCCGCGTGCTGCATGCTTTCCTCGGTATGCAGGCTGGCCGCGATGCCGCCCATCAGCACGCGTTTGCCTTCCTGCCGGTATTGATCGGCAATTTCCCATCCGCGCGGAATCTGGCAGGTCAGCATGCAGGAAATCGCAACCAGATCGCAGTCGGTATCAAACACCAGCGGTTCGACATTTTCGTCGGTAAAGTCCACCTCCACATACTCCGGCAGGGCGGCGGCGAAACAGACCGGCCCGTGCGGCGGCAGGTGAAATTCGGGCTGGTTCGGCATTTTCGGCCATTTCGGATAAATCAGTTTCAGTTTCATGGGGTCTCCTTTAAAAACCGGATCAGTTCCAGCGGGTGGGTTGCGGCGCTGGCTGCCGGCGGCAGGCCGCCGTCTTCCTTCGCCAGAATCAGAGCGGCCGCAGCGTCTGATTCCGACCAGACGAGCAGAACCTGCTCCGCGGCGTTTGCGGCCAGCAGACGCCCGGCCGCAGCGAGCAGATGAGCGGCCGGTGCAGCCGGCGACTGTGTGTAAAACAGCGGACCGCCCAGGTTGAAGTGAATGGCGATTTCCGCCAGCGGACTGGTCGGCAGCGTATAAATAAACAGATTGGCCCGCGCCAACTGACGGCCATGAACGGTATAGTCCCTGAAAAAGGTCTGGTTGGCCTGTGTGCATTCCGCCGAACCGGCTCCGATCAGGGCGGTGGTTTCGCCGTTTCCTTCGAACGCCGCATCGTGCAGAGCCAGTGCGGCGGCGGCGAACGTCCGGCGGGTTGCGGCGTCGAATTTTCCGGCATTTTTTACGCGTCCGTTCAGAATGCCGCCGGATTTCAGCGCCGGAAACAGTCCGCTTTCGCAGGACTGTTTGCGGTGTCTGCAAACCGCTCCGTATTCGGTTGCGCCGACCCACCCTGCCCCGATCATCTTCATACGTCCGCCTTTCGCAGAAGCAGGGCGGCATTCACGCCGCCGAAGCCGGAGTTGGTAGACAAGGCCCATGTCGCTCCATGATAAAACTCCGTTTCGTCGAAAACCCATTCGCGGGCCTCTTCATCGACCTGCCGCAGGGCCACGGTGGGCGGAACCGTCTGTTTTTTCAGCGCATGCAGCGTCAGCAGGGCTTCGACCAGTCCGGCAGCCCCCATGGTGTGGCCGGTGCCGCCTTTGACTGAAAAGACGGTACGGGGCCGGTCGAAAACAGCCTTGAACGCTTTGAGTTCCATGGAGTCGTTGTAAACGGTGCCCGTACCGTGTGCGCAGATCATTGACACAACCGCCGGGCTGATCTGTGCCTTTTCGAATGCGCTGAACACGGAGCGCGCCAGGGAAGCGCCGTCGCGTGAGGGTCCGGTCATATGGTTGGCGTCGTTGCTCATGCCCCACCCGGCCAGTTCGCCCAGACAGGGTCGGCCTTCGCGGTCAGCGCGCTCGGCGCTCATCAGCACGGCAAACCCGGCGGCCTCGCCGACACTCAGTCCCTGACGGTCGGCATCGAACGGCCGCGCGCCCTGCGGGTCGAGCGCCATCAGCGAAGCAAACCCGGAAAAAACGAATTCCGTGACCGCATCGCAGGCGATTACCGTCACGCAGTCGCACCTGTCCTGCTCAATCATTTCCGCAGCCTGTGCCAGCGCCGTGGTTGCCGATGCACAGGCCGACGAGATCACGGCGCCGTCATGGTGTCCGCCGAGCCGTTTGCATATTTTTTGCAGCAGCACCGTCAATTTACTTTGCGGACACTCCTTGCTTCCGGCATCGACCGCCTGTTCCAGCAAATCGATTTCGCCGGTCGCTGATGCGAGCAAAACAGGCGCGTCTTCCGGAATGCGCGGATCGTTTTCGGCCAGCAGCCGCGACAGCATCTGCCAGACAATCGACTCCCCCTGCCGATAAAGCAGGCCGTCAAGACAGGCCGCGCGGTGGCACCGGAACGACTCGGTGGCAAAGCGCGCAACCGGCCTGACCGCCGACTGACCGGTCAGCAGACCGTTCCAGCAGGTCTCCAGCCCGTCGCCGAAGGCTGTCACCAGATCGCCATCAACCAGCCGCACGCTCATGAGTGTTCCATTTCCTTAAATTCGCCCGCTGTCCAGCGCTGCTGCATACGGGCAGCCAGATCCGGCATGATCCAGCACGGGCTTCCGGTTTCATCGGTGAAAAGCTGAACGGTATAGCCGGTCGAAGCAACGGACCCGTTTTCTCTGAACACGGTGTATTCCATGTCCAGGCGGGCGGCATCGTTCCAGACCAGTTTTGCCTGAATCCGGGCGCGTTCATCCAGCACCAGCGGCTGATGATAATCGACATGAAGCTGAACAATCGGCGCGCGCAGGCCGGCTTTAAAAAAATCCTCGTAGGACAGGCCGACCTGCCGGCGCAGCTCGGTGGAGGCCATTTCAAAGAGCCGGGCATAGGTTCCGTGCCAGGTAATCGCCATGGCATCCACCTCGCCGAACAAAACACGGTGTTCGACCGTGCCGTACAAAGGCGCCGGTGCCCCGGCTTCCGGTTTAAAATAGTCCTGCCGCCGTTTACGCATTCTCCACCCTCAATCGAACCTCTGCAATCCGCTCTTCCCCGCGCGACAGTTTTGCCCGAATCACTCCGTCGTTCATGCGCCCCGCCGCAACAATTTTTTCATCCGGCAAAACGGCCGAGATAAATTTCGCGAGCACGATTTCCGTCAGTTTCAGCTTTGCCGCGGAGGCCGTCCCGGCCGCACAGAGCACCGCCTGCACCAGACAAACGCCCGGCAGAACCGGGTTGCCCGGGAAATGCCCGGAAAACCCCCTGAACGCGGGCGGAAAGCAGAATTCGGCAGAGAACTCGTCCCCTGCCCCCGGCTCCGCCAGAATATATTCCCGAATCTGTTCTTTCATGGTTTTGCTGTAAAGGATTCTGCCGTTTTCTCAGGCTGAATCGTCAGTTCTTTTGTCCGAACGGTCAGTTCATAGCCGTACGGTTTACTTTTCAGGCTGGCTTCGCCGATACAGCGAAAGCCGTCCTGCTCAAAGAAACCACGATACTCAATCTGAGCGTCCAATGCACGGTTGCGAATCACTCTTTTTTTGCTTAAAGCGGGTTCATCACCCGTATATGCATAGGCGAGTTTGGTGTCGCCGCTGTTGCTTTCAATCCAGAGAACATCGCCTCTGCGCCAGGCGCGGGTGACGACCGGCGGATGCAAATCAAAATAGATGCGGGCGATGTCTGCGGCGACCGCTTCGCCGAATCCCTCGTGTTCTGTTAAAAACGGAAGCGCAAAAAGAACCTGCGGGGTTTCGTTCGCGTAACGCAGATCGAAGAGTTTGGAGCCCAGCGGCGTCATGCAGGACAACTCAAACGAGCGGTTGGCGCGGTCCATTGCCAGCACGCCGATGCCGGTCATGCTGCGTCCGTAAAAATTGAACACCACGCTCTGAACCGCGCGGAATGCTTGCGGCGCAGGCAGAGCGGCCTGCGGCGCTTGCGTCAGCTCCACCGGAACACGCGGCTGAAACACCGCGCAGCCGCT
>CAZITJ010000023.1:16787-26494 GCA_964542135.1 uncultured Verrucomicrobiota bacterium
ATAGGCGGCGGTGAGTCCGGCGACGAGGGTGACGCCGATGGAAAAGAGCGCCGGATGACGGGTGAGCAGCAGCACCCCGGCGCCGATGAGGCTGGTGAGGGTTGACAGCGTCACCGCCGTGCAAACCTCCGTGAGCATTCGACGCCTGCAGCCGAACACCATAAAAATGCCGTAATCGATGGCCAGCCCGATGACGACGATGCCCGCGATCAGGGTGGGAATATGGATCGGCAGTCCGGCGGTTTCCAGCGTCTTGAGAACGGCCGGTACGCTGACGGCGGCGGGCAGCAGCGCAAGAACCACTTCGCCCGCCCGGCGCATCAGCAGCGCCGTGAACAGAACGACCAGGGCGACCGCCAGCGAGGCGAGGCGTTTAACCGTTCGAACGGTTTCAGTGGAGAGCAACTGATTGATTTCCCGCCGTGAGATCAGCAGAGCGTCCGATTGGCCGAGCGCCTTTTTAACGCGGCGGATCCACTCATCGCTATCCGGGAAAAAGCTGATGATCTGTGCGCGGCCGTTCATTGACTGGGTAAACCGGGTTTGCAGGGTATCAAACATCTGATTGCCGTCCGGAGCATCCGATGTTTGCGGCGGATTTTCCAGTGTCTGGAAAAACGGTTCAAACGCATTGGTTTTAAAGCCGGGGTTTTGGGCGGCGAAGCTTGCGCGCAGCGTCTGAATGCGTTCCGGCGTCCAGAAGGCGGTCCAGCGGGCCAGATTCTGCGCGCGGTGTGCGCGGGATTTCCAGACGCTGGACAACGAACTGAACTCTTCCGCATCGCCCTGTTTCCGGATTGCCGCAAACAGCTCGTCGTTTTTGTTCAGCGCGGTTTCCAGGTCGGGTGCGTCGAGAACCACCAGAGCCAGCGTTTCCGCACCGTCGCCCCAGACCGACCGAAAGCGTTCCTCCGCCTGCCACACATCGGCCTCCGACCCGTCCAATGCACGCAGATCGCTTTCAAACGACAGACGGGGAAACGGAATCAGCAGGACAGTCAGCACAAGGAGCCAAAGCAGGAAAAAGGTGTTCGATGAGCGAACGGGTCGATTCGCCTTTCGCAGCACAGGCGCGGCTTTGGGGTTGAGCAGAAGCGGCAGCACATACAGTGCGCCGAGCAGTGAAAGAAGGATGCTGATAATCGAAAAGACAGCCATCTGGGTATAGCCCGGAACGCTGGCGGTGAAGAAGGCAATAAAGACGCCCAGCGTGGTGAGCGCGCCGAGCACGACGGGCCGCAGGACCTTCCGGCGGGCTTGCCGCGGCTCGGCGGTCGAGCGGGCGGCGACGTAGACATGGATTCCGTAATCGACGGCAATGCCGACGATGACCACGCCGAAGCCGAGGACAAACAGGCTGAGCGGTCCGGTCAGCCAATAGCACAGATGGATGGAGAGCAGCACAGAGGCGAGCGGAACAGCAAAGATAAACTGGGCACGAATGTCGCGAAAACAGATCGCAAACAGCAGGAAAAAGCCGATGGCGGCGGCGAGGACGGCGCGGCGGACATCCCGCTTCATGACGGTCTCGTTGCTGACGGTATGGCGATGACCGCCGATTACATCGGCGGTGACGCCCGCGGGGAGCCCGGCCAGCGCCGTCTGGATTGAGTCGAGCAGTTCGCGCGAAGCCGTCACATCGGTGGCGGCGGCGGAGGTTTCCAGCACGACCAGCGCATGGTTGCCGTCGGCACTGAACAAGCGGCCGTTTTGAATCCGGACGGTGTAGCCGGAGGATGCGGCGAGCGTTTGCAGGCGGGTGAGCAGGTTCTGTTCAATGTCAAAGGGATCGCGCTGAATCAGCGGAAGCGCCAGAGATCCGCCGGGGGTCATGAGGTCGATTTTTTTTCGCCGCAGCACTGCGGAGACGGCGTCGGGGGTCAGGCGGTTGGTGAATGCGGCGAACTGTGACGGATCCATCAGGGCCGGGAGCTGCCGCTGGAAGAAGGCGAGTTCCGCTCCCGCCTGCGGGATATCGATTTTGTGAAGAATCTGTTCAATATAGGGACTGTCCAGTGCATCAACGGCCTGATCGACGGCCGCGGTGAAGTCAGTTTGTGAGACCGTTTCCCCGCGTTTAAAGGAGATGGCCACCTGGCCGGAAAAGCGCGCCTCGTGCAGGAAGGACAGCATGCGGTGGATTCCGCTGTCGCCCGGCAGCATGCTGTTGATGGAGTTGTCGGTTGGAAGAAACGGAAGCGCTGCGCCGGCGAGGATCAGCAGGAGAACCAGTGCGCCCAGAAGAATGCGGTGGCGGCGCGGTGCCGGGTTAACGGTCATTACGCTGAATCCTCCAGGTTTCAGGCGGCACCGGTTCGTTCAGAAGCGTATCGGTAAAGGTCATGAGGGTGACATCGCCGCTGGAATCCTCGATTTCGATCGACTGGACATAGCGCAGATCGTCGCGAATGGTGACTGCTACCTGCCGGACGGCCTGTGCATTGGGGGAGTCGGAACGCGGTTTGAACGTGAGAACCGGCGGATGCTCCTGCTGAACGGTCACATCGTAGTCGGACTGCAGCGCAGCAAAGTTTCCGGAAAACCAGTTCTGCATCTGATCGAGCACCATGGCAAACACCGGATTGCTGCGGGAGGAAAAGCGCTGCACCGATCGGCTGTCCTCATCCCACTGTTTCACCTCGCCGTCTGTAATGAGGATCGTGCACGCCAGCGGTGTTTCGACCCGCCAGGCGAGCCGGTCGGGTTTTTCAACAGCGAGCTGTCCGGTCAATTTCATTTCCTGCTCAAGAATCCGAATCTGTTTGGTTTCCACAAAGCGGGTCTGGACGGTCCGGATGCCGGCGAACTCATCGCTCAGGCGCTGCATCAGTTCATCGACGGATTCCGCCGCCCGGAGCGAACCGGCCGCCGCCGTCAGAATGAGAAGCCCGACCACGCGCCGGTTCATGACGCCGTCTCCGCTGTTTTGTGATAGACCGTGATGCGTCCCTCGGCCAGGCACCGGTCGTCGCGCAGCACCCGTCCGTGCAGAACACCGAAGTCCTCATATTTGTGTTCTTTAAAGACGGTGATGCGCAGGCGGTCGCCGCACCGGGCGGTCCCCCGAATCTGCAGATCGCGCGCGCCCATCAGGAACCCTTCGGGTTTTCGGTCGCGGTTTCGAAGGTGAAACCCGTTCATGGCGGCCGCGGTCTGGGCCATCAGTTCGAGAAAGGCGGCCGGTTCAAGTGCACCGTCCGCATCGATAAAGGGATTGCTGTCGGTCAGAACAGTGTCGGCTTCGGCGCAGCGCTCTCCGACGGAACAGAGGCGGTCGATCAGGCACATGGCCTTTTTCTGCGGGAGATAGGCGGCGGCGGAGACGGGCAGCACCTCGATTTCGTCGCGACGGTCACTGTTCAGCCAGCAGAGCGGATCGGAGGCGAGGTAGTCGCCGGTCAGTTGATACGCCGCGCCGCGGCAGCCGTAGCAGGCGTCCTTCTGTTCACAAACGGCACAGGGGCCTTTGAGGGTTTCCGCATGATCCTTCAGGTTGGCGATCACCTCACTGTCGCGCAGAATATCGGCCAGCCGGTTTTTGCGAATGCTGCCTACCTTGAGGGTGACGCCGACGCAGGGCATGACATCGCCGAAGGCGTTGACATAGCAGGAAAACTGATGGCGCAGACAGATATCGCCCACCAGCGGCGGCTGGGGTGTCCAGGAGCGCCCGTATTCTTTCTGATCGATTTCGGCAATCTGTTCGAACAGCGCGCGAACGCGCGCCGTGTCCACGTGGAGCCAGTCATTCTCCGTGGCGGTTCCCTGCGGGGTGATCATTTCAAAATACGGATCGATCTGATCGTCGCGCAGCCGCCGCCACAGATCCGGAAGCTCTTCGATGTTGGCGCTGCTGATGACGGAGCTGACCGCCATGGGTTTTCCGCCGGAGCCGTAGCCGGCGGCTTTTAAGTTGGCATACGCTTCGCTGATGATCCGGTGGGCGTTGTCCGTGCCGCAGAGCTGATTCTGAACCTGCGGATCCTGCGAGTTCATTTTCAGCACGACTTTGACGTCCAGCAGGGCCAGTTCGGCGGCGTTTTCCGGGGTGATGTTGCTGCCGTTGGTGAAGATCTCGGCCTGCATGCCGTGGCTGCGGATAAAGTGGATTTTTTCGAGAATGCGCGGATAAATCATCGGTTCGCCGCCGAGGATGATGATTTTGCGGACACCGAGGTCGCGCCCCTGAAGAATCAGGTCGCGGATTTCATCGGAACTGAGTTCGTTGCGGGGCCGTTCGGCCAGGTAGCAGTACGGGCAGCGGAAGTTGCAGAGCTGACTGAACTCCACTTCCATGGTCAACAGCCGGCCGTCGGCGGCGGCCTGACGAATCTCGTCGAGGCTGAACCCCGATTCATCACAAAACGAATGACACGACACTATGTTTTTCTCCTGTCAAAAAAGCGGACCGGTTTGCGCGATCCGGGACTGAACACCCGGGCCCGGACCCGGCTTTCCGATTGAAGAACCAGTTCGGGCGTCACCCGCAGGCGGGCCTGCAGCCGGTCGGCCATTCCCGCCGGTGCCGGAGCATCGTTATGCACACTGAACACAACCCGGACAGTGTCTGAAAGTTCGGATTGGTTTTCAACTTCAATATAATAGTCGCTGAGCAGTTCGATTTCATCCAGCGCATTAAACAGCGCCTGCGGATAAAGCGTGGTTCCGTGAAATTTCATCATTTGCCGCCGGCGGCCGAGAATGGGACCCAGCCGGGGCGTCGG
Source organism: uncultured Verrucomicrobiota bacterium (assembly GCA_964542135.1). Classification (GTDB taxonomy): domain Bacteria; phylum Verrucomicrobiota; class Kiritimatiellia; order Kiritimatiellales; family Tichowtungiaceae; genus Tichowtungia. The sequence goes on from CAZITJ010000023.1 coordinate 21,512, forward strand.
ACGTCCGCAGCGGCAGGGTTCATTCTGCAGGAAACTGATGTCACCGGTCTGGAAGCGGATCAGCGGTGTGCCTTCAATTCGCAGCGGCGTGACGACCACTTCCCCGGTTTTCCCCGCCGGTAAAACGCGCCCCTGCTCGTCCACGATCTCAACCACAGCCAGATCGTCCAGCAGATGCCCCCCCTGCTGCGCCTCGCATTCACAGAAGGATGTGATGGTTTCCGACGAGGCATACGTGGAATACACCCGGGCATGCCACAGCGCTTCGAGATCGGCGGCCACCTTCAGCGGCGCGAGCCGGGCATCGCGCAGCGGCTCGCCGATGCAGATGAGGCGGCGCACCGGCAGATCGTTCAGATGGATGCCCTGCCCGATCAGAAATCCCGCCAGTTTGCGCAGAAACGTCGGCACGCCGATGACAGCGGTCGGGCCGGTGCGCAGCAGGATATCGGCGTGGCTTTCGAGCGACCCGAGGCCGTTGCGCACGGCCGCCGCACCGAGAGCGCGTACGCCGAGAAAATAGGCCAGACCGGCGATGAAACAGCGGTCCATCGTGCAGGTCAAAAGCACGGTATCCTCGGCCGTCAGACCGCACGCCGCCAGCGAACGGCGTTCGTTTTCGGCCAGGCGCTGCAAATCGTTTTCCGTGTAGACGATCTTGACGGGCCGGCCGGTGGTTCCGGATGAAAACACAATGTCCGCAATCTGCTCCGGTTCGACGGCAAAAAATGCATCGTTGTGTGCACTGATGTCGTCTTTGGATGTCAACGGCAGCTCGGCAATCGTTTCGCAGGTGATGCGCTTCGGATCCAGTCCGGCCAGCCGCTCGCGATAAAACGGCGAGCGGACCAGACAATGGGCCAGATGATTCTGCAGCAGTGTGTCCCGCTTCATGTCGCGGTCTCCTTCACCCGGGTTACTTCCCGCCGGATACGCTGATGAATTTCAGTTTTAAATTTAAACGGCGACCACTCCCCGTACACGTCCCGGGTCACCGGCGGCAGGATGTGCACGCGGATGCGGCCCGGATGCAGCCCCCACGATCCTTTGGGCGGGATGCGTTCATTGCCGGTGATGCAGACCGGTACGACCGGCACACCGGTCTCAAGCGCCACGCGGAACATCGCGCTGTGGAACGGGCCCATCGGCCCTTCGCCCGCGCGGGTTCCCTCCGGGAACGCGGCAATGGAAATGCCCTGTTCCAGATCCTGTCTGCAAATCGAGGAAAATTCCTCAAAGGGCATTTCGCGGACACTCAGGTAACCGGCCCATCGGGCGAACCAGCCGAGAACCGGAATTTTAAACGGCCAGATGTTGACGATTTGGATAAACTCGCCGGGCAGCAGCGCCATCAGGAAGGGATCCAGCGCCGACACGTGATTGCAGATATAAATGCAGGGCTGCGGGTCGGGCGCGGACGGCCGCTGCCGGCGGATGCGGACCAGCGGAAACATGCAGGCCAGAACCATGCGCCCGTACCAGACGATCATGCGCCGGAACACCCGCATGCGAACACGGTGTGAACTCAAGGAAGCCCGCAGCAGAACACATGCCGTCAGACACGGTATGCCGAACACGGTTACCAGAAAGAAGAGCGGCCAGAACAGAAGGTTCAGCGTAATTGTTTTGACGGAGACGTTCATAAATACATTCGCGAACGAACGGGGATTGTGTTCTACTGGCGAAAGAGAATATCAGGGTAAACGGGGCGTGCAAAAAAGAATCGTACGGTTTTGTATATGGAAAAGATAGGCGTGAAATACCGGAGCCTTATCCGGAAAATGATTGCGTGCCGGTGTCCGGCGCCGCCTGTCTCCGCTGCGTCGGTGTACCGGGAGGCCAATCTGTCGATTCGGCCTTTTATCGACGAGATGATTGAAGAATCACTGACGGAGCCCTCGGAGATCCGCGGTTTTCAGCACCTGGAACAGCTGGCAGCGCAGGCCCGCAGCGGTGCCGCCTGTCTGCTGCTGGTTGAGCATTTCAGTAATTTTGATCTTCCGGTGCTGAGCTATCTGCTCCGGCGGCTCGGCTCGTCCGGCCGGCAGATCGCCGACGCAGTGATCGCCGTTGCCGGCATGAAACTGGAAGAGGACGGTCCGGTTGTGTCCGCTTTTGCCGAGGCGTACAGGCGGATCATTATTTTTCCGCGCCGTTCGGCAAATCAGCAGCCGGAGGCGGCAGCGCATTTTCTTCAACGCCGGGCAATCAATCTGGCGGCGGCAAAAGAAATTCGTAAAAAAAAGAACGAGGGAAACCTGATCCTGGTGTTCCCGGCGGGAACGCGTTATCGACCGGCCGATCCGACGACCCGGCAGGGGCAGCGGGAGACCGATTCCTATATCCGGTCGTTTGATTCCATGTGCCTGCTGTCCATCAACGGAAACATTCTGCGCGTGCAGGATGAAGGCGGCATGGCAGAGGATGTTATCTGTCGCGACCGCATCACCATATCGGCCGGTCCGGTTCTGGACTGCCGCGCCTTCCGTGAATCGGTTCGAAAACAGACGCCGGCCGGAAGCGACCGGAAGCAGGCGGTTGCCGACGAAGTGATGCGGCGCCTTGCCCGCCTGCATGCCGCCGCGGAATCCCGGTAAAAGAGGCATCGGACGGGATGCGGCCGTGCAGCCGTTAATCCTTCTTCTGTTCCGGATCCATTTCCGTCATCAGGGTCGCAACGAATCCGTACAGATCGCCCATCGTCCGGATCTCACGAATGCGTTCATCGCTGCGGAAATTGACCCCGAACTTTTTCTGCAGCGCCACAATCAGATCCACCACATCCAGGCTGTCGAGGCCCAGCTCCTGGAAAATCTGCGCATCGGGCCTGAGCACCGCCGGATCCAGTTCAAACTCATCAACGAACACTTCGTTCACTTTTTCAATCAAGTCGTTTTTATTCATGGCTGCCTGTTGATCCCATCTGAAAAATGATTACTGCCGGCCCGGTTATATGAAACACAGAAAGCTTTTTCCGCCGAAATAATTTCCTATTCAACCCGAAAACTTTAAATTCAAGCGAGGCTGCACGCAACCGCTATCTGCCTTTTTCCGCCTTTGTAAATCGGAAAATTTCAGGCATGTATTTCCCGGGGCAATTATTGTTCGGATCGGTTCGGATATGCATGCGCCGTCATAATGGTTCCGAATTTATAGCCGATCGGAGAAAAGCGCCAGTAGTTCTGAACGCGGATGTTAGTCAGCGGTTTTCCCGCTGCCTCATATTCCAGACGCTCATAGGCCCTCAAAAACCGATTGTTGATTCCAAGCGGAATGATTCCGAAAAGCAGGAAGCCCCCCGCCTTTGAAGAATCCGATCAGAACACCGGCCGCCGACCCGTTAACTGAACCGAGCGACTGTTCTGCTGTTCCGGACGGACGGGGAACAAGGACCGTTGGAGTCGATGAACAGCCGTTCAGGCAAAGAAGCGCCGCAGCCAGCATTCCGCAGATCTTTAATCGTTTTTTCATGCCTGAAGCCCTTTCATGACCGATCCGGTTGATTGTTAGAATTTGACGAGGAGAAAACCCGTTATTGACCACATTATCATAAATTAAGTACAGTTTATACATATTTAAATCTGTTTCCCGCAACTCGAGAAGGAGAAATAATGAAGAAGCTTGTTTTGTTTGCTGTCAGTTGTCTCGCACTCATTTCGATTCAGGGGTGTGCCACGCGCATTTCACAGCCTGCCCAGCCTCCTCAGCCTGCACAGGAAAAATTCGGGAATTTTGAGAATGTTGTTTTAAAGGAAGTATCTATCGCAACGCCCTATGCATCCAGCGGCGCCAATAAAAAAGCCGCAAAAAAGATCAATGAACAGTTGAAGCAGCGCATGAGCGTCATTCTTCCCAATCTGAATGCTGCGCAAAAAGACGGCCGGACACTGGTGATCGACCCGCAGATTAAGGAAATCAAATTTATCGGCGGCGCCGCGCGCTTCTGGGCAGGTGCTCTGGCCGGCAGTTCCGCTGTGCTGATGGAGGTGACGTACATGGATCAGGACACCGGAACCGTCCTGGCCAGCCCTGAGTTCTATTCCCAGGCCGCCGCCATGGCCGGAGGCTGGTCGGTCGGCGCCACCGACAACCTGATGCTCGACCGCATCGTCAGCGAGATCGGAAATTACACCTCCGCAAATCGATGATGAAGAAAACCGGCAGAACGGCGCTGATCGGAACGGCCTGTCTGTGGATGACCGGCTGCGCCGTTTTACCGTACCGAACGGCGGCCCCCGACTCCTATCCGCCGTCCCCTTCCCTGCCGCCCGGCGAAGAACAGATTTCGCGCAGCGAACCGAATGCGTTTCTGGATGCATCCGACTGGTTCTGGCCGGGCAGTCTGTTTTCCAAGCTGATTCTCTGGAACGCGGATGCCGACAGCCATGCGTTTTCCACGGAAACCGAGGCGGTTCTGAAAGAATATCTGGCGGCCAACAGCCTGACCAACGTGAAGGTGCGGATCAATTCCTGCAATGTGCCCGGTGAGCTCAAGCGCACCCTGCGCAACCGGTCCGTGGCACCCGGCTGGCGCTATACCCTCGGCATGATTGCCTGGCTGCAGTACACCATCATGCCGGGTCGCTTTTTCGGAGGCGACAACTACAACCCGTACAGCAACACCATCAATCTGTACTCTGACAGTCCGGCCATCGCGCTGCACGAAGCCGGGCATGCCAAAGATTTTGCACAGCGGACCTATAAGGGAACCTACGCCTTTGCGTATATGCTTCCGTTCTTCAATCTGTATCCGGAAGCGGTCGCCACGGCGGATGCGCTCGGCTATCTGCGCACGCACACCGCATTGAACAATCAAAAGGAAGGCTATAACACGCTGTATCCGGCGTACGGCACCTACATCGGCTCCAACATCGGCGACTGGCTGGTCTTTCCCTGGAATTATGCCGCCATGGCCGGCGGGGTCATTCCCGGTCATGTCGTCGGCCGCATCCGCTCCGCCACCCTGCCCGATCCCGAAAAAAC
>CAZITJ010000024.1:0-19660 GCA_964542135.1 uncultured Verrucomicrobiota bacterium
CGCCAGTTTTTAGCGGACGGTGCATCCACCGTTTTCTGGGTGGCGGTGGCGGCATGGATGGTGGTCATCAGACCTTTCTCCACGCCGAATTTATCGTTGAGCACCTTGGCAATCGGCGCCAGGCAGTTGGTGGTGCAGGAGGCGTTGGACACAATGTCCTGGCCGTCATAGCTGTCGGTGTTCACGCCGCAGACGAACATCGGCGTTGCGTCTTTGGACGGAGCGGACAGAACGACTTTCTTCGCGCCGGCTTCAATGTGTTTGCGGGCGGTTTCGTCGGTCAGAAACAGGCCGGTGGATTCCACAACCACTTCGGCGCCGACGGCATCCCATTTGAGCGCAGCGGGATCTTTTTCAGCCGTTACGCGAACTTCTTTTCCATTCACAACCAATGCGCCGTCTTTGGCTTCGACGGTGCCGCCGAAGCGACCGTGCACGGAGTCGTATTTGAGCAGATGAGCCAGATAGTTGACATCCAGCAGGTCGTTGATGCCGACCACTTCAATATCGTCGCGATCCGCTGCAGCGCGGAATACCATGCGACCGATGCGGCCAAATCCGTTAATCCCAATCTTTGTAGCCATTTTGTTCTCTCCTGTTTAGTTTCCGCCCCGGACAGGGGCTCTGTAAAAATTCCGGAAACCCTACCGAAACCCCCGGGGAGCGTCAAACCATTGCGCCCCTAAACTTGACACGACGGCGCCAAGCTCCGAAACTCCTCTGAATTGCGCCCCGTGGGGCGCAGAAAAACAAACTGCCGGATGAGCCGGATTCAGGAGCAGCCAAGCTCATCCTGTTTATTCAGCAATTCTTCGATCCAACAATTCAGGAATTTTTTCATGATCAGACGTTCATATTTACTGACCACGGTAATCGGCATCCCGGTGCGGGTTCACATCACGCTGTTGATTCTGCTGCCGCTGCTGGCGCTTCAGTTTGCGCCGTGGTTCGGCAGCGCGGGGTTTTTCTTCGGTCTGCTGTGCGCGGCCGGGGTTTTCATCTGCGTGGCACTGCACGAACTGGGACACTCCTGGGTGGCCCTTCGCAAGGGATGCCATGTGCATGAAATCATGCTGCTGCCGATTGGCGGGGTGGCGAAGATGACCTCCCTTCCGACGCGGCCGCGCGATGAGTTTCTGGTGGCGGCGGCCGGGCCGGCGACGAGTGCGCTGCTGGCGCTGCTCTGCCGGATTCTCGGCGGCGCACTGGCCGCCGTCGGAGCAGCCCATGCGGCGATTGCGGTCTATATCCTTGCTGCGGTGAATCTGGCGCTGTTTCTGTTCAACCTGCTGCCGTCGTTCCCGATGGACGGCGGCCGGATTTTCCGTGCGCTGCTTTCGCCGCGGCTCGGGCGGCTGCAGGCGACCCGACTGGCTGCGCGCATCGGGCGCATCATGGCGGTGGCCTTCGGCCTGTACGGGTTGTATCGAGGCAACCTGATTCTGATTCTGATTGCTGTGTTTGTGTACAATGCCGCCGGGGCGGAATACCGCGCAATGGCTGCGCAGCATATGCATCGAGCCCGGTTTGATGCCGAACAGCCGGCGGAGGAAATCTATGTGAGCCCGCCGCCCTATGCACAGCCCTCCTCGTTCTGGGAAACCTTCAAACGCAGGATTCGCGACACGGTGAGCCGATGGTTCAGCACGTCGGGCTGATCACCGGTGTCTCTGTTTTTGACGGCGGAGCCAGATCGTCGTAAAAGGCGGCGATGGATGCGGCCATGTACGGTGCCAGCCAGAGAAACCCGATTCCGAGCGTCAGCACGCAGAGAAGCTGCCAGCCGATAAACCGCAGCCAGAGCAGCGCCAGCCGCCAGTAATTTCCGCTCATGAGGTCCACGCTGCGGCGCACGGCTTCGCGTGCGCGCAGGGTATTGTCGTCTGCGACAATATAGAGCACCAGATAATACCGAATCTGCAGCAGAATCATCACACCGCCCATACTCAGAGCCACCATGGCGGTCAGCGCCGCCTTTGTGTAGAAGGGGAACACGGTTGTGTCGGGATGGACAAACACGACAAGCACAAGCTGCACAAGAACAAACGGGATCATCCATGCCAGCACGATCAGGAACACGAGCATGTAGGCGCACCAGGCGGTGCCGAAGCGGTTGAGTCCTTCGAACAGCAGGCCGAACGGGTTGGGCTGCCGCCGGACGGTTGCCAGAAAGAACGCATGCAGCCCCACCGCCAGCGGGGCGGCGAAAATGAGCTGAAGCAGTCCTCCGGCAAACGGGACCTGACTGATTCCAATGAGCAGAAGCATATACGAGAGCATGACGCCGATTGATTTTCCCCAGTTCCCGGACAGTCCGCTGCGGGCGGCGGCGGTCAGATCGCAAAGCGGCGTGGCACGTTTCATATGCAGAATTCCTTCCAGCGAATACATAGCGCATCCCGTTCCTTCTGAAAAGCCCGGAGTGCGCCGCGCCGCCGGATCTATTCAGGAGAAGTCCACTGCTGATAAAAGTGATGGACGGGCCCGTGTCCGGAACCGATGTGCAGCTGATCGGCGGCTTCGATGGCACCATACAGATAGGCATGCGCCTGTTTCACGGCATCGGGCAGCGCGAGGTTCCCTGCGAGCCCGGCGGCAACCGCCGAAGACAGCGTACAGCCGGTTCCGTGTGTGTTGGCGGTGGCAAGGCGCGGCGCATCGAAACGAGTGATCCGATCGGCAATCAGCCAATCGGTACAGACCGCGCCGGCGGCATGTCCGCCTTTCATCAGCACGGCGGCGGGACCGAGTGCCTGCAGCGCCCGGCCCTGTTCAATCAGGCGGTCGGGATCATCCGTCGGCTCTGTGTTCAGCAGGGCCGCTGCTTCGGGCCGGTTGGGCGTCAGCAGGGTCGCCCGGGGAAACAGATGCGCGGTGAGCGCATCCACGGCGTCCGGTCTCAGCAGGGGATCGCCGGACTTGGCGATCATGACCGGGTCGAGCACAACCGGTCCGTCGTAGGCGGCGAGCGCGCCGGCGACAGCCTCGATCACATCGGCGGAAAAAAGCATGCCGATTTTGACGGCACAGACGGGCAGATCGGTCAGCACGGCCCGGATCTGCGCAGTCACCGTTTCGGTATCGAGCGTCTGCACCGCGGTGACTTCCCGTGTATTCTGGGCGGTCACGGCGGTCACGGCGCTCGCGCCGTACACTCCCAGCGCGGAAAAGGTCTTGAGGTCGGCCTGAATCCCGGCTCCGCCTGAGCTGTCCGATCCGGCGATGGTCAGAGCGATCGGTGTGTTCACGGGATCTCCTGTTGGTGTGCGGCGGTATCGGCCTGCAGCGCGCGATCAATATCCGGAACGGCCGCGAGCAGGCGCCGCGTATAGGGATGCTGCGGGTCATCACAGATTTGGTTTGCGGTACCGGTTTCCACCAGCTCGCCGTTGAACATGACCGCGATGCGGTCGCTGACGGAACGGACAACGGCCAGATCGTGGCCGACGAACAGGCAGGCGATCCCATGCTCGCACTGCAGCCGTTTCAGCAGCCGGATGATATCGGCCTGCACAGAGACATCGAGGGCCGACACCGGTTCATCGGCAATCAGCAGTGCGGGCTCCAGTGCGAGTGCACGGGCGATACCGATCCGCTGGCGCTGTCCGCCGCTGAATTCATGGGGATAGCGCCCCAGCCAGTCGGGATCGAGCCCGACATCCTCAAACAACGCAGCGGCCCGCGCCCGGCGCTGCCCGCGCGATCCGGCCAATCCGTGAACGGCCAGCACCTCTTCGATGGCCCGCCCGACGCTGAGGCGCGGATTCAGCGACCCGAACGGATCCTGGAAAATCATCTGCGCCCGGCGGCGAAAGGCTTTGAGCCCCGCCCCGCGCAGCGCGTGCACGTCGCGCCCCTCGAAGAGGACCCGCCCGGCGGCGAGCGGCTCGAGCGCCAGCAGGGCGCGGCCGAGAGAGCTTTTGCCGCAGCCGCTCTCGCCCACCAGCCCGAGCGTTTCGCCCGGCGCCAGCGACAGACTTACCTCCCGCACGGCCGTCAGTGCACCGTAGCGCACACTCACTTTTTCAACGTTCAGCAATGCATTCATAAAAACCGGACAATCCGTTTTATTGATAGAGACGGGGAACGGCCCGGAGCAGTTTTTTCGTATACTCGTGCTGCGGGGAACTCAACACCGTGCGGGTCCCGCCGGATTCCACAATCCGCCCGCTGCGCATCACATAGATGCGTTCGGCGATATCGGCCACGATACCGAGGTTATGTGTGATGAGCAGAATGGAGAGGCCGCGTTCGTCGCGCAGGCGAACGAGCAGTTCGAGGATCTGTTTCTGAACCGTGACGTCGAGCGCAGTGGTCGGTTCGTCGGCCACCAGCAGCGCGGGATTGCAGGCCAGTGCCATGGCGATCATTGCGCGCTGCTGCATGCCGCCGGAGAGCTCATGCGGGTAGGCGCGTGCGGCGCGGCGCGGATCGGGCAGGCCGACGTCGGCCAGCAGCCGCTCGGTTTCCGCCGCGGCGTTGATGCCGCGGCGGTGCAGTCGCAGCGCTTCGGCAATCTGCCAGCCGATCCGGAAAACGGGATTCAGCGATGCGGCGGGCTCCTGAAAAATATAGGCGATCCGTGCGCCGCGCAGCCGGCGCAGTGCGGCCGGTTTCATCGTCAGCGTTTCCTCGCCTTCGAAGCGGACGGAGCCGCCGACGATACGGCCGGCGGGCTCGGGCACCAGCCGGGCCGGTGCCAGCGCACTGATGCTTTTCCCGCTGCCGCTTTCACCGACCAGCGCGACGATTTCCCCGCGGAAGACATGGAAATCAATGCGATCGGCCGCACGCACCGGGCGGTCCGCCGGGCCGAAGTGCACTTCCAGGCCCGAGACCTCCAGCAGCGGAGCGGGCGCCGCAGAGAGTCTGTTTGTCGTGGAGCCGGTCTGTTTCATTCGTCCTTGTTCTGTCACGTTTTTTTCCGCGCATCGGTCCGCAGCGGGGCCGGGATGAGCCGGCGCGGCTACCGCATGCGGTAGAGCCAGACGGGACTGGCCAGTCCGAAGAGAATAATCGGCAGCCATCCGCCCAGCCAGGCGGGAATGATATCCTGCTTGCCAAGGCCCTGCGCAACGAGCTGCAGGATATAAAACCCGAAAAAGAGGGAGAGCGCCAGCATGATGCCGGCGAACGCTCCGCGCCGCCCGGTATGCGACCCGATCGGCACCCCGATCAGTGTGACGATCAGGCAGGTGAACGGCGTGGCCAGCCGGCTGTGAAAATCGACACGCAGGCGCAGGCGCGTCTCCTCGGACAGGCCTTTTTTGGCATCAAGGTACCGAAGCATCTCGCGGGAGGAGAGATACTGCGGCTCCTTGATTTCCGTCATGAAGGTCTGCGGTGTTTCGTGCAGGTCGCGCATTTCCTTCTGCAGGATAAATTCCGGCGGGCCGGCCAGATCGCCGTTGTCACGATAGCGCTGAACGGTCAGATCCATGAACCACCAGCGTCCGTCCATCCAGAGCATTTTTTCCGCCTGATATTTAATCGATCCGCGCTCTTCGCCGAGATTCTCCCGCAGAACCACCTTCGACATGGAGTGGTCGCGGGTATCAAACGTACGGATCATCCAGTCGTGATTCCGATCTTTCATTGCCAGGTTGCGCACGCGATAGACCGCGGCATCGCGACCGGAGCGCTGGTAGTCCAGAAACTGTTCGGCGCGCCAGGCGGCATCCGGGGCCACCTGCTCGTTGATCCAGGCCGAACACAGGGTGGCCACGAGGCCGACGCCGATGTACGGCAGCACAATCCGATAGATGCTCACGCCGCCGGCGCGCATGGCGGTGATTTCGCTGTGGCGCGTCAACTGCGACAGGCTGTAGAGCATCGCGAGCAGCAGGCAGACCGGAAGCGTCAGCATGACCACAGACGGCAGGAGCTGACTGTAATAGTAGAGCATTTCCTCCGGACGGATTCCGCTTTCGAGAAAATCGCTGAAATTATCAAACAGGTCGTCGATCACAAAGATCAGCACAAACCCGAGGAAGCAGTAAAACAGCGGGAACAGCAGGTTGCGGAGCAGATATTTTGTAAGAATTTTCATGCGGTCGGCAGACAGAGTAGCCGCTTGGCCCCGGCGCGGCAAGGCCGGATACACATGGATTGACCGCGGCCGGCACTTGAAGAGCCGGCCCGATTACCCGATACTGGACACGCACTCTGTGGAGGACCGATCCCATGCAATCAATGGACATTCAGCTCAACGAACCGGCCTGTTTTGTAATTCTGGGCGCCACCGGCGACCTGACGCGCCGCAAGCTGCTTCCCGCGCTCTACACCCTCTTCCGGGACGGGGCACTGCATGATGAATTCAGCATCATCGGTTTTGCCCGCCGCGACTACGATACGCCGGGATTCTGCGAGCTGATGCGCGGGGAGCTGAAACGGCACTGCCGCACGGAACCCGACGCGGCCTCACTGGACGCCTTTTGCGGACGGATCCGTTATCACCGGGGGGATCTGACCGATGCCGAGAGCTACCGCCGTCTGCATGCGCTGCTGGCCGACGAACAACTGCCCGGCAACCGTCTTTTTTATCTGTCGGTCATGGCCGATCTGGTGGAACCGGTCATTGCCAATCTGACCGCGGCCGAACTCATCACCCGTCCCGGCCGCGGTCCGTGGACACGCGCTGTTGTGGAAAAGCCGTTCGGTCGTGATCTGCAGAGCGCCCAGACGCTCAACCGGTCTCTGCTTCACCATCTGGACGAATCGCAGATTTACCGCATCGACCATTATCTCGGCAAAGAAACGGTGCAGAATATTCTGTCCTTCCGGTTTGCAAACACCATTTTTGAACCGGTTTTCAACCGCACCTATGTCGATCACGTCCAGATCACGGCGGCGGAAACCGTCGGCATGGAAAGCGGGCGCGGGGCGTTCTACGACCGCACCGGGGCGGTGCGCGACATGGTGGCCAACCATCTCTGCCAGCTTCTGTGTTTTGTTGCCATGGAGCCGCCGGACGGTCTGGAAGCGCACTCGATCCGCAACGAAAAAATGAAGATTCTGCGTGCGCTGCGTCCGGCCGCCGATCAGCCCGGCCATCCGGCGGCCTGTTTCGGCCAATACAGCGGAGGCGACGGGATTCCGGCGTTTCGGGACGAGGACCGGGTGGCCTCTGATTCGCGGACCGCCACGTTTGCCGCCCTGCGCATGGGAATCAGCAACTGGCGCTGGGCGGGGGTGCCGTTCTACCTGCGCACAGGCAAACGGCTGGCAAAAAAAACCACCGAAATCGCCGTTCAGTTCAAAACCCCGCCGCTGTCCCTGTTTCAGCATGTGGCCTGTGAAGGCGACGTCTGCGACCTGACCGGCGTCAAACCCAACACACTGATTTTCCGCATTCAGCCCGACGAGGGAATTTTTCTGCAGGTATCGGCCAAGCGGCCCAGCATGCAGATCGTCGTGGAAAGCGTGGATATGGATTTTTCCTATTACGGCAAATGGAACAAAGCGCTGCCGGAGGCGTATGAACGGCTGCTGCTCGACGCGCTGCGCGGAGATTCCACACTGTTTACGCGTTCGGACGAAGTCGAAGCGGAATGGGCCGTCATTGATCCGCTGCTGGCAAAAAAAACCGAGCCGATTCCGTATCCGCCCGGCTCGTGGGGGCCCGCCGAGGCCGGAGCGATTCTGCTGCCCGACGCCCAATGGCGTAATCTGTGAAAGGATTCATGATGCCTGCATTTCAACTTCACGGCGACTTTATTGAGCTCGACAAACTGCTCAAAGCCGCGCGGCTCTGCGGAAGCGGGGGCGAGGCGCGCAGAATGATTCGCGACGGTCTCGTCACAGTGGACGGGGAAACGGAACACCGGCTCCGGCGAAAGATCCGGTGCGGCATGACCGTTCAGCTTCAGCATCACTGCATCACCGTGGAACAGGCCGACGGCTGACCGCTCGCGGCTGCCCGCCAACCGGATGGTTTCAGGCGAACATCAGTTCTGTACAGCGTCCCGTGCGTCCGAGCGGATTCCAGTTCAGGCTGTGTTCATTTGCCCAGCGGCGAACCAGCGTCTGCTCGCGGGACCGATGGGTGTCGTCGAGCAGAATCCGGCAGTCCCGGCGCAGATGCCGTCCCATCACGGGCAACAGACCGTAGCGGCCGCCTGTAATGACACCGCGGGGACCGTCACAAACCACCAGCCCGAAGGGCTGAGGCAATGCCGTCGGCGGGGTATACCATTCGTAGCTGCCGAAATTCCGCAGCGGCGTATGGCACACGTGAACGCGGGTCAGGTTCAGCGCCTGAAGAACCTCCTGGACATGCTGCCCCCAGCCGGAATGATTTTCAAAGGTCCAGACCGATCGACCTGTTTTTTCGGCCAGCAGGCCCAGCAGCAGAGTGGTGGCCCCGGATCCGCACTCGAGCACGGCGCCGCGGCTCCTGCGAAACAGCCGTTCCACCTGCTGCAGATAACGCACATTGGCCGAATAGCCGGGATTGCCCCAGGCCAGCCAGAGTTCAATCAGCCGTAAAAGCGGCAGCGGCCGGCCGGCCGGACTCCGCCGGACCCGCTGCACGACGGCCTGCAACCGTCCGACCACACGGGTTTCTGCGCGCAACTGAACCGGGATCATCCGTCCTCCCTCTCCGGGCGGGACTCCGCCGTATGCAGAGCGGCGGCCGGCGCCGGGTTCCCGCTCATCATCTGTGTACAGACCTCCGCAACCAGTTCACTCATATGCCGGGTTTTGCTGCGAAAAAAGAGTTCGACCGGCGTCAGACGCGCGAACCAGCGCACGGCGGCCGATTCCGGACGGGCATACACCTCCACTGACCAATCCACCGCATCCGGTCCGGCGGGCCGGGCTGTGATCAGACAGAGCGACTGAAACGGGCCGAAGAAACGAACCCCTTCGGTATACAGCACCATCTCAACCTCTCCGTCGGGATCCATACGGCGCACCAATTCTTCAATCCGGGTCTGCCGGCCTTTGCGGTTGACATAATCGTACTGTCCCGGAGCGGTCTGCTGAACGGTAAATTCGGCTGTTTCCCCCGGTGGAAGTGTCTGGGCATATCCCTGCTGAATCGTCTCCAGAAAGTTATCGCGCATAACCATCCGGCAGGCGGTTTCATAGGCCACCGACAACTGACCGGATGCGGTCAGATGAATGGGGTCGGCATGCATCAGTTCAGCCGCCGGGGCATGGGCCTTCCATGCGTCCGCCGAAGCGGCGGGGCAGAACACCGCGGCCGTTGAAACCATCATGGCAATCCATAAGCGCATCATTAAACCGTGCATTGATTCTGTTTGCATCCTGTTGGCGTTCCGTTAGAAGCCCGTCAGAAAACCGGTCAGCCGGCCAACCGATCGAGCCGCAGGCGGTCCCGATGATCAAACAGACGGCACGACGTCATCCAGACCGCCGTCAGGGTACCGAAGCCCGTGCCGCCCGCAATCAGAAACATCACCAGAATCTGATATTTAACTGCATCGCCCGGCGGGTTGCCTGCCAGAATCTGGCCGGTCATCATGCCGGGCAGACTGACGATCCCGGCGGCGGCCATTGAATTGACAATGGGGATCAGTCCGCTGCGAATGCTTTCCCGACGGATTTCCGCGACGGCCTCGCACCTGGTTTGCCCCAGCGCCAGCCGCGCTTCGATCACAGCCCGCTGCGAACGAACGGTCTGGGTCAGATTGTTCAGCGAAATCGACAGGCCGTTCATCGTGTTGCCCAGCATCATCCCCAGCAGCGGAACGGCATAGCGCGGCTCATACCACGGCTCCGGGTTCACAACCACCGTCATAGCCAGCACCGCCACACTGAAAGACGAAACGAACATCGCACTCATGCCGACGCCGAATCCCCACGGGCCGCGCAGCGGCACCTTCTGGCGGGCCAGCACTTCGCGTCCGGCCGCCAGCAGCATCCCCCCCGCCATCAGGGCCACCCAGCCGGCGGAACGGCTTGCAAACAGGGCTTTGAGAACAAAGCCGATCAGCGAAAGCTGTATCACCGTGCGCAAGGCGCTGAGCAGAAGGTTCCCGCCGATCTTCAGGTCCAGCCGCCGGCTCACGGCGGCCAGCGAAAGCACCAGCAGCGCCGCGAGGCTCAGATCCAGCGGGGTGAGCTGAATAATTGCGTTCACTGCCGCTCCTCCAGACCGCCGTTCAAAAATTCAAACGAGCGGTCCGCCACCCGGCGGCGCTGTTGCGGATCGTGGCTCACCCAGACAACGGCCGCGCCGGTTTCGCGCCGACAGGCCGCGACCAGCTCCTCCACAAGCGCCGCATGCATGCGATCCAGTGCGGCGGTCGGCTCATCCAGAAGCAGCACCTGCGGCTGATTCAACAGCAGACGAACCAGTGCCAGCCGCTGTTTTTCGCCCGTTGACAATCGATCAATCCGCCAGCCCATGACCGTCTTGTCGAATCCGAGTTTTTCCAATGCCTGGACCGGTGGAGGCGGCCTGCTGCCGCGGGCCGGAGGCTGGACGTATCTTTTTCTTTTCTTTTTCCAGGGATGGGAAAAATGGTCCCCGACGGTTTCATACCACCAGACCGGCTCGGCCGGAAGCCAGCCGACCTGCCGCCGCCATTCAGAGGCGGTCATTTCGTTGCGGTCCCGTCCGTCGAACACCACAGAGCCTTCCGCCGGATCGAGATCGGCCAGCGCGCGCAGCAGCAGCGTCTTGCCGCAGCCCGACGGTCCGGACAGCGCCAGGCACTCTCCGCGCGCAACGGAAAAAGAAAACGGTCCGCCGACCGTTGTCCGCAGGTCCTTTATGGCGAACAGGCCCATCAGAGAATCTTGAGTTTCGGCAGGTCCTGAATATCGACCGCGCCGACGATGCGATCGTGGTCGTCCACCACCATCAGGTCATCAATATTCTTTTCTTCGTAGATTTTGAGGATGTCCACAGCGAGCTGGTCGGCCCGCAGCGTGACCGGGTCGGCGGTCATCACCGAATCAATCGGCTGCTCGGTGATCGCCGGGGTTTCAATCAAATGGCGGCGCAGGTCGCCGTCGGTAAAGATCCCGAGCAGTTTGCGTTCCCCGTCCACCACGGCGACGCATCCGGCGCGCGCGCCGGTCATCGCCATGACGGCATCCTTCACCCGGGCCCCGGCGGGCACGGTGGCGAGCCGGTCGCGGGTGCGCATGACGTCGGCCACCCGGAGGAGCAGGGTCCGGCCGATCGCGCCGCCGGGGTGGAGTTTGGCATAATCCTCTTTTTTGAAACCGCGGGCTTCGAGCAGGACGATGGCCAGCGCGTCGCCGAGGGCGAGGGTCACGGTTGTACTGGTGGTCGGGGCCATCCCGAAGGGACAGGCTTCCCGGTCCACCGTCACCGGGAGAATCAGATCGCTCTGCCGGCCGAGCGGACTGGTTTCGTCGCCGGTCATGCCGATGATTTTAACACCGCATCGTTTGAGGGCGGGAAGCAGTGCAATCAGTTCGTCGGAAGCGCCGCTGTAGCTGAGGGCCAGAACAATGTCTTTTTCGCCGACGATCCCGAAATCGCCGTGCAGGGCCTCAATCGGATGCAGCAGGACCGCGGGGGTCCCGGTGCTGGTGAACGTGGCGGCCATTTTCTGGCCGATATGAAAGTTTTTGCCGACGCCGGTCACAACCACCTTGCCACCGTTTTCAAGTGTCTGGAGAATCCATTCCACGGCGGTGGTGAACCCGCCGTCGATCCGGTCACGGACTTTTTTCAGGCCGGCGATCTCTATGTCCATCACCTCTTTGCCGCGCGTCTTAAAATTCATCCCGTCTCCTGTTTTCCAAGGGTTGGAAAAAACCGGTCCGGCTTTTCCAAAGGTTGGAAAAGCGTACAGGCCTCTGCTAGATTCATCAATCATGAAGATGCACAAGGGCGCACTGATCCTGTTTCCGACCGAACCGGCCAAGCGCCGCTATGAGCTGCGGACCGTCTTCGAAACCGGCGTGCTCGACACATCCCGCCTGCTGACGCAGCGCCGTCTGCTCGACCGCTGCGAACGGGCTGCACGGCGTGCGGGTCTGCTGAGCGGCCGCCGGCCCGGGTTCTGCGAGCAGCAGCTGCTTCTTGAAGAGGCTGTACAGGGCCTTTCCTTCGCACCCGAACAGCCGCTGAACCGGCTGTCCCCGTCCGCCCGGGCCTCGCTGCTCGAACGTCTGATCGAAAAACTGGCCTTTACCGCGGAGGGCGGTCCGGCCGTCATCCAGTGGCTGCTCGCCCACGACCCCGCGCATAAACTGCACGGGTTCGGGCAGATGCTCACGGCATGGGGAACGCTTTGCGCACAACGGGGCATTGCCGATCGCTTCGCCGTCAATGCCGCGATTCTTCAACTGATCGAATCCGGCGAACTGCCCGCTGAACTCGAAGACGGACTGGAATTCCGGGCCGTCCGCTGGTTCAACCCGTTCGAAGAACGGTTGGCTGCCGCGCTGAAAAAGCGCCTCGGCCCGGACCGGGTGCAGATCTTCTCCGTCCTGCCGCCCGCCCACGCCGAAACCGCGGAGGATCGGCTCTGCTCTGCGGTACGCAGTGAACTGGAACGGGGCAATGAAAATGAATGGAACGCCTGGACCGAGGATTTTGCCGATGCGCTGGAAACGAATGACGGCCAGCTTCTGACAGCCGCCTCGCAGGATCGCCTAACGCTTCGGATTTCCGCCAACCCCTACGGAGAAATTGAAGACGCCGCCCGCAGCATCGCCGGCGAGATTGAACGCGGGACCCCTCCCTGTGAGATTGCACTGATCGTTCGCGATATCGGCCCGTACGCCGACATGATTCCCGACGTGTTCACCCGCTTCGGCATTCCCTGTCACTTTCGCCGCGGAACGCCCGCCGCCGCGCTGCCGCCGGTGAAGGCGCTGCTCGCCCTGCTGGCATTTCCGTACAACCCGCGGCGCGACCGGCTCTGCGATCTGCTGCGCAATCCATCCATCGCCTGGCCCGGCATGGAGGATCGCGAAGAAACCGTTCAGGCGCTGCTCAAAAACGAACCGCCTGTGCTGAGCCGCCTGCCGAAGGAACTCCGCGACGTTTTCCAGCCGCTGGACATTCCGCAGCAGATCGAGACGCTCATCGACCGGCACGGGCTGCAACTGCCTCCGGACGTGCTGGATCTGACCCGGGAGCTGTCCGCGCTTCGTACAGCGCATCTTCCGGCAGACCGGATGATCCGCCTGCTCGAAGGCCTGCTCGACAACATCAACGTCAGCGATCCGGCCGACACCGAAAGCGGCGTCTGGATTCTCAATCCGATGGATGCCGCGGGCCTGCGGTTTGATTGCGTGTTTGCGGCCGGGATGGACGATCGCAGCTTCCCGCAGATTCCCGAAGCCGACGCACTGCTGAATCGCACGGACCGACAGGAACTCAAAGCCTTTCTCGACGAGCGCGGCATGCCCTGCCCCCGGCTCGCGCTTTCGGAAACCGGCGAAATGCTTATTCAGGAGGAAATCCTGTTTCTGAGCGCCCTGAGCACAGCCAACGAGCGGCTGACCCTGTCCTACTGCATGGCAGACACCGACGGAAAAGAGCGCGAGCCGGGCATATTTTTTGAACGCATGCGCGATCTGACCGGGAAGACACCGGAACAGGGTGTCTCCTTTCATACCATTCTGCCGCCCGCCGCGGTCCGGGCCGAAGACGAGGCCCGGCAGACGGCGGCGTGGCTGTCTGCAACGGCAGAGGCGTCGCCTTCGCCGCGGGGTCCAGCCATTGAAAAAATCCAGCCGCTGATTCTCCAATGGCTGGAAACCCATCCCGAATTCAGCGCCACCGCGCTCGAATCTCTGGCGCGCAACCGCTTTGTGTTTTTTCTCGAAAAGATACTGAGCATCAAACCCGATCGCACGCACGAGGATGACACCGACCCGATCGACCGCGGCAATGTGATTCACGACATTCTCGAACAGGTCTACACCGCCATCGCCGGACAGAGTGATCTGTATGCCGACAATACCGCCGGATCCTGGACGCTGGCACAAAGCGGGGCCATTGCGCTGGCGGTGTTTGATCCGGCGAAAGCCGATGAACTGCTTGCGCTGACGCGTGAGATTGCGGAGCGTGAATTTGTGAAAGCCGAGCGGCGGCCGAGCCGCCACCTGGGCCATCGGGCCGTGTGGGCAAACGAAAAGCGGCAGATTCTGCAAATCGTCGAGAACGTCGTCCGCATGGACATTGAAACGGCACAGGCGGAGAATCGCTATCCCGCCCTGTTTGAAATGAAGTTTGATGAAAAACACGATCTGCCGGTAACACTGATGCATCCTGACTGCAGGGCCGGAACGGCTGAAGATCTTCCCGGCCAGCAGCCCCGGAAAATACGGCTGAAGGGCAAGATCGACCGCATTGATCTGGTCTTTGATGACGAGGGCGGTCTGTCCGGCATTCTGGTTGCTGATTACAAAGGCACATCGCGCGGCATTTCCATGAATCAACTGGAAAAGGAAATCGGGATGAATCTCGACTGCCAGCTTCCGCTCTATACCTTTGCCGCCCAGATGAAATTTTTCGGGGCCTGCAATACGCCGGAACTGAACGAAAAAGTGCAGGCGGTCTACCATCTGCAGGAACGAAACCTGAAGGACATGACAAAACACTTCACAAAAAAGCGTTTGATGATGACCCCGGCGCTGACCGACGCCTTTCTCGAGACCCTTTTTTCCAATGTTGGGAAACTGTGCGAAGGCGATCTGGCGGCCGAGCCGCTCGTCGCCCATTACGAAGACTATTCCCACATCTGCCGCACCGCCGCCATCGATCCGAAGGACCTGCTGAACAGGCCGGTTTCATCCGCGGACGGAGAACAAAACGGATCCGGTCAGAACTGCGAAAGGAACCGTACGTCGTTTTCGTAAAGGTTGCGGATATCTTTGATGCCGTACATGATCATGGCGAGGCGCTCGATGCCCATGCCGAAAGCGAAGCCGGTGACTTTGTCGGGATTGTAGCCGACCTTTTTGAACACTTCGGGATCGACCATGCCCGCGCCGAGGATTTCGATCCAGCGGGCTTTGCCGCCGACTTCAAAAAAGAAGTCCACTTCAAAGCTCGGTTCGGTGAAGGGGAAAAAATGCGGGCGAAAGCGGATTTTCACGTCTTCGCCGAGGAACTGTTTAGCGAAATAGGAGAGTGTGCCCTTGAGATCGGCCATCGACACCTCTTCGGCCACGAACAGCCCTTCGACCTGATGGAAGTTGGCGCTGTGGGTGGCATCCGGCGTGTCGCGGCGGTAGCAGCGGCCGGGGGCGATGATACGGATGGGCGGCGTGTGGCGTTCCATGTAGCGCACCTGCACCGGCGAGGTATGACAGCGCAGCAGATCGCCGTTGTTGAGATAAAATGTGTCCTGCTCGTCACGCGACGGATGGTCGTCGGGTGTGTTGAGCGCATCAAAATTGTTCCAGACGGTTTCGATGTCCGGGCCGTCGGCAACGGTGAACCCGATGGACTGGAAAATCTCGACGATGCGGGCGGTCACTTTGCTGATGGGATGCTCGGAGCCGAGCGCGGGCCACTGTCCCGGCAGGGTCGGATCGAAGGCTTCGTCTTTTTTCGGGCCGGCGGAGAGCGTGGATTGCTTTGCCTTGATCAGCGCGGTCAGTTCCTGTTTGAGCTGGTTGGCTCCTTTACCGAACACAGGCTTTTCCTCTTTGGGAACATCCTTAAGCTGCGCCATCACATCCTGCAGCAGTCCTTTGCGGCTGAGATACTTGATGCGCACCTCTTCGAGCGCGGCGGCATCCGCCGCCGCGTTGGCTTCGGCCAGCGCCGTTTCTTTAATCTGGTTGAGTTCTTCTAAATTCATCTGTCATCACACCTGTTTTCCAGTGGTTGGAAACTCTAACCGCGAATGGACGCGAATGAACGCGAAAATTTTCATAAATTGGAACGCGTAATTACCGCAGGCGCTGATTTGTGCGCCTTGGGTTTTGACGGCAGTCAAGAACCGCGCGAACGCGTATCTCATCGACGATCTTCATGAGAGCCGGAGTTTTAAACGCCGCTTGGCTTCATCCAGATCCAAAAACGTTGCCGTTCCGGCCTCAAGCATTTTTTCGCGCTTCTGCAACTCATCGCAATGCCACGCCGGGATCGGAAGCTCTTCACCCGAATGACACAGGTCATCCCAGACATCCTCAATGAGCCGAAGCTTTTCTGTTGTCGTCATTTTTTCGAGAGCCAGCTGCATACAAACACCTTTATTTAAGCCGGTGAAAGGGTATCCCATCCACGGGTGGATGGCGATCAGATTATTCGGACAGCCATGCAGAGAACTCCTCTTGTGGAATGCTCGTCAAAACCCAAAAAGTCGAAATCTTTCTTTCAAAGTCAGCAGACACTAGCGATTAACATCTCCAACGTCTGGAAAAAAACGCACCGAATTTTGCCGCTCCTTACAGTCATTTCTTTTTGGAATACCCAAAAGCACGTTCGCCCCGATAAAATCGGGGCTCAGGTCCAGACATTGGAAAATCCGATGCGCTTCTGCTTTATATTTTCCAACGTTTGGAACAAAAACTTCCAACCTTTGGAAAGCGCGGTCACCGCCCGCGCCTACAGATCGAACCTGTAGCCGCTCGCGAGGAGAGCGGTCTTATTTGATGGCGCCCTGAATGAAGATCATCACGAACAGCGCGACGGTCTCAACAATACCGAGCGTGGTCAGGTAGTTTGTTATCCAAGCAACCGTCCGGCATCTTCGATCAGATGGTTCAGGTCGTTCTCGATGATTCCCCATACGACCAGATCGTCAACGCTGTCATACCCATGCGCGAGAATGTTTCGAAACGAAATAATGCTCCGATAATCCCGCACCTGATTTAAAAGGTCTTCGTCAATCCGGGACAGACGATTCAGCGCCTCTCCTATTATTTCGAATTTCCGCTCAACAGCAGCCTGAGTTTTCCGATCTTCCCGATAAGCTTCGTACGACATGCCGTCTGTGAACTCCCGAACCTCCTCAGACTGTTCCAAAACATCTTGAAGGCATTCTCGGGCACGATCATCCATAGACCTGAACCCCATCATGCTGAAGGCTTTTCCGGAGAGATTCTTTGCGAATCGAAGAGTCGGTCAGAAGGTCAACTGCGGAGTGGAACGCATCCTCCAAATCATGCAACAGCCCGAAAAACTGCCGAGCATATTCAGAAGGCGGAAGTTCATCAAAACTCACACAGAAATCAAGATCACTGCCACCCCCGGCGTCACCGCGGGCCGTTGATCCAAATAGCCGCAGGCTCTGAACCCGATGGCGGGCGCAAATCGGCGCGGCAGTAGATTTGATCTCTTCAAGTGTCATGCAAGAAACCTATGCCGTCCCCCCCTCAAAATCAATACCCGAAAAAAAGCGCACCGAATTTTCCAATCATTGGAAAACCCGATGCGCTTTTGCGCGAGCTGTTTCCAAAGGTTGGAAACGTAGACGAGGCTTCCACCTCGTTCGCATCATCCATGCTTCTCGCCCAAACCAACGAGGCTGGAAGCCTCGTCTACGGAAACTTAGAATGCCAGAGCCATCAACAGAACCATAACGAACAGGGCGACGGTTTCGATGATGCCGAGCGCCATGATGTAGTTGACGAACCCCTCGCCGGTTTCCGCCAGTGCATCGGATCCGGCGGCGCCGGCTTTACCCTGCATCCAGGAGGACATGCCCATGGCGATTCCGCCGATGATTCCGGCCATCAGCATGGCGGGCCAGTCCACTGCGGTGGCGGCATCGGCGGCCCGTCCCTTGATCGTGAGCATCAGGATCAGTCCATAGAAAATCTGCGTCAACGGTGCGCCGACATAAACCAGCAGCTGAAACGGCGCCGGTTTGTTCTGCGCATAACATTTTTTCCATGCGCCGATCGCCGCCATTCCCGCCGCGCCGGTTCCCAGCGCCGAACCGATTGCGGCAAATGCCATTGCCGACAGGCCGCCGGCCTTCCCCAGAGCCATCATCATTTCCGGTGTCATTGTGTTCCCTCCTTTTTCCTGATTCTTGTAAACGGATTGTATTTGTGACCGGCCCACTCCAGGCCGACATGATTGGAAAATTCGAGTGCATTCAGTCGCAGCCCATGCACCATCACGCCCATCACCGCCATGGCGATATTCATGGTGTGGCCGAGGAACAGAATGACCACGGCGCCGATCCACCCGGCATCGGCGGCCATTCCGTTAAAGGCCCTGGCCACCTCCAGCGTCGCGAGACCGACCGCAAACAGACGCAGATAGGAAACGACATCGACAAAATTATTGATGACATCCAGCGGAAGCATCGCGTGGCCGATCCATTCCGTCTTCAAGTCTGAGGGGGGAGTCATAAACAGAACAATCAGCCCGACAGAGACAACGAGCAGCGGCACCGTCAGCGCGGGCATCGGCCAGCCGGCAATCATGTCGGCTGCAACAAAATACATAGCCCAGGTGGATCCGATCCAGCCGATTTCTGCAAGCATCTGCGGGGTTTTACGTTTATTAAATGCCTGCCAGCCGTGCGCCAGAGTCAAATGGATCGCACCGATCAGGAAACACAGGCCCATGACGTGATAATAATCATCCAGCCAGCTCAGGTGCAGTTTTTCGAGAATCTGCGGAGGGTTGGCAATTCCGAACCACACGCCGGTTATGGTTCCCCACAGGATGGTTGCGACGCTGGTCACCGTGAGCAGGTTGAACACAGCCCGGGGAGCCGTTTTGAGTCGCATCCGGAAGAAGGTTGTCGCGGCGAGAAAGATCAGGCCGTAGCCTGCATCCCCGACCAGCATTCCGAAGAACACGCAGAAAAAAATCAGAAAGGCGGGGCTGATATCGGTTTCATGATATCCCGGGGTCAGATTCACCATATCGAGCAGCGGTTTGATGGTGCGAACCCATCTGGCATTGCGCAGCAGGGTCGGCACACGGTCCCCGGGCCGCGGTTCTTCAAGCAGAACGGCCCAGCCCTTCTCCGTCGCTGTTTTGCGCAGTTCATCTTCCCGATCGGCGGGAATAAAGCCGCGAAGAACATAGACGGGATCGGAGTCCTCCATCCCGGCCCGGGCTTCGAGGTAGCGGACGCGGTTGTGTGCATCCGTGACCAGCGAGGCCACAGCATCGTGGTCGCCGGCATAGCCGCGGAACTGCTCTTCCGTCGTTTCCAGGTCGGACTGGAGCTGATCGCGCTCCTGCCTCATTTGGTCAAGGGAACGGGTCGGGAGCGGGACCGGTTCGACATGCAGCTCCGGTTCCCCGCGCGCAATGAGTGCCGCAAAGAGACTGGTTTTATCGCGGCTCAATTCAACGCAGCGTACACCGTCCGGAATCTCCGGAAGATCTTTCAGGGAGAGGTGGCAGAGCGTAACCGAGACCCCCTCCTCCTGCAGCGCACGCACCGAGTCGGGGGAAAAGCTGCCGTAGGGTTCGTAACGGCGGATTTCAAGATCCAGAGCCTCTCTTTTTTCCAGAAGCGCCTGCCGGCGGTGAATCAGGTCCCAAACAGCGCTCACCACGTCGTGCGGGGAGTTTCCGGACGGCTGCTGATGCGGGTGGGCGGGCAATACCTCCAGCGCGCGCCGAAGATGTTCAAGCAGCCCGCGGGCCTCTTCAAGGTCTTCGTCTTCCGGCGGACGGATAGGCTGAAGATGCACCGCGCCCAGCTCGCGCAGAGCATCGAGCGTCAGCTCCCGGGAGGCGCGGGTGCACAGCAGCGTCAGTTTTTTCATT
>CAZITJ010000024.1:19760-26187 GCA_964542135.1 uncultured Verrucomicrobiota bacterium
GAGCGGGCGACGGCGGCGGTCTGCTGGTCGCCCATAAAGATGCGGATCCGGCGAATGTTTTCTTTGGCTTCCGGGATCTTCACTTTTTCGAACAAATTGACGCGCTGGGAGGTGGTGCGCAGTTCAGCGGAAAGCAGGCGGTGCTGTTCTTCGATAATCTGCCTCTCCACGCGAAGCTGAATCAGCCGGCGCAGCATCTCGATGCCCGCATCCACCCAGGCCGGCGTGAAAAACAGGTCGGGCGTTTGCTCTGCAAACGAAATGCGTCCGAAGATTGGAATCGCCACCCCGGCGATGTTGCCGGTGGAGCGCTCAATGTTCGCGACCTGAATATACGGCGTAAAATCAACGTCTTCCGAAAAGAGCTTTACCCAGGCCGCTAGGTCGGCGCGGGCTTTTTCCTCTTCATTGCGCTTGGTTTCAATCTGGGCGTCGAGTCCGCGCAGCTCCATCTGCAGCTGCTGCTTTTTGAGCTGCAGCGTCGGCAGATAGCGCGTGAAACGCGTCAGCGCGTCGCGCTGCGCCTTCAACTCATTTTTTGTGTATTTGATTTTTGCCATCGCTATACGAGTTATCAGTTAAAAGTTATTGGTTATCAGTTTGGGATGCCCGTCTTAGATAGTTCATGTAGCCATTCAAAATTTTAACCGCATCGTTTACCAGCGCTCGGCCTTTTGCTAGCAGTTCATCCGAAATCATTTCTTCATCATTCGCAGTTATCAGATGATCCAGAACTTCCCACGCAGAACCACGGGAATTGCTGCAGAATTTTGCATTATCCATGTAATGGAATCGGCCATAGCCTTCCGCAATATTTGCGGTAGTCGATCGAGCCGCACGCAAGATCTGACTTGTCAGGTCAAATCTCTCACTTTCCGGCAAAACCGGCTTTATCGTTTTTGCAATGAACAGGCGAAGTTGCCGGCATGCTTTCCAGCACTCCAGATCTTCAAAGGTTTTAATCTCGTTGTTCATTGTTCTTCCTGATAACTCTTATCGGATAACCAATAACCGCAAGGCTACGCCTTGCTCGGCCAGAACTGATCGGTCAGTTTGGAGGCAATTCCGGTTTCTTTGGGCTCGAAACAGTCGGCCAGGATTTTCCAGCCGCGGTCGAGCGCCTCTTCGAGCGCAATATTCACCGAGAGCGCCATCATTTCGTTTTCAAAGCGTTCACCGTATTGGAGCAGCTTCTCATCCCAGTCGCTCATGCGGAATCCCATGGACTGTTTCTCAAGGGTTTCCTTATAGGATGCATAGAGCTGAATCATGGTGTCCATAATGGTGCGGTGGTCATCGCGGGTCTTGCCGTTCACCTGCTGCTTGAGACGGGACAGTGAACCGAAGGGCTCAATGCGCCCGTTCTTGAGATAGAACTGGCCCTCGGTGATATAGCCGGTGTTGTCCGGAACCGGATGGGTCACATCATCACCGGGCATGGTGGTCACCGCCAGAATGGTGATGGAGCCGGATCCGTCGAAATCGACGGCCTTTTCGTAGCGGGCGGCGAGCTGAGAGTAAAGGTCGCCGGGATACCCGCGGTTGGAGGGGATCTGCTCCATGGTGATGGCCACCTCCTTCATGGAGTCGGCAAAGTTGGTCATATCCGTGAGGAGCACGAGCACACGCTTGTCTTCGAGCGCAAACTTTTCGGCAGTGGCGAGCGCGATATCGGGGACGAGCAGGCACTCGACCGTCGGATCGGCGGCGGTATGCACGTAGAGCACGGAGCGTGAGAGTGCACCGTTTTCTTCGAGATAGTCGCGGAAATACAGATAATCGTCGTGCTTCAGACCCATGCCGCCGAGAATGATGACATCGACTTCGGCCTGCAGGGCGATTCGTGCGAGCAGCTCATTGTAGGGCTCTCCGGCGACCGAGAAAATCGGCAGTTTCTGCGATTCAACCAATGTGTTGAACACGTCAATCATCGGAATCCCGGTGCGAACCATGTTGCGCGGAATAATGCGTTTGGCCGGGTTGACCGACGGGCCGCCGATCGAGATCTGATTTTCAGTAATTTTCGGTCCTTTGTCGCGCGGATCGCCGGTGCCGGTAAACACACGCCCCATGAGGTTTTCCGAAAACGGCACCTGCATGGTGCGGCCGAGGAAACGAACCTTGGCGTCGGTGGAAATGCCGCGGCTGCCGGCGAACACCTGCAGGTAAACCTGCTCCCCATCCAGCCGGATCACCTGCGCAAGCGAGGTGCCGTAGCCGGAGGTGACCTGCGCGAGCTCGCCGTAGACAATATCTTCGGCGCTGACAACAATGACGTTCCCGGCGATCTGTTCAATGCGATGATAAACCTTATGCATAATTTTTCTCCTAATAAACGGGCCGGGCCCGTTTATTTACAGCTTTAATAAAATCTTCAGCCGCCCATTTTATTGTAAGCCATTTCAATAAACGGTTTCGCTTCTTCCAAGTCACCCAGATTCCTGAGCGTAAATTCACAATCACCTGTACCATAATGCCCAATCGTCGAAACATCCCGGAATGTTGCAGGCGGTTTCTGTACAGCTTCCGGATTCAACTTCACAAACAGCTTTACATCCCTGTTTTTAACCTCCATGCAAACAATGATTTTTGAGATTTTTCTCAACCAAACCCTGCAATTCCTTTTCAAAGGAAAAGTTGGTCTGCTCAACCACACTCAAGGTCTGTTCTGTAATTTTAAAAATCGGCATTCTGCTCTCCATTCCGATTTTTCAGAGATTGGAAATGTTCCACTTCCACCTCAATCTCCTCAATGCTCGGAAGCGACGACTTCAGTTCATCCGGCAAACTCTTCGTAATCTGATATTCGCTGACACCAATCGGTTTGTTCACGTCTTTGAGTGAATACTCAACCACCGTATCGTTCTTCGATTTGCAAATGAGGATGCCGATGGTCGGATTGTCCTGCTCGCCTTTCATCTCGCCATCCACCGCCGAAACATAAAAATTTAATTTGCCGGCATATTCCGGCTTAAACTTATCGGTTTTGAGTTCCACAACCACATAGCAGTGCAGCCGGACGTGATAAAACAGCAGATCAATGAAAAACTCGTCGCCGCCGATCTCCATCTGGAACTGACGCCCCAGATAGGAAAATCCGGCTCCCAGCTCCAGCAGAAATTTGGTGACGTGATCCAGCAGCGCATTTTCCAGCTCCCGTTCATCGTGCCGTTTGCGGAGCATCAGGAAATCAAAATTATAGGGGTCTTTCAACGTCTGCTGAGCCAGATCGGACTGCGGGGCCGGAAGCGTCGCCTCGAAATTGCTGATGGCCTTGCCGTCGCGCTGATACAGCCCGCTCTCGATCTGATGCGTCAGAACCGCCCGCGACCAGTTGTTCTCAATGGTTTTACGGACATAGAACAAGGCCTCATCACAATTCTTTATCTTATTGATAATAAGAAGGTTGTGACCCCACGGAATTTGGCCAACAAGCTGTGGGCCAATTTGTGCAACAGGTTGCTGCACAATTTCGGCGACAGCTTGTCGCCAAAATGAAACCCACTGGCGCATGTATTTAAGGTTTGTGAAGGAAAAGCCCGTTAATCCGGGAAACTCGGCCTGAAGATCAGAACTCATCTGCCTAAGAAAACCATCGCCCCATTGGGCATCGCGCTGCTTTTCGATAATCTGCTCGCCCAGATCCCAGTACAGCGTCAGCAGCTCCTGATTCACCCGGACAGCGGCTTTAATCTGCGCCGTCTGGATGCGCTGCTTCACATCCTTCATGAACGCCGAATAATCGGCGTTGCGGATGATCTGGCTGTTTTCAGGTTGCGTCATCTCAATCCAGTTTTATGCGGCTGTTATTGCAAGGCTTCTTGTTTTCCCCCAACAACTCCTCGGTCGTCATTTTAAAATCGGGGCGGATCACACAAGTTGCTTTCCCCTCCAAAAATCCAAGGGTTCGCTTGTTTTTCTCCAACGGTTTCTCTCCTGTCTGATGCATCTTCGTTTACCTGCTTCCCGTGATCTGTGGATTCATTTATTCGTTTCCCAACGGCTTGGAAAATGAATAAACGGGCGCAGCCCGTTTATTCGTAGCTGGTGACCTCCGCGATCTGGTGATCGAGCTGTTCTTCCTGTTTTTTAAATTCGTCGGAATCAAAGGCCATCTGATTCCAGTCGCGCGTCGCCTGGGTCAGCGTCTGGAAAAATCCGCGTGCGGCATCTTTATCTTCAAACGTCAGATTGGTTTTAAGCAGGCGAACGATAAAGCTGAAGACATGTTTCTGGCGCTCAATGGGCGTGGCGGCATCCACATCGTTAAATGCATTCTGCTGAAGATACACGGCATCCATATACTCGCTTTTCAGGTAGACGATGAAATCATCAATCGACGTGCCCTCTTCACCGACCACCTTCATCATCTGACCGACTTCGCTTCCGTCGCGCAGGACCCGGCGGGCGAGCGTGAGTTCTTCGTCATCCACGACACTGATGTATTTGCTCCAGCTTTCGAGCGGGTCGATTGCCGGATAGCGGCGGGCATCGGAACGCGCACGGCTCAGGCCGTGGAATGCGCCGACCACTTTCAGGGTGGCCTGCGTTACCGGCTCTTCAAAGTTGCCGCCGGCCGGGGAAACGGTTCCGCCGATGGTGACCGATCCGCTTTCGCCGTTGTTGAGTTTGACCACACCGCCGCGTTCGTAGAAAGCGGCGATCACGGATTCGAGATAGGCGGGAAACGCCTCTTCGCCGGGGATTTCTTCGAGACGCCCGGACATCTCGCGCAGCGCCTGTGCCCATCGCGAGGTGGAGTCTGCCAGCAGCAGCACATCGAGCCCCATTTGGCGATAATACTCGGCCAGCGTCACGCCGGTGTACACCGACGCCTCGCGGGCGGCCACGGGCATGGACGAGGTGTTGCAGATAATGAGTGTTCGCTCCATCAGCGACTTGCCGGTGCGCGGGTCCGTCAGTTCCGGGAATTCCCGCAGCGTCTCCACCACCTCGCCGGCGCGCTCGCCGCAGGCGGTAATAATGACCACATCCACATCGGCATGGCGGCTGGTAATCTGCTGCAAAACGGTTTTTCCCGCACCGAAGGGACCGGGAATGCAATAGGTTCCGCCGCGGGCAACCGGAAAAAAGGTGTCGACAATGCGCTGGGAGGTTGCCAGCGGCTCGCTCGGACGCAGGCGTTCGGCATAGCATTTAATCGGCATTTTCACCGGCCACACCTGCATCAGCCGAACCTCATGTTCAGCGCCCTTTTCATCGGCCAGCGTCGCGACCTTGTCCTCGACCGTGTATTCGCCGGCCTCTGCCACCGATTTCACGGTCAGGCGGCCCTGCAGCCGAAAGGGCACCATGATTTTATGCTCGAAAATTCCTTCCGGAACGTGGCCGAGCGCGTCGCCGGCCACGACCGTGTCGCCTTCTTTGGCCGTCGGCGTAAACGCCCATTGGGTCTCGCGCGACAGCGGCTTGAGATATTTGCCGCGCTGAAGAAAGAATCCGCATTCCTCGGCCAGGGCCGGAAGGGGGTTCTGAAGGCCGTCGAACACCTGTGTCAGCAGCCCCGGCCCGAGCTCCACCGACAGAAGATCCCCCGTAAATTCAACAGAATCGCCCACCTTCAGCCCGCCGGTGTCTTCAAACACCTGCAGCTCGGCACGGGTTCCGCGCACGCGAATCACCTCGGATTTTAATTGAATATCGCCCAGTTTGGCAAAGCCCACCTCGTTCTGAATGACGGGGTTATCAAACTCCACCGTCAGCAGGTTACCGTTTACTCCAACAATTTTTCCTACATTCATAATTTGGTTCCTGGCTAATTAAATTTCAAACAGAAGGCCGCGAAGAGCGCAAAGCCCCTCATGGCTGATCGGCTCCATTCATCTGCTCTCTGAAAATCCTTATGCATCTTCGCGCTCTCCGCGATCTTCTGTTAGACATGTTCCTTCATTTTATTTATCCAAACACCCGCTTCGCTCAAGTGCGCGAAGACCGCAAAGCCCCTCAAGGCTGATCTGCACCTTTCAAAATCAAGCGGTGTATTCCATCTTTTAAAACAGGTTCATGAAAATTGATGATTAAGCCCACTGGAGCATCCAGCAGCTTCATATAACTCAACACCTGAGCTTTATGTTCCGGAAGAACTTTCTGAACCGCTTTCAACTCCAGAATCAGACACTGATCAACATAGACATCCAACTTCAGCGGCTCGTCAAAAACAAAACCCTTATATTCAACAGGAACTACAACCTGATTAACCGCAGGGATCTTCTGCAACTCAAGTTCCCGCATCAGGCATTTTTCATAAATGGATTCCACCAAACCCGGCCCCTTGTCGCGATGCACTTCGATCGCCGCGCCAATGGCGCGGCGGCTCCATTCATCTGCTCTCTGAAAATCCTTATGCATCTTCGCGCTCTCCGCGACCTTCTGTTTGCTATTTCCCGCTCCTTTGGGCATCTTCGCG
>CAZITJ010000025.1:0-25836 GCA_964542135.1 uncultured Verrucomicrobiota bacterium
TGTCAAAATTGGAGCGGGTGAAGGGAATCGAACCCTCACAACCAGCTTGGAAGGCTGGGGCTCTACCATTGAGCTACACCCGCGTTATGGTTGTGACTCACAACCCGTCCCGCATCCCGCGGGATAAACCTGGAAGCCTGCCACGCCCTCGGCGTGGGCTGGGGCTACCCATTGAGCTGCACCCGCAGGAGAACTGGATCCTGCAAACGGCCTGAACTCAGCGGGTGTATGTCTCCTCCGTCGCCCGGCCGTAAAACGGGCATTAGGTGGCGAGGATGACGAGACTCGAACTCGCAACCCCCAGCGTGACAGGCTGGTGCTCTAACCAATTGAGCTACACCCCCACCCGCGTGAGACCCTTCCGATCAACGGAATGGATCGAAAGAGAGAAAGAGAATAGTCGGCCGGGTCTTTTTTTCAAGCGGAAAAAATCAGAACTTCACCCGGCGAGTTTTCGCCGCCGCCCGAAGAAGGCTCATACGGAATATATTCTGTTTTATCGGCAAAAAAGCAAGAAGCCCGATATTTTTCGTGTTTATAAAGTCATGAGGTTTCTGACGGCCTGATTGAGGTCGGGCTGACGGAGGAGGCTTTCGCCGACGAGAATGGCGGCGATGCCGGCGGCGCGAAGGGTGCGGACATCGGCGGCGGTGCGGATTCCGCTCTCGCTGATGAGGGTGCAGCCGGTCGGCGCAAGCTCGCGAAGCTGAAGTGTTGTTTCGATGTTGGTCTCGAAGGTTCTGAGGTTGCGGTTGTTGATGCCGATGCAGTCTGCACCCGCATCCACCGCGCGTTTCATTTCCTCTTCGGTGTGCACCTCGACCAGCGGGATCATGCCGGAAGCCGTTACGAGACGGATGTATTTTTTAAGCTCCGCGTTGCTCAGTGCGGCGACGATGAGCAGGACGGCGGAGGCCCCGAGCGCTTCGGCATGGAAAATCTGGCGCGGATCGATGACGAATTCCTTGTAGAGCATCGGCAGAGACGTGGCCGCGCGGACTTCATTCCACTGCCCTTCCCCGCCGCCGAAATATTTTTTATCCATCAGGCAGGAGACAGCCCGGGCGCCGGCGGCTTCGTAGGCGCGGGCGATTTCGGCGGGCTCAAACGGCTCGCGAATCGGTCCGGCCGACGGCGACTGTCGCTTGACTTCGGCGATGAGACCGACCCTCCTTCGCGATGCTTCGGCGCGGCAGGCGGGCGCGGATTTCAACGCCGCGATAAAATCCGGTTTTCCACGGGTTGGAACCTCCGTCGCCAAGGCTTTGGAGGTCGAGACTTTTTCGCTGCACGGCGGCGCGTTTTTTCCGAGGTGTGGAATTTCATCCAGCGCTTTTTCCAATGTTTGGAAATAGCCGGGCTGCTCAATCTCCTGCCGCTTGTGCGCAATAATTTCCTCTAAAATGTTCATTTTACAATTTGGATTAGTGGATGAAGGGATTGAGGGATTAACGGGAAAAGAAATCCGGATGAATGGAATCAATCGAAGCGAATTGCCGGCTTTTGAGTCGAGCAACTTCACAGGGCCGTTTTTTGAAAACACTCCACGTCAGAACAAAAAGCGTTTTGGCGTCCTGCCACACACGCAGCTTTTTATATCCACGCATTACACCTTTTCGTTCGGTTTTCATTCTGTCCTCCAATTATCCAACAATCCTTCGATCCATTACCCCTCTTTCCTCTGTTTCATCTTGAGGTACGCTTCGATGAATTCGCCGATGTTGCCGTCGAGGACGCCCTGTACGTTGCCGACCTGATGGTCGGTGCGATGATCTTTGACCATGGTGTAGGGCTGCATGACGTAGGAGCGGATCTGGCGGCCCCAGGCGATTTCGCCTTTGTCGCCGTAGAGCTGTTCGGTGGCCTGACGCTGTTTGTCGAGTTCGTGCTCGTAGAGCTTGGCCTTGAGCATTTTCAGAGCCTTGTCGCGGTTTTTGTGCTGCGAACGTTCGGCCTGGCACTGGACGGTGATGCCGGTGGGCAGGTGGACCATGCGCACGGCGGAATCGGTGGTGTTGACGTGCTGGCCGCCGGCACCCTGCGCGCGGTAGGTGTCGACGCGCAGGTCGCTGTCGACAAGTTCGACGTTGATGTCGTCGTCGAGCTCGGCGGTGACGTCGAGGGCGACGAAGGAGGTGTGGCGGCGCGAGGCGGAGTCGAAGGGACTGATGCGCACGAGACGGTGCACACCGCGCTCGCCTTTGAGGTAGCCGTAGGCATAGGGGCCGGAGATCTGGAAGGTGACGCTCTTGATACCGGCTTCGTCGCCGGGCAGATGGTCGAGTACGTCCAGCTTGAACCCGTTCTGTTCGGCATAGCGGGTGTACATGCGGTAGAGCATATCGGCCCAGTCGCAGCTTTCGGTTCCGCCGGCGCCGGCATGGATGCTCAGATAGGCGTTGCGGCCGTCCATTTCACCGCCGAGCAGCGACTGCATTTCCAGACTCTGGAATCCGGTTTCACAGCCGGAGAGCAGGGTCTGAATTTCTGTCTCCGCCTGTTGGCGCTGCGCGCCTTCTTCGGCTTCGGCGAGTTCCATCATGACGTCGGCGTCGTCGAGCGCGCGTTCAATTTTCCCGAACGGATCGAGCACGGTTTTGAGGTTGTTGGCGGCGGCAATGCTGGCGGTGGCGGCGGCCTGATCGTTCCAGAAGTCGGGCGAGGCGGCCTGCGCCTCCAGTTTTTCGAGTTCGCTGCGTTTATCGTCGATGCCGAGATATCCCCGCATTTCATCGAGACGGGCATGGGCGGCGGCGAGCTGGTCTTTGAGTTCGTCAAGCATGGTGTGTTTTCCGGTTACGGATCAAAAGAGTGAGGTATAACGCAACAGAGGCACCCAGGCAAGCCTGTGCAAACAAATCACCGTATTGAACACTGAAGGTTTGGGCCGGATGCGTGCGGGGATGAATGGATGCCGTTTGAAATCCCTGGGTGCGGGGCTTGAGGGTTTGGGTGACGCGCCCGAGTTCATCCACCGCGCAGGTGATGCCGGTGTTGGTGCAGCGCAGCATCGGACGGCGCGTTTCCACACATCTGAAAACGGACTGGGCGAGGTGCTGCTGCGACCCGCTGTCGGGGTCGAACCACGAGTCGTTGGTCTGGTTCACCAGCCAGGCGGCGCCGTTGCGGACGGCCCGCCGGGACAGATAGGGAAGGGTGTCTTCAAAGCAGATCAGCGCACTGAAGCCGCGGGTGTCGCCGGGCAGATGCATCACGACCGATTCGGTGCCGGGGGAAAAGCTGGACCGGATGGGTGTGAGCGCGTTGATGAAGGAAAGTTTCTGATCAAAAGGGATGTATTCGCCGAAGAGGACGAGGTGCTGCTTATAATAGGTTCCCAGAATGTCGCCGGCCGGATTAAAGAGCATGGAGGCATTGTGATAGGCGGGCGATCCGTCGGGGCGATAGGACACATCCATGCTGCCGGCGAGCAGCGGCACGCCGGCGGCGGTGATGCGCCGAACCAGTGCGGAGCTGCGCGGACTGTAGCGTACAAAATCAGGCAGCGCGGTTTCGGGCCAGATCATCAGATCCAGACCGGTCGTGCGCAGCGCCAGCGTGGAAAGCGCTTCGAGCCGTTCATAGATCAGCTCCGGGTCGGCCAGGTCCCAGTTGCCCACCTCCGGAATATTGGGTTGCAGCAGCGCAACGTGCAGCGGCGGCCCGGCCGGCAGACGGCGGTTGATCAGCACATGCATTCCGAACGACCAGGCCCCGGCCGTCAGGAGCAGCGCCGTCATCAGCTCCAGATGCACCCGATAGGTGCGCCCCCGCAGTCCGTCTGCATACTGAAGCAGCGTGACCGCTGCCGCCCCGTTGACAAACACCATCAGCGCGGAAAGGATGTATACGCCCCCGAATTCAGCGATTTGAATGAGCGGAATCTGCGTGTACTGACTGACGCCGAGCAGATTCCACGGAAACCCGGTGAACAGAACGGAGCGCATATATTCAGAGGCCGTCCAGACCGCCGCCGCGCCGGCCATCCAAAGCAGGTTTTTCGCGCTGTTGAGGCTGCGCCAGCTGCAGCGGCGCCGGGAAACAAAGACGGCGAACGGAATAAACCAAAGCGCACTGTAGAACGCCAGCGCGGTCATGCCCAGCCAGGTCACGTGACGGAGCCAGTACAGTGTGCTCAGAAAAAAAACGGCGCCGGCCAGCCAGCCCAGAAACGCCGCGCGGCGCGGCGCGGCGTGCGCACAGGCAATAAACAGCGGCACCAGAGCGATCCACCCGCAAAACGCGATTTCAAACGGTGGAAAACTCAGGAACAGAAGAACCCCTGAAAAAACAGCGGCAGACATTGAGCCGCCTTTCCCGGAATCCACCCGGGACACGATGCGCTGTTCGGAAGAAATGCTCATATAGACCGGCCGTTGACCATCGTTTGTTTTTAAAAACCTGATTTTACGGCCTGAAATGTATTCGCCAACAACAAACCGCCGAAACTGCCGGGCGGCCGGTTACAGGTCGAGCAGCAGAACAGCCGGTGTATGATGCCAGCCGTTTTGTCCGGCCGTCCGCGCAAGAACCGCACGGATATGTTCAGCATACGGTTCGGCATCCCCGTTCCGGCGGATCCACCGAACAAGCCCTTTGATTCCCAGCGTTCCGTGTCCATCGGTTTTTTTCCAGACAGATACACTTTTTTCTGTCAGCGTGCGCAGGGTCCTGAAAAGAATCAGCTCGTGGCAATCCGCGTCCGTCAGATGCACGTTCTGCAGGTCGAGAACCCACAGCGGGCCGGTTGCGGATGCCAGGCGCAGCGGACGCAGCACGCGCGATGAAAACAGCGGAACCAGTTCAGGGAACGGATACTCCGCAGAGAGTACGTCCAGCCAGGACCCGGCGTGCGGGGCATGACGGCGATCATGGTGCAGTATTCGCGCCGCCGCCTCCGAATCTCCGGTCGTACAAAACGACCGCGCCATCAGCAGCGACAGCGTGTGATCGGGGAGCCGGTTCTGTTCCTGACAGAACACGCCCAGTGTCTCGGCAATCTCGCGCGCGGCGGGACGGCTGTGAAGATCCAGCGTCTCGAACACCTGTTCAACGCATTCGAACCAGAGGCGCCGCGCGGTCATCTGCTGGTGACGGGAATCAATCATTCGCGTCCGATCAGCCGTTCGGCTTCGTTCATAAACTGGTTAACATCCTTGAACCGCCGGTAGACGGAGGCGAAGCGCACATAGGCGACCTCGTCGAGTTTTTCGAGCAGGCCCATGACATGCGTGCCCATGGCCGTGGATGGAATTTCGCGTTCATACTCCGCTTCCACCTGCGCCACAACGGCATTGACCATCTGTTCGATCTGCTGGATGCTGATCGGGCGCTTCTGACAGGCCACGGTCAAACTCTGCATCAGCTTTTCCCGCGAGAACTCTTCCCGGCGGCCGTCGCGTTTGATCACCTGCAGGGCGGCCCGCATAACCTCTTCGTAGGTGGTGAAACGATGCCCGCAGCTGAGGCAGAGCCGGCGGCGGCGAATCGCAACCCCTTCCCGAACCTCCCGGCTGTCGATCACCTTGTTCTCGCGATGTTCGCACTTCGGGCACTTCATAAACCACGGCTCCTTTTGAAAACAGACCGAGCATAGCGCGGGCGGGTTTTAAAGGAAACGAAAAACCGCCCCAGCAAAACAGCTCCCCGCGAGACGGGGAGCTGTTGCGAAACCGTCACCGGTCCGTTTTATTTACGGCGTGCGGTTTTCTTTTTAGCGGCTTTTTTAGCCGGTTTCTTTTTGGCGGCTTTCTTTTTCGCCGGCGCTTTTTTCGCGGCTTTCTTTTTCGCCGGAGCCTTTTTCACGGCCTTCTTTTTAGCGGGCTTTTTCTTCGCCGCGGGTTTCTTCTTTGTCACCTTTTTAGCGGCGGCTTTTTTCTTGGCCGGTTTCTTTTTGGCGACTTTCTTCCTGGCAGCTTTTTTCTTGGCCGGTTTCTTTTTGGCCGGCGCTTTTTTCACGGCCTTCTTTTTGGCGGGCTTTTTCTTCGCCGCGGTTTTCTTCTTCGTCACCTTCTTCGCAGCGGCTTTTTTCTTGGCCGGTTTCTTTTTGGCGACTTTCTTCTTGGCTGTTTTCTTTTTGGCTGCCATTTGCGTCTCCTTACGTTTGACCCGGGTTAACCTGTTGAAAGCGCATAGCGCTTGTTGCTGAACACTCGAAGGTATAGCGGTAATTTTTTTTTCTTGCAACCTTGATTCACACAAACGTCCGTTTTTTTTACAGCCGCTTTTGATGCTCTCGGCGAACAATACCGGTCAAATCGCGCACGGCTTTTTCAAAGTGATCGTTGATCACGGTATGCCGGTAATACGGCTGATGTTTCATCTCGCTTTCCGCATTGCGCATGCGCGTCTCAATCACCTCGTCGCTGTCGGTGGAACGGCCGCACAGGCGGCGGCGCAGTTCGTCCATGGACGGCGGCGCAATAAAAATATCAACGAGGCTTTGTTTGATCGGATCCTCATCGGACATGTTTTCGCAGGCCATGCGGATCTGTTTGGCACCCTGCACATCAATATCCATGATGATGTCCCGCCCCTGTGCCAGCGCATCGACCACGGTTTGTTTGAGCGTACCGTACCAATTGCCGTGCACCTCGGCGCACTCAAGAAACTCCCCGTTGCGCGCGCGTTCAGAAAACTCTTCGCGGGAAATAAAGTGATAGTGCTCGTGGTTTTTTTCTGCACCCCTCGGTGCGCGCGTGGTGCAGGAGACCGAATAGGTCATGCCCGGAAACGCTGCGACCAGCCGGTTGCACAGCGACGACTTGCCCGCACCCGAAGGCGCGGAAACCACAATCAAAAGCGCCTGATTTTTATTCGGCATTCTGCACCTGCTCCCGAATGCGCTCGAGTTCCGTTTTAAACTGCACTGCCTGTTTGGTTACGTTCAAATCGTTGGCCTTGGAGGCAATCGTGTTGATTTCGCGCAGCAGCTCCTGCGAAAGAAAGTCGAGCGCGCGGCCCGACGGTTCGCGGCGGCGCATCCGCTTTTTAAACTGATCGATGTGACTCGCCAGCCGTGTCAGCTCCTCGGACATGTCGCTGCGCTCGGCGAACAGCGCCACTTCTTTGAGCACGCGCTCATCATTCGCGGGCACATCGAGCTTCAGCGTGTTCAGTGTTTGAAAAATTTTCTTCCGATGGGCGGAAACCACCTGCGGCGCCCGTGTTTCAATCCGTGCACGAATCTCTTCCAGGCCCTCCAGTCGTTTCAGCAGATCCGCTTCGAGCACCCGCCCCTCGGCCGCGCGCATGGTGTTGAGTTTTTTCAGCGCACTGCGAAGCGCTTTTTCCAATGCCTGGAAACCGTCGGGGCCGGTTTCTTCAGACTCTTCCCGCCCCGGGGCATCCAGCAGCCCGGGAATTTTTAAAAGCGTGGATGCACTCAGGTCGTCTTCGAGCTTCAGCTGTTTTGCGGTTGCACGGAGTGTTTGAACAACGGCTTCCGCCCGTCTCGTGTCGATGGTCACCGCCGCTCCGCCGCAAGTCCGTTCCATCTTCACCGTGCCGTTAACCCGCCCTCTGGAAATGTGCTGCTGAACGATTTTCTGCGCCTGCATCTCGAACGCCGCCAGCGCCGGCGGAAGACGCAGCACCACATCGAGCTGCCTGCGGTTTACGCTGCTGATCTCAACTGCAACCGAAACCTGTTTTGTTCGCGCCGTCGCGGCCCCGAACCCTGTCATGCTTTTAAGCGCCATCGCGTCCCCGTATCTTTTGGTTTCGTTTCAAACACCCTATCAGGAGGCCGAAACCGCGTCACGCATTTCGCTCAGGCATCAACACAGAATTTTCTTTTTGGGAAAATCCGCCGGGATGCCTGCCGTCCTATAAATCCAGCCTGCGATTCAGTCGAAGCAGCTCCCGGCGATCTCCAGTGACAGAAATCTGTTTGTGTTCTCCCTCAAACCCGGCCGACAGTACACTCAACAGACGGGGGTCCCGCCCGGACGCATCGCGGGTGTCCCCGATGAGCTCAACGAAATACAGGGAGGGCGTCTCTCGCTCATTCCCGTCAGAAAAATACCGTTGCCCGGCCACCGTACGCAGATGATCTTCGATCTGCTCCGGGGTGTATTCCATATATGCCGTGATATCGCGGACAAATGCCGGCGGCAGATCGCTGTCTTCCCGGCGTTCTGTTTCTTCTTCGATCCGCTCAAGCGCCTGACGAATCAGATCCCGATGCTGCTTTTGGTCTGTTCGAAGCGGCCGGACCAGATCGCCCCCGGAACTTCCGCCGGAGACGTCGATGTCCCCTTCTTCATCTTCTTCCGCAATCCCGGCCGAAGCCCCCAGCGAACTCCAGATGGAAAAATCGAGCAGCCGCTGCGCTTTTTCCCGGGGCACCGGCTGACGTCCGGGGCGTCCGCCCACCGCAAGAATAACATCCGCCCGCTGCTCCATGGCCGCCTGGATGGCCAGCAGCATACCGCGGGCATCCGCACCCAGTGCCGAAGGGTACGCTTCGGCGGCCAACACGTTCCCCGGAAATTCAGGCGGATCGGCCTGCTGCCCCTGAAACGCCGCATCCAGCCAGGCCGCCGCGGCCGCGACATTCGTCGCCGCCGTCATTTCCGGCTGAAAAACAGTCAGGGTGTCTCCGTACCAGCACAGCAGGTTGAATCCGGACTGCGGGTCGAGGTCCCCCAGCGTATTGAGCAGCTGCCTGCGAACCAGCGGCCAGGCGGCAGCACCGTCTTCACCGGACCAAAGATCGTCTGAAAAATCGATCGCCAGTGCCATGCGGGCTCCTTTCACACTCATTTCAAAAAAGTCGGCCCGGGTTTCCTCAAACCTCTCCGCGGATTCATCCGCCGGCTCCTGCGCCGCGATGCCTGCGGCAGACGGATCGGCACTCAGCCGGTCCGCAGCATCCGGTCCGTTTAAGAAAACAAACTCTCCGTCATACTTCTGAGTCAGCTGCCTGAACCCGGCGGTCGACGAATCGGACACGCCCTCCTCCTCCTCCGACACCAGGCGGACCGCATGGATCCGCGGCGGGGCCTGAAGGTGCGGTTCGTACACAGACCGGCAGACAACATCCGCATGATCCAGCAACTGCTCTGCTGAATACTGAATATGCGCAATCAGATCGCGCACAAACGGCGCACTCCCTCCGTTTGCCTCCATCCGTTCGAGCTCTTCCTCTGCCGATTCAACCGCCTTTTTCAATAAATCGTCCCGAAGTGCACGATCGGCCTCCAGCACCGGCGATCCGCCGATGGTCCCGCCGCCGCCGCTGTCCAGGACCTCCCACAGCGAAAAATCCAGCAGTGCGCGCCCCTTTTCCCGGCTGACGGGATGATGCCCCCAGTTGCGCGCCACTAAAAATATTGTTTCCGGCCGCTCTTCCAGGGCCACATGCAGCGCCCGCAGCCAGCCGCAGGAGTCGCCGCCCACGGCCGTCCGGACGGTGCCCGTCGGACCGCTGCGGCTGTCGCGAACCGCCGGAACATCCCGCCCGGAATCTGTAAGCAGCGCCTCCAGCCAGCGCGCCGCCGCCGCGCGGTTTTTTTCGAACACCGGCGTCAGCTCGTCCCGAAACCGGAGGGTTGTCTCCTGATCATAGCCGATGACATTGAACAGAACAGACGACGGCAGGTCGGCTAATGCCTGCTCGAACTGCCGCAGGATATATCGGCAGGCGGCGGGGCCGCCGGTCTGCGCAGACCGCATGTCATTGGATACGTCCAGAATAAACACCACTCGCTCCGCTTCATCGTGAATGTCCAGAAAACGGATGGACGGAGCGCCCACGCCAACCGCCCAGGTCAGGCGGCGAAAGTCCCGGCCGGGAGCAAACGGGGTCTCGATTTTCTGTGTCTCGAGTTCCGCGAGTCCGTCCATCTCCGGCAGCGGAAACGCCGGCATCGTTTCGCTCGGCGCCCGGCTCACAATACGCGGGCCGCCTGCTGTACGGCGAATCTGCTCCATGGCCGGCGCCGTCTGAATCTGCCGCCGCTCAAGCCGCGGCGGCTCCATCTGCACTGCAATTTCAGCACGGTTTTTCTGCACATAGCGAACCGCCACAACCGTGCCGGCGGTAAACAGCAGCAGACCGTGAATCAACAGGCTGGCCAGCGCGGCCTCGGTTGAAACAATCCGCCGTTTCCGGCGCAGGCTGTTCGCTTTGTTTTTCATGACCCGATTGACGGCTCCCCGTGCCCCGGCATCCCCCGCCGGATGCCCGCCACCGCATTACACGCTGACATGGATTCGATTCCTATTCATCGCTGTGTCCCTGACTCATCCCCTGTACGGAAGGATTCCCGGGCTTTCTGCGCCCATTCACTGTCTGGAAAAAGCGTCTGCAGTTCCTGTAATGCGGATACGCCGCCCGGATCGGCTCCGCTTTCCCTGCAGAGCAGCGCCTCGTAATATAATGCCGGCGGAATCCAGGCGGTTTCACGATAATGCCGGGCCTGCAGCCGGGCCAGATGGCTGAGCGCCTCGCGAAACGCTCCGCGCTGCCTTGCAATGCGCGCCCGGATCAGTTCCCCGGCGGCTCCGCCGGGATCGGTTTCATCGGCCAGTGCAACGGCCGCATCGGTCTGCTGCGCATCCAGCAGTTGAAAAATCTGTTTCGTCTCGTCAGCAGCACCAAGGAGTGCGGCAACCCCGATGAACAGAAGAACCTGTTTGCTGTATCTTTTCACGGCACCGGCTCCTGTTGAGCGTTGCGCAGGGCGTTCGCCGCCCGCCGGCCTTCCAGGGTCGCCGCCCGGTCCGGACTGGAGAGCATTTCCCGCCAGGTCTGTATGGCTTCATCGCGCCGACCCAGAGCCAGCAGACAGCGCGAGCTGGCTTCATACGCTTTGGCAGCCCAGTCGGTGTAGGGTTCATACAGAATATAGACCCGTTGAAAATAGGCGGCGGCTTCTTTGATCCGCCCCTGTTTTTCGGCACAGATTCCGGCCCAGTAAAGCGCTTCGGGCGTCAGGGGCCCGCGCCAGCTGCGGCGGGAGAGAACGTCACGGTAGGCCTCGATCGCCGCCGCATAGCGCCCGCTTAATCGCAGCAGGTCGCCTTTGCGTTTCTGCAGCCGCCCGGCGCCTTCCAGTGCAGCATACCGCTCCAGGCTCTCCTCAACCAGCGCCAGCGCCTCATCGGTCTCTTCCGTCCGGATCAGCACATCGATTAAAACGAGC
Source organism: uncultured Verrucomicrobiota bacterium (assembly GCA_964542135.1). Lineage (GTDB taxonomy): Bacteria > Verrucomicrobiota > Kiritimatiellia > Kiritimatiellales > Tichowtungiaceae > Tichowtungia. Next base: position 11,151 of record CAZITJ010000025.1, read on the forward strand.
GTGATCTCCAGGCCGCGCTCCGACCCCGCATCGAACGTTTCCATAAAGTGCCGGTGCGAGCGGCGCACGTTCTCCGCATCGCCGCGCGCCGCGGCTTCGGTCGCAAACAGCAGCAGCGGCAGCGGGGAAAACGGCGTCAGCGTCGGTTCTTTGAGGAGGTCGTCGATGTATGCAGCGCGTTCGGCCCCGGCACTCAAGCCGGCCAGCAGCGTCGTCAGCCGCAGCCCCAGCGCCCGGCGGTCCTGCGACTGAAGCGCCGCCGTGCGGACCGGTTCGAGCCGCGTCCTGATTCGGTCAGGGTCGAACGCTCCGGACATCAGCATATCCATCAGCGACTCAACACCTGCGGTCTGCGGATCATCTCCATACGTGCAGACGGCCCCGCAGAGCCGTTCGAGGGCACGCTCCGTTCGGCCCAGGGCCTGCCATGCGAGTGCGATGCGGCGGACGGCCCGGACGGCGGAGTCGGGAGCCCGGGGCTCACTCAAATAGGCTTCCATGAACGCCGCCAGTTCTCGGTACCGCTTCAACAGATGCAGGCTTTCCGCCGACCGGAAAACGGCATAATCAATCTGTTCGGGACGAACCGCCCGCTCGCGGGCTTTTTCATACCACTCGAGCGCCCGCTCCAGCTCCCCGTCCGCCCCGTGGAGATCGCCCAGCATGCTGCAGGTGTCGGCGGCCAGCGGACTGTCAGGACATGTTTCCAGAAACCGTATAAAGGTGCTTCGGGCCGCTTCAATCTCCTGTTTCCCGTAAAGAGCCATCCCGATTTGAAAGGAAACCTCTTCAACAAAAACCTTCGGATCCCAGCGCGGGTCTTCCAGATAGCCGTTGAAGCGCTGCAGTGCGGAATCAAACTCTCCCAGGAACAAATGGCACATCCCCGTCCAGTAAAAGGCTTCTTCTGCGTACAGGCGTTCAGGCCACTTTTCCACCGTTTTCACGAAAAACGAAAGGGCCGCCTCATACTGTTGTTCCCGGACCCGGAGGGCCCCCATCAGATAGTGCACCTGATCCAGATAGCGATGAACGGGTTTCTGCTTCAGCAGTCCGCGACCCAGTTCATCGGCGGCAGTGAACGCGTCCATCTTCAATGCACTCTGCATCCCGCACAGCGACACTTCGTCGCGATAGCGACCCGCCGGGTACACGTCCAGATAATCAAAAGACGCTGAACGGGCAGCCGACCAGCGGGCCAGCGCCATCAGCGTGCGCACCTCCGCATACCGCGCCGCGTCAGCCTGCCGGTCAGCCGGAAACCGTGTGTAGACATCCCTGTACAGGCAACCGGCCACACGCCATCGCTGCATCGCTTCATAACACCGCGCCAGGCGCATCATCAAATCCACATCATAATTCTGTTCCGCCAGCAGCCGGCGCTCGGTCTGCAGCTGCTCAAAACGGGCCTGCTCGGCGGCCCGCTCCGCATCCTGCGCATCCCGTTGACGCAGCGGCACCCAGGGAAGCGGCGCATTCAGTTCCGCTTTCAGCTCCTCCAGTCGTCGATCACAGCTTTCCAGAAGCTCCCGGCTGCTTCGGACCTGCCTGTACAGCGCAAGCGCTGTCAAAAAAGAACCGTTCTGAACCGCGTGATCTCCCCCCTGCATCAAGGCGACATTCAGCCCGGCGTCCGCTCGGGCTGTTTCATCACAGTACGGCAAAAACCGGTTCAGACGATCTGTATCCGCCGTGCGGGCGTACACGCGCACCAGCGCAAGCATTGCGTGCCGGTACAATGCCGCCGCCTCTCCCGCAAGCGCCCCCAGAACGGCCTCCAGCACGCCCGACGATTCCAGCTGCTCCGCATAAACCCGCACGGCCCCCGGATCATTCTGACGGGCCAGCGCCTCAAGAATCAGAAACCTGGCCATGCGAACATCTTCATGATCGGGATAGTCGCGCACAAACTGCTGAAACGCGTCAGCCGCCTGAGTAAAGCGACGGGTTTCCAGCAGACAAAGTCCGAGTTGATAAAGCCCGGTCGCCCGGGCTTCTGAGGCCTCCGGCGTGTTCAGTTCGGAAAAACGACGCACAACTTCACGCAAATACGGAACCGCTTCGTCAGCGCGCCCCTCCTCCAGAACCTGTCGGGCCGACTTCAGCAGATCGCTGGCGGCCAGTTTCGATGCAGAATGACCCTGCACGGCCTCAGCCGCAGCAACGCCGTCCAAAAAAAAGACACCTGCCGCAAACAGCAGAAGCCGGAAAAAGAAAAGTCGCAACAGATTCATTTTGAATAGACGATCATTCAATCAGAAAACGAACCGCAACACAATTTTTATTGACAGCAAAGCGCGCCCGGACCCTGTCGAAACCAGAGGGCTCCGGCCCGGTTGATTCACACCCCCGCCCGGCTAGCTGTTTTCCTCCTTCCACTTCGCAATCTGCTGGACGTCTTTGTCGCCGCGGCCGGAGACGTTGATGATGACGATGTCGTCTTTGGAAAACTCATCTGCGTTGTTGATGACCCACGCGACGGCGTGCGAGCTTTCGAGTGCGGGAAGAATTCCCTCCCATTGTGTGAGCTTATCGAACCCCTTGATGGCATCGGCGTCCTCAACATAGGTGTATTCGGCCCGGCCGCTGTCGTGCAACAGCGCGTGCTCGGGGCCGACAGAGGCATAGTCGAGCCCGGCGCTGACCGAATGCGTGAGAAGAATCTGCCCGTCATTGTCCTGCAAAACATAGCTTTTGGTTCCCTGCAGAACCCCGACCGATCCGCCGGCAAAGCGTGCGGCATGCTGTCCCGGTTCGATCCCGGTGCCGCCGGCCTCTACACCGATAAGCCGAACGGTTTCATCTTTAATAAACGGATAGAAAATGCCGATGGAGTTGCTGCCGCCGCCCACGCAGGCGACAATAGCGGTCGGCAGACGACCCTCCGCTTTGCGAATCTGTTTGCGCGCTTCTTTGCCGATCACGCTCTGAAAATTGCGTACCATTTCGGGATACGGGTGCGGGCCGAAGGCGGTGCCGAGCACATAGTGCGTTGTGCGCAGGTTGCTCACCCAGTCGCGCATGGCGTCGTTGATGGCCTCCTTGAGCGTCTGCTGCCCGGCGGTTACGCCGACGACGGTTGCGCCGAGGCTTTCCATGCGGAACACATTGAGCGCCTGGCGCTCCATGTCCACTTTTCCCATGTATACCGCGCACTCGAGACCGAAAAGCGCGGCGGCGGTGGCGGTGGCCACGCCGTGCTGTCCGGCACCGGTCTCGGCAATCAGGCGGGTTTTGCCGAGCCGTTTGGCAAGCAGCGCCTGTCCGATCACATTATTGATCTTGTGCGCACCGGTGTGGTTGAGGTCTTCGCGCTTGAGATAAATTCTCGGACCGTCCAGTTCAGCGGTCATTCGTTCGGCAAACCACAGCGGCGACGGGCGCCCGACGTATTCGCGCAGGTAATAGTCGAATTCTTTTTTAAACGCCGGGTCGTTGCGGGCCGCTTTGTATTCAGCGGTCAGCTCGCGCAGCGGCTCCATCAGTGTTTCGGGAACAAAAATTCCGCCGTACGGGCCGAAGTGCCCCTGTCTGTCGGGTTGAGTCGATTTCATGGGGATAAAGATAAACAACCCCCCGGCTCTTTTCCATAAAAAGGCACTTTTGATTTTATCCGCCCGTACATTCTGTGTTACAAAAATCGTGACGATCGTCTATAAATTTGTAACACCATGAACTGGACATCATTTCATCACCCGGATTTGTGCCTGCCGATTCTCCGCCGACAGGCCGCAACCCGGTTTCTGGATATTTTAGACGGCATCGGCGAAATTTTGCTGGCGCGCGGGCGTCCGGTGGAATGGAACAGAGCCTACGCAACCGACAACGCCTTCCGAACCGCACTGTCCCGCCTGCGCAAAAGCGGTTTGATCGTGCAAACAGACCCCCGGGCACCTCTCCCCCGTCTGGTGCTGACCGAAAAGGGCAGGCAGGAACAGCCCGCCTATCTCCAGGCTCAAAAATTTTGGAATACGAGATGGAATAAGCTTTGGTATGTCATCGTCTTTGATGTGCCCGAATCGCAACGGCATTATCGCAATACGTTGCGACTGCTTTTTCGCAAGATGCGTATGGGCTGTTTACAGCGCAGTGTCTGGGTTACGCCGCAAGATATTCGTCCGGAATATGAGGACCTGGAAAAGGGGGCTGCGGTCGGAACCGTGGCTTATCTGCTGGAATCCCGCACCGTTCTCCATCTGGATCAGCAGGAACTGGTGCGGAATGCCTGGGACTTTTCTCGTCTGCATGATCTGCAATCCCGTTATTTAAAGGTATTCGGCGAAAATCTTTCATTGCTGGATCACCCGGCGCATTCAGAAGAGGATTTGATTACACTTCTTTATCAGGAATCAGAAGCGTATGCGCATGTTATGCAGGCGGATCCTCTGCTGCCGGCCGCATTGCTTCCTGATGATTATCTCGGACGGGACGTCTGGTCTCTTCGGAATCAATTGCGCTCCAGGATTGCCCGGACTCTTTGAGTTTGTTACATTTTCGCTGACGATCGTCAGCAAAAATGTAACCAGTCTATCTGCGGGCGGCCGCGATGAATTGTTTCACTTTTTTGATGTCCTTGATGCCCGGTTCTTTTTCGACCCCGGTACTGACATCGACCCCCCACGGGTGCACGGCGGCAACGGCATCGCCCACATTGTCGGGCGTCAGTCCGCCGGCCAGCATCACCGGCACACCCAGTTTTTTGGCAGCCAGCGCCCGCTCCCAGCTTCCAACCCGTCCGGTGCCGCCGACGGATTCGGGATCAAAGGAATCGGCCAGCAGAACCGCGGGGGCCGGGCTGAGGGCCCTCAGCACCTCCGGTGTCACCCCTTCGTCCATTCGCGGCGACAGCCAGGTTTCCAGGCCCTGGAAAAGCGGCCGGTCGATTTTCCAATCATTGGAAATCATATGGATCTGGGCGACATCCAGCAGGCATTCGGCGGCGATCGTTTCGACCGTTCCGGCCGGCGGTTCGACGAATACACCGACTTTTTTAATCTGATCGGGGATGCTGCTCAGCCAGCGGCAGACCTGTTCGGATCGCACGTAACGCCGGGCGCGCGGCCAGAAAACAAAACCGATCGCATCGGGCTCGAGCGCACAGACTTTTTCCAGGTCGTTCCGGGAGCAGATGCCGCAGATTTTAACAAAGATGGACATGGGGGATGGATAATTGGATTGTCGCATATATGGATAAAAAGGAGACGCTGCGTTCAGAACAAAAGGGGATGGCGGTTTTTTTTCGACATTCCATCCGTTCCTTTATCCATTTTGCCTTTCTCTTATTCCGCCGCTTCCTCCGCGAGTTCTTCAGCCAGCTCTTCAGCGGCCTCGAACGCCATGTCTCGCCGCACCTCGGCATCATTGAAAAACAGCGGGTTCTGCCCGTCGGCCCATGCAATGCGGATGTCGGCAATGCCGATAAATCCAAACGCGGCACGAATCTGGCGGATGAGCGCATCGCGTTCGTCGTCCTCTTTGTAGACCCCGCCGGATGCCGCCAGCAGAATAATGGTTTTGATACGGTGCAGCGGCTGAGGTCCTTCATCGGTCAGTTCGAACATCAGGTTGGGGGCCAGCACCTGGTCCATCCAGGCCTTCAGAACGGCGGGTACAGCGAAATTCCACATCGGTGTCGTCAGCACCAGCACATCGGTCTGTTTCAGCTCATCGGTCTGTTTGCGGGCATAATTCATGGCCGCTTCTTCGGCCTTGCTCGGCTCGTAGGCCTCATCAAAAACCGGCATCCACATCCGGCGGTACAGGTCATTGGTGTAATACGGCGGCTTGTCCTGATACAAATCAACATTGTTGAGCTGCACCTCGGAGTTCAGCTCCAGCAGTTTTCCGAAGAACCGGGCGGCAAGCTGTTTTGAAACAGATTCTTCGACCGGTTTCGGGTTGGCACATACATGCAAAACATTCATTGAGGATACTCCTTGGGTTTTTTTGAAAAATCAGCGCTTACACTACCAGCGGCGCGCACCGGCGTACAAGTGTTTCCTTGCCCGCCCGCTGTAAAAAGAATTATGGTTTGATTTCAGGAGATTTTATGAAGGTTCTGTTTATCGGAGGCAGCGGGAACATCAGTTCGGCGGTGACGGACCGTGCACTTGAACAGGGCATGGACGTGTGGCATCTGAATCGCGGGCAAACCGCGATGGGTCCGGTTCCGGATGATGTGCAGGTGCTGCAGGCCGACATCCGTGATGTATCTGCCGCTGCACAGGTGCTGCAGGGGCACACGTGGGACTGCGTCGTCAACTGGATCACCTTTACGCCGGAGCAGGCGCAGGCGGATGTTGATCTGTTTCGCGGGAAAGCAAAGCAGTTTGTTTTTATCAGTTCCGCTTCGGTGTATGAAACCCCGCCGTCCTCGCCTTTCATCACCGAAGAAACACCGCTGGATAATCCGTTCTGGGACTATTCCCGCAGCAAAGCGGCCTGCGAAAGGCTCTTTCTGGACGCGCCGGATTTCCCGGCGACCGTCGTACGTCCGACGCACACCTACAACACGGTGATTCCGACCGGAGTCGGCGCGTGGGACTATTCTGTGGTCCGTCGTCTCAAAGCGGGCGGTCCGGCCGTTATTCACGGGGACGGGACCTCCCTCTGGGTTGTAACCCACTCCCGGGACGTTGCCAAAGGGCTGGTCGGGCTGCTCGGCAATGAGGCCGCGGTCGGCGAGGCGTTTCACATTACCAGCGATGAAGTCCTGACGTGGAATCAGATTTATGAGACGATCGCGGAGGTGTTTGAGTGTGAATCGAATTTTGTTCACATTCCCAGTGATTTTATTGCCGGCATCGATCCGGACTTCAACGGGCCCAGTCTGCTGGGGGATAAAATGCACAGCCTGATTTTTGACAATTCGAAAATCAAACGCTTTGTTCCGGACTTTGAGGCAAGCATCTGCTTTCGTGACGGTCTCGGCAGGGTCCGCGAATGGTTCGAGGCCGATCCGCAGCGCATGCAGTCCATTCCCTGGGCTCTCAAGGTCGAAGAGGCCCTTGATCGCGTCCTTGCCGCATGGCATCGATCGCCCGCTGTACCCGGCTCCATGATTTGATATGCATTGATTTCAGACGGTTATGAATCCTGAATTCCATTATCTGTTCGGCCCCGTTCCCTCTCGGCGGCTCGGGCGATCTCTCGGTGTGGATGTAACGCCGGGGAAGACGTGCAGTTTTGACTGCCGGTTCTGTCAGTGCGGTCCGACCCGGAACCTGACCACTGATCGCGAAGAGTTTGCCCCGATTGAGGATGTGTGTGACGAGCTTTCCCGCTGGCTTGCGGGCGGCGGCTCTGCGGATGTAATCACCTTTGCGGGCTCGGGCGAACCGACCCTCTACAGCCGGCTCGGCGAACTGATTGGCTGGATCAAGGCCCAAACCGGACTGCCGGTGGTTGTGCTGTCCAACGGAACGCTTTTTCATCGTCAGCTGGTCCGTGACGATCTGCAGAAGGCCGACATCGTAAAAACGAGTCTGAGCGCATGGGATGAACCCTCCTTTCAAACCGTCAACCGTCCGGCCCCCGGCGTTTCGTTTCATCAGCTGCTGGCCGGCGCCCGGGATTTCCGGGCGGTATACAGCGGACAGTTCTGGCTGGAAGTGTTTGTGATAAACGGGGTTAATTCGGACCCGGACACGCTGAGAAAAATTGCCGCGATCGCAGAAACCATCGGCCCGGACACCATCCACCTCAATACGGCGGTACGGCCGCCGGCCGACAAGTCGATTCTGCCTGTGTCAGAGACACAGCTTGCGGCATGCTGCGATCTGTTCACTCCGAAAGCCGAGATCATTGCCTCGTTCGGGGCGGAGGGGCATACAGGTCGAAACGACCCGGCGGAACTGGCCGGACTGATCCGCCGGCATCCCGCCACCGCCGAACAGCTCGCCGCACTGGCCGGGGTACATGCCGAAGAGATCATCGCCACCCTTGCACCGCTCGTCGCGGACGGCACACTGCAGACCGAAGAGAACGACGGGGAGATGTACTACCGATAGTCTGACCGGAGGGGCAGGTGTTCATCAACGACAGCCGGGCACCGCAAAACGGCACAGCGCGCACCCCGGGATCCCGTTCGGGGGATTGAAATCCTGACGGATCCATTGCCATCCGGAACGCCGCGGCTCAAATCGATCAGAAAAGGGCTTGCTCCGGCCGGGTTGATATGATTTAAAGGCCCGCTCTTTGGAGCAAGGAAAAGAATGCCATGAAAAAAGAAATCCATCCCGAGTATACCGACGCTGAAATTTCGTGTGCCTGCGGCAACGTCATTCAGACCCGTTCAACGCTGGACAAGATGCATGTGAACATTTGTTCGGCCTGCCATCCGTTCTTCACCGGTCAGGCCAAGTTTGTTGACACGGAAGGTCGCGTGGACCGCTTCAACAAGCGTTACGGCAAGAAATAAGCGGTTTTCAGGAGGCCGGGATTCAGCCGATGAACCCCGGCCTTTTTGTGCCCGGATTCGGCGACGGGTTGAACCGGACCCGGGAAACAGAAACGCACATCCTGCTATCCGCAACCCGGATCGGACGCTGTATGATTGATCAAGCCTATCTGAAAGGTCTTCAGGCCCGCATTACCGAACTGGAGGCGGAGATGTCTCTGCCGGAGGTTGCGGCGGACCCGCAGAAAATGAAGGCACTGATGCATGCGTATTCGCATCAGAAAACCGTAGCCGCGGCTGCGGAGATTTTTCTGGGGCTGCAGGGTGCGGCGGAAGAAAGCCGGGCGATTCTGGACGATGAGTCCTCGGACAGCGAACTGCGCGAAATGGCGGAGCTTGAACTTTCCGAGGCGGAGGAGAAACTGCCCGCAGCGGAAAAGGCGGTGATGATTGCGCTGCTTCCGCCCAATCCGTCCGACGCCAAAAATGTCATTATCGAAATCCGCGCCGGCACCGGCGGTGCTGAAGCGGCTCTGTTTGCGGGCGACCTCTATCGCATGTACAGCCGCTATGCCGAAGAAAAACGGCTGAACCTGTCTGTTCTGGACATCAGTCCTTCGGAAGCCGGCGGATTTAAGGAAATTGTTTTTTCCGTTGAAGGCGACGAGGTCTATAAAAAACTGAAGTATGAAAGCGGCACGCACCGCGTTCAGCGCGTACCCGAAACCGAGACCCAGGGCCGCATCCACACCTCCGCCGCCACGGTTGCGGTGCTTGCGGAAGCTGAGGACGTGGATGTGGAAATCAAAAATGAAGATCTTAAAATCGACACCTACCGCGCCAGCGGGGCCGGCGGACAGCACGTGAACACAACGGACTCGGCGATCCGGATCACGCATCTCCCCACCGGAACGGTCGTACAATGCCAGGACGAGCGTTCACAGCACAAAAACAAAGCGAAAGCGCTGCGCGTTCTGCGCGCCAAGATGTATGAAGTGCAGCAGCAGGAAGTTGAAAGAGAGCAGGCGGAGGCCCGCCGGTCGCAGGTCGGAACCGGGGATCGGTCCGAAAAAATCCGCACCTACAACTATCCCCAGAATCGCATCACCGACCATCGCATCAACCTGACACTCTACAAACTTGATCGGGTGATGGAGGGCGCGCTGGACGAGCTGTTCGACGCACTGTACGAACACGATGTTGAGCTCAAGATCAAGGCGCAGACCACAACGGACCGGTAAGGATTATCCCGCCGTTTCAACGGACTTTTCCTTTTCGGTCGCGGTGCCGGCGGATGCGTTCAGTCGGCAAGGCAGTCCTGCAGCAGCACCCGCAGGGTGTGTTCGGCGGCGTCCAGTTCAGCCCGTTTTGCGTTCGGCGCGCTCAGGCGGATCTCAACACGTCCAAACCCGGGATAAAAGCCGGCGGATATTTCCGGACATTGGAAATTCGCCTCTTCGAGCCGGGTGACGATATCCGATTCACCGATGCCCTGCGTGGTGAGCACGCGCAGTTCGAGCGGCGTCGCATCCGGGAAGGTTTTACAGAGCCAGGGCGCGATATGATCGTCGAGCACCGCGGCAAATTCGCCGGGCGGTCCGGGCACGATAAACAATATTTTTTCCACCCTGGCCGAAGCTTCGGCGGACAAGCCGGGGGGGGAAACATCAAGCCGCTGGGCAACGGCGGCACCGGCGCTGTTGATGAGCGGCGCGGCCCCCTCGAGAATGAGCGCCATGCGTTCGGAGGCGGAATTGAAAATGCGCCCGCGCGCACTATAGCGCTGTTTGATGGCCTCGAGCGCGTCGGGGGCCGAAATCAGTTTGCGATTAAACAGTTGCGCGAGCGCATCGCGGGTGATGTCGTCGGGCGTCGGGCCCAGGCCGCCGCTGACGATGACAATATCCACACGATCCAGCGCTTCACGCACGACGGACTGTATGACCCCGGCTTCATCGGGGATGGTGGTATCGCGCGACAGGCACAGCCCCATCTGAGCAAGCGCGGTTCCCAGCGTCTGCGCATGGGCGTTCAGCGTGCGTCCGCTGAGCAGCTCGGTGCCGATGGAAACCAGCTCAATATCCGTCTTCACGGCCATCCTGTAATGCTTCGATATCGGCTAGGTCTTTCAAGCGGCCGGATGCCTTCTTGTTCTGTATAAATGCAGTTCTTTGAAGTCGGGCTGAAGTTCCATAGCAGGCCTTTCTCAACAGCTCAACCGCCGCAATCCGCTCCCCTGCAGGACGCTTGAGCCAATACGCTCTGTCCTTTGCAACCTGACTGCTGTGCAACTGCTGTATGGATACCGTTCGCTGAATCATGTCTTCATTTTACCGGTTGAGAGACTGTTTTACAGCCTAATCTTCATACCCGTCGGGATACGACTGATGCCAGTTCCACGCGCTTTCAACGATGGAGCGCAGATCGGCATATTCCGGCTTCCAGCCCAGAATTTCTTTGGCTTTCGCGGAATCGGAAATCAGGCGGGTGCAGTCCCCGGCACGGCGCGGCTGCAGGTCGGCGGGAATCGGATGACCGGTCACTTCGCGGGCGACGTCGATGACCTCCTTGACGGAATAGCCGTCGCCGTTACCGAGATTGAACGCTCCGGTTATGCCCGGCTTGAGGGCGAGGATATGGGCCTGGGCGAGGTCACGGATGTGGATGTAGTCGCGGATGCAGGTTCCGTCCGGCGTGTCGTAGTCGTCGCCGAAAATATAGATTTTTTCGCGCCGGCCGAGCGGCACCTGCAGGATCAGCGGGATGAGATGTGTTTCCGGGCTGTGATCCTCCCCGTATTTTTCGGTGGCGCCGCAGGCGTTGAAATAGCGCAGAAAGACGCATTCAACCCCGTGAATCTGCTCGGCCCACGAAAAGATCTTTTCGCAGAGCAGCTTGGACTCGCCGTAGACACTCTCCGGCTTCTGCGGCAGGCTTTCATCCATCGGCATTTTCTCGGGCGTGCCGTAGGTGGCGCAGGTGGAGGAAAAGATCAGTTTTTTCACATCGCCGGCCACCATCGCCTTTATGAGATTGAGCGAGCCGCTGACATTGTTCTCAAAAAACGGCAGCGGTTCTTTCATGGATTCGCCGACTTCGATGTAGGCGGCGAAATGGATCACGGCCTCGGGTTGCGCCGCCTGCAAGGCGGCATCGATGGTTTCAGGTTTTCGCAAATCCCCCTGAATAAACGTCGCGCGCGGATCGACGGCGGCGCGGTGCCCGCGCTCCAGGTTGTCGAACACGGCAACCTCGTGCCCTGCATCGCACAGCATTTCGGTGGTCACACTTCCAATATATCCGGCTCCGCCGGCAACCAGCACCTTCATATCCTGTCTCCGGAGTTCACAATGCGCGATACCATAGCGCTCCCTGCGCGTCCCGCCAAGTCCGGATCGGATTGGTATTTGCCTCCGGCCGCCGCAGGTGTACAATCACCGACAGTTTAAACGCCGATCGAAAAGAAACGCCATGCGCAAAACCCCTGTTTTTTTTCTATGGCTCTGTCTCAGCCTGTTGCTGTATGCCGATCCGCCGGTGCGAATCGGCGTGCTGGCAAAACGGGGCGCAGAGCAGTGCCTGCAGAAATGGGCGCCCACCGCCGCCTATCTGGAAACCTCTGTTCCCGATCGGCGGTATGAGATTGTTCCGCTCGGGTTTGAAGAAATCAAAACCGCCGTTCAACAAAACCGCATCGATTTTGTGCTGGCCAATTCAGGGATCTATATTGAACTGGCGGTGCGCTTTGATGCCAGCCGGCTGGCCACCCTGAACAATCTCGGGCCGGACGGCACCCCGCACGCGGTGTTCGGCGGAACCGTCTTTTTCCGGCGGGATCTGAATCCGCAGCCGGTTTGGGAAGATCTTCGCGGAAAACGAGTCGCCGCGGTGGATCCGTCGTCCTTCGGCGGCTGGCTGGCTGCTCTGCGCGAGATCAAGGCCCGGGATCTCGATCCGGAGCGCGACTTCCGCGTGCTGTTTGCGGGCACGCATGATGCGGTGGTATACGCCGTGCGCGACGGGCGGGCCGATGCCGGCATTGTGCGCACCGACACGCTGGAGCGCATGGCCGCCGAGGGAAAAATCGATCCGGCGGCTTTTTCGATCATCCCCTGCCCCGCCCCCGCCCATGAACATCACAAACACTTCACCTTTCTGCACAGCACACGGCTGTATCCCGAGTGGACGCTGGCCAAAACCGCCGGCACACCGAACGCGCTGGCTCAGCAGACGGCGGTGGCCCTGCTGCAAATGCCGCCGAACAGCGAGGCGGCCCGCGCCGCACACTGTGCAGGCTGGCTGATTCCCATGGAATATCATGCGGTTTCGGCGTGTTTGCGGGAGCTGCAGAGACCGCCGTACGAAACCTACGGAGACGTATCAATCGCCGCGCTCCTGCTCCGGCACTGGCCGTGGGTCTCCGCCATTCTGTTTCTGCTGGCGGTTCTGCTGACCGCGATGCTGATTACTCTCGGCCTCAACCGCCGCCTGAAAGAGCAGCATGAAATTGCCGAGGAGGCGGTGCGCGCCAAGAGCGCCTTTCTGGCCAATATGAGTCATGAAATCCGCACGCCCATGAACGCGGTGATCGGGATGGCGGATCTGCTGAGCGAAACCGATATGTCTGCCGAACAGCGCGAATTCACCAATATCATCCGCGTCAGCGGGGAATCCCTGCTGACGCTGATCAGCGATGTGCTCGATTTTTCCAAGATCGAGGCGGGGCATATGGAGCTGGAAGAGCAGGACTTCGATCTGGTGCGGTGCATCGAGGAAACACTGGATGTCATCGTTGCCCGGACCGCTGAGAAAGGCCTGGAGCTGACCTATGATCTCAGCGGCCGGGTCCCGACCGTGATTCGCGGGGATGCAGGCCGGCTGCGGCAGATCCTTCTGAACCTGCTGAGCAACGCCGTGAAATTTACACGCGAAGGTGAAATCGACCTGTCGGTCTCCGCCCGTCCGCACGGAGACACCTTTGAGATCTGCTTTTCCGTACGCGATACCGGCATCGGAATCGAACCCGAGCAGCTCGCCCGGATTTTCGACGCATTTGCGCAGGCCGATGCCTCCACCACCCGCCGCTACGGCGGCACCGGTCTGGGCCTGACCATCAGCCGCAAACTGGCCGAGCTGATGGGCGGGTCTCTCTGGGCGGAAAGCGAGCCCGGCCGCGGATCGGTGTTTCATTTCAGCATACAGGCGGCGGCCTCCCGCCGAATCAAAACCGTTCGGGCGCAGCAGACCCGACTGGAGCCGGAAAACCGGCGGGTGCTGGTCGTCGACGACAACGAAACAAACTGCCGAATTCTCACCGCCCAGCTTGAACGCTGGGGACTGCGTCCGGCGGTCTTTCAGGATCCCGCCGAGGCTCTGGACGACATCCGCCGCAACAGCCGCTTCGGGCTGGTCATCTCGGACATGCAGATGCCCGGGATGGACGGGGCCATGCTCATCAGAGAAATCCGCCGCATTCACCCGGCCGGCACCCTGCCGATCATTCTGCTGACGTCCATCGGACTGACCAAACCGCCGGACGACCTGGCGATTGATTCCTGCCTGACCAAGCCGGTCAAACCCGCCCGTCTGTATCAGACCATCGCGGCGATCCTGCGGGGCGAAGACGTCGGGTCCGATTCCGCGAACCGCGGGTCGATCCGCCCGAAAAACGGCCGCCCTGTCCGCCTGCTGGTCGCCGAAGACAACCGCGTCAACCAAAAGGTGGCCCTGCGCATGCTCGACAAGCTGGGCTGCCCGGCGGATCTGGCCCGCGACGGGCTGGAGGCGGTTGAGCTGGCCAAGCAGAATGAATACGACCTGATCCTGATGGATATTCAAATGCCGCGTATGGACGGACTGACCGCCACACGCGAAATCATTCGGCTGACCGCCGGAGGCAAACAGCCGCGCATTGTCGGCATGACCGCTCACGCGGCCGTCGAAGAACGCGAGCGCGGAATGAGTGCCGGCATGGACGACTACCTCACCAAGCCCATCCAGCTCGTCAAACTCAAAGAGGTTTTGTGTACATTTGAGGAAAAGCGCGGGTAATATGCAATGAATCTGAACTTGCGCTCTTCCTTTCAGTGTATTCGGTGTAATTCCGTGGTTTTACCAATACAAAACAAGTTAATTCCGTAATAAGCGCGTCTTTCGGAAAGGGACGGCTGTCCCCAGCCGTCCGCGAAACCGGCGGCCCGGGACGGACCGCCCTACCTGACCACGAACCGGTAGGGACGGCTGTCCCCAGCCGTCCGCATTCGGCGGCCCGGGACGGACCGCCCTACC
>CAZITJ010000026.1:0-17273 GCA_964542135.1 uncultured Verrucomicrobiota bacterium
CCTACCGGCTTCCCGCAGCATCCGCCATCTTAAAATTCGCATTCTGCTCCCGCCCGAAAACAGGGAGCAAGGCGGTCAAAAGAACGATTGCCAACCCTTCACACTAAACCGTACTATTTTCCGGTATTATTCTCTAGCAGCCGAAAAATGAAAGAGGTGTCCTGATGAAAAAGGTTGTTTCCCCCCTGATCGCAATGGTGCTCACGGCCGCGCTAAGCGCCGGAACCGCGTCCTGCAGCTTCAAGTCGTTCAGTGCCAGCTCCCGTTCGTCGTCATCCCCGAGCCGCTGGTCGAGCGCCTCGTCCCGGTCGGGCCGTTCCGAAAAACCGGGAGAGGCAAGCGTCCGCGCGGTTCAGAGCAGCTTCCAGGAGGAAGTCTCGGCCGTTACCCTGCTCTACGTCCGGTCGAACGGAACGGCCGACGAGTATATGCGTGAAATCGGCAGTGCGGCGCAGCGCCATGGTATTTCGTACTGGGAAAACGATCCGGCTGCATATCGGGCCATCGGTCGCGGTCTGGCGCGGGCGAATGTGCCCAACGAGGCCGTCGCGTATCTGCCGTTCCTTAAAAACCTGAAGAGCTCGCCGCATTACGATCTGATTGTTTCGAGTGATGCCCGATAAGCGGACAGGCACGCGGGCGGCAATCCTTCTCTGCTGCGCAGTACTCCGCTGCAGCGCGGCCGAAACCGACCCGCCCTCGCTGGATTTTGTCTACATTACCAGCACGGTGGATCTGTCGGCCGGAGGCCACAGCGCCTTGCGGCTCGGACAGACCGTCTACCATTTTCAGCTCTGTCCGGGCGGGCTGTTCCTGCTGGCACGGGATCCGTGGAGCGAGTTTCAGCACACGCG
The DNA here is from genome assembly GCA_964542135.1 of uncultured Verrucomicrobiota bacterium. Classification (GTDB taxonomy): domain Bacteria; phylum Verrucomicrobiota; class Kiritimatiellia; order Kiritimatiellales; family Tichowtungiaceae; genus Tichowtungia. The sequence goes on from CAZITJ010000026.1 coordinate 855, forward strand.
CAACGGCCTTGGAAACCGATCCATCACGATCCACCGCGTTGCGGTCACCCAGACCGTGTTCGACAAAGTCCGGTCCAACTGTCTGGCCTTTTACCTGCAGCAGCAGCGCCGTCTGCAGACCCTTCAGGACGCCGAGACCGAGCTCGATTTCATCCGGCGTCTGGCAGCCGGTGAGTGCTGGATTTCCGTCGAAGGGCTGGGGTTCTTCGAGACGGACGGCCGCAACGATCCGGTCGGCGTCGAGCTCCGGGAACAGATCCAAACACAACTGGGATCCGGCTTTCTCCACAATGCGATGGAAAAAGCAGGCGCGCGGCTGCCGGATCTGACTCGGCATCCGGACGCATCCCCGATCCACGCCGGCAGCCCGGCCGCCGGGCCCGGCACCTGTTATAAAACAAAGGAAGCCCTGTCGCTGCGCGAAGCGCTTCGGGTTTTACTCGAAGCACGACCGCTGCGTAAAGAGGCCCTGCTTACGGCAGAGGCCAACACAACCCCCCTGACCGACGAAGAACAGGCCGCCGTCGCCGCACTGCACAAGGATATCGAGGCATCGATTTTCGCACTCCTGCGGTCGGAGAGACCTGAGCGAGGCAGGGCCCTTCTGCTTGAGGTCGCACGCTATCACGCAACATCGCACTCACTGACAACCCGGCGCCTGGCAACCCTTGACCCCTTCCCGGACACGGCGCAGATCAAGCCGCTCCGTGAACTGTCCGGACGGGAACCGCATTTCGACCTGCTTCTCCGGGAATGCCGCTTTGATGTCGCGGCGTTTCGGGCCGCCGTGACCGGCATGCAGGAGGCGGAGCGCAGCCGGGCGTACGGCCGGCTCGAAGAGGCACAGGGACGACTGTACGAACTGGAACAGCTTGTGTCGAACGGCGACCCTGTGCGGGTTGAGCCGGGCCACCTTGTTCCCGGCCGCAGGCAGCGGGTCCCGCTGACACCGCGATGGACCGCGACGAATCTCTCCACCGCTGTGCAGACAGCAAAACAAAACGCGAAAATCTGCCGGCAAACGGTTCAGGCTTCTGCCGCCTACAACGTCCTCACACAAAACTGTGCCACCGAACTGATGCGTCTCGTCAACGAAAGCTTCTGCAGCCGTCGTGAAGCCGAAGAGGCGCTGGGCGGATATATTGAGCCCGGCGATAACCTCTCGTTTATTCCCTGCCGCCTCTCCAGACTCGCCGGCGAGACATTCGCTGTCAGCGAAACGCTTGACCTCCCCTCCTGCCGGCTGCGCCGTGTCGCCGACCTGCAGGCCGAAACCGGCCGCTGGATCCGGCTTCGGGAAAACAACACACTCACATCGACGGTGTATACACCTTGGCACGCCGACACAATCTTTCTGTTCTTCACGGACGACGTCTTCTGGCCCCGCCCGATTCTCGGTGCGGCCAATCTGGTCTATGCCCACGCCCATGCCGCAGGCGGCATCGTGATGCTGCCGTTTGACCGCGGCCGCCACCTGCGCCGCAGCCTGCGCGGCATCCTCTTCAGCCTCCCCGAGCTCGCCTTCAGCAACATTCGCAAAGGCAGCTTTCAGGCCGTTCCCTTGGAGAGGCTGTCCGCGGATTTTTTTGAACGGAACATTCAGCCGGTCAGCTCAATCCCCTCATCCGCACACCATTGTCGTAACGCTTTTTCAGACTCGCCCGCCTCAAAGTCATACCACTGCTGCAGCAACCCCTCCGACTCAAGCCAGTCCTTATAGCGCGCATACGCGCCGCGACCGGAAAAGAAGCCGCGTACCCGGTCCTCCGCATCCGGCGTCACAGCCCGGACAAAGCGAAACACCAGCCGATTGCCCAAATCAAGATCCCTCTTATGCGGAATCTCAACGCAAGACTCCGACTCCCGGATCTCATCCGGAATCTCGTCAAAGTCACCGAAGTCGGACCGGTAGTATATCTTCCCCGTCGCTTTATCCAGAACCGCCTGATGATCCTCCGGCATACCGAAACTCACAAACTCAAACGCATCTTCAATCTCGCGGTATTTAACGTTCATAGAATACTCCGACACAACGATCCTCCCATCGTATGCACAAGTCCTCTCTATTGCTGATGACTGTAGTGGATGACATATATTATTCCTCCAGCTTCGCGTCAATGCAGTGAAAGAAAAACCCGTCCGTCAGGAGTAATTTAATGTTCCGGAGACACCGGTGAGGCGGGTAATTGCGGCAAAATTATGGGTCAGCGCAATCGCGCCTTTATTCGTACTGTTATCCGCCGTTTGGAATGCGGAGTTCTTCATCTCCCGCTCAGGCAAATCCTGAAATGATTTTGTCGTCCATGATTTTGTCACCCTTCTCACACCGTGATACATTGCCTGTTGTGAACCTCGACCTGTCCTCCATCAGAAACGCAATAAAAAACGGCCCCTGCCGGTTACCGCCCCTGCCCCCCTCTGCACAGGCGTTCCTGGGCTGTCAGCCTGAACAGCCCCAGCTTTGGGTGGTTAACCATCTCCATGAACTGGAAAGACTGTCCGACTCGTTCAAAACCCTCTGCCCCGAAAAAAATATCCTGCTGCTGCCTCCAAACGATCCCGGCGATATGGAACGGCAGGGAGAACGGCTGAAGACATTGCAATTCCTCTCATTGGGTAGGGACGGCTGTCCCAGCCGTCCGCCCGTCGATGGCACTGAGCACAAACGGCGCTCCGAAACAGAGCACCCTGCCTTTATTTTGCTGACGACATCCCAATGCCTGGAAGAAACGTTTCCAGATATTGGAAAACCGCAGGTTCTCGCTCTGGGGAGCGAATGCCCCCCGGAACTTTTTTTCCAGGAACTGGAAAAAATGGGATACGAACTCGAACCGGAAGTTTACGAAAAAGGCGTTGCCGCACGGCGCGGCGGTATTATTGATGTCTGGCCGCCGACCGAAGAATACCCCGTGCGCATCGAGTTCTTCGGCGACGAAATCGACAGCCTGCGCACCTTCGATATCGCTACGCAGCGCTCCGTCGAAAAAATCTCTTCTATCAAAATCCTCCCTCTCAACGCCGTCGGCGAAACCACACTGGAAGAACTGCTCCCCGCAAATACTCTCCGCATCATTGTAGGACAGGCCTCTCCGGCCGCGGAGAGCCTGTGCTCCACACGCTCCCGAATACGGGAAGCGCGTCCTACAAACACAATTGAAATCGGTCACGTCACCACCGACGTACTCGACATTGACCTCGCCCCTTACGATACCCACCTCAAACCGGTCAGTGAAAACCATCCCGCCGAGGCCGCCGAAACACAACGGAAGCTCTTTTTCCAAACAGTGGAAAAAATGAGTTCCAATGGATGGAAAATCGACATTTACATGGAAACCGAGGGTTCGGCAGAACGCCTAAAAGAGGCCTATTTAGGTCCCAGCCGTCCGTTCATGGTGAACCTTCACGGTGAACCGCGGCGCCCCGGGGCAGAGCGCCCCGCCTTACATGTTCGGGTTGGACTCATTCACGGCAGCTTTATCCGCAAAAAGACAAAACATCTTGTGCTGACCGAAGCCGACATCTACGGCTACGCCGCAAAAACCGCCCATGCCCGCAAAAAAGGCAAAGCGGTTCAGACCAAAGGCGAGCGCGTTGCGGAATGGCGCGACATCCAGCCCGGCGAGCTGGTGGTGCATGCCGACCACGGCATCGGCAAATATATGGGCGTCATGGAAATCGAAATGGCCGGCCGCCGCCAGGAAATGCTGCTGCTCGAATATGCCGAAGGAGCCCGCATCTACCTGCCGACCGGGCAGACGCATTTACTAACCCGCTACGTCGGAATGGGCAACACCGCCCCCGCCCTGCACTCGCTGAAAGGGAAACGCTGGCAGAACGACCGCGCCTCCGCTGAAGAGGCCATTGAAGACCTCGCCGCCCGCCTGCTTGAAACCCAGGCCGCACGCAAACTGAAAAAAGGCCGCGCCTGCGGACCGGACACTCATCTACAAACCGAGTTCGACAACTCGTTTCCCTACATGGAAACCGCCGATCAGCTCGCCGCTATTCAAGCGGTCAAAAACGATCTGGAGTCCGCCCTGCCCGCCGACCGCCTGATCTGCGGCGACGCCGGCTACGGCAAAACCGAAGTCGTCCTGCGCGCCGCCTTCAAAATGGTCATGGAGGGCCGCCAGGTCGCTGTGCTGGTTCCCACCACCATTCTGGCACAGCAGCACTTTGACACCTTCACCGAACGCATGGCCGCCTTTCCCGTCTGCGTTGAAATGCTCAGCCGCTTCCGCACCAAAACCGAACAGAACACCACCATCCAGCGTCTGCGCGACGGCAAAGTGAATATCGTGATCGGGACGCACCGTCTCGTCTCCAAAGACGTACAGTTTGCCGATCTCGGACTGGTGGTGATTGATGAAGAGCAGCGCTTCGGCGTACGCGCCAAAGAGCACCTCAAGCAACTGCGCAAAGAAGTCGACGTGCTCACCCTCTCCGCCACCCCGATTCCGCGCACACTCTATATGGGCCTCACCGGCGCGCGCGATATGAGCACCATCACCACCCCGCCGCAGGAACGCCAGCCGGTCGAAACCATTGTCCTCGAAGATCATGACGACATCATCCAAAGCGCCATCGAACACGAGCTGGCCCGTGAGGGTCAGGTGTTCGTCCTCCATAACCGCGTGCAGACCATTCACAAAATGACGCAGCGGATCGCAACGCTCGCTCCTGAAGCGCGCGTCGAAACCGCCCACGGACAAATGAGCGAAAAGCAGCTCTCCGACATCATGCACCGTTTTGTACGCGGATCGTTCGACGTGCTCGTCTGCACCACGATCGTCGAAAACGGCGTCGACATCCCCAACTGCAACACCATTCTGGTCGACCGCGCCGACCGCTTCGGTCTAGCCGATCTCTATCAGCTGCGCGGACGCGTCGGCCGCGCCCGGCGTAAAGCCTATGCCTTCCTGCTCATCCCGCCGCACGGCGTGCTCACCGACGACGCGCGCCAGCGCATTGAGGCGCTCAAAAAATACACCGGCCACGGCACCGGCTTGCGCATCGCCATGCGCGACCTTGAAATCCGCGGCGCAGGCAATCTGCTCGGCGCCCGGCAGAGTGGGCACATCGCCGCCATCGGCTTCGACCTTTACTGCCAGCTTCTCAAACGCTCCGTCGCCCGTCTGCAGGGCAGAAAGGTGCCGCCGCTCATCGACACCGCGGTCGATCTCGACTTTCTCGAGCGCTCGCCCGCGGCTGCCGAGGCCGGCGAAACGCCTGCCTCGGGAAACGGCGCATATATCCCCTACTCCTACGTGGACGACGAAAACCTGCGCGTACAGCTCTATGGACGCATTGCCTCGCTCGCCAAAGAAAGTGAAGTTCGCGAGTTGAAAAAAGAGTTCGCCGACCGCTTCGGCAAACTCCCCGCTCCCATGCGCAACCTGTTTGAGATTGCCCGCATCCGCATTGCGGCTGCCTATGCCGCCGTCAAAACCGTGCGCGTCAACGACGGGCGCATTATGCTCATCCGCAATAATGAGCCGATCATGGTAAACGGACGCTACCCGCGCCTCACCGCCCGAACCGCCCCCTCGCGTCTCAGGGAAATCCTGCAGCTGATCAAAGACATCAGAACCGTAAAATAAGACCTGCCACAAGAGACCGGTCCTACATCGCTGCCTCGGTTGTACCACCCGGCGGGTTCGATCCCCCCGCCCTGCACCTCATCCTTTGCAGAACATAAAGAATAAGGGACGTTCTATGTATCATGTTTATTACAAATATTATAGAGGTATATTAATTAAATACAATTCAGAATAATAAAGTTCTTCCCGGAACAGTTGGAGTTTTTTCAGCATCTCCGGCCGCCCCTCGCTTCACGATTTCGGAGTGACCGGAGACAAGATCAAATAATCCGAGGGCGTTCTGCCCGTAACAGCTCCTGAAATTTGTATTAATAAATTTATAAATTGTTTTATATAAAGTTTTTATATAGAACGTCCCCATAATTGATTTATTTAAGATAGTATAGACAGAGAGGTTTTGCGCGGCGCTTACAGGCAGAACTGGATGTTTGCGTATTTGCGATCGTCCATGGGATTGTATCCGAAGCGCGGTTTGTCGAAACACTCCGGCAGGATGATCAGGTTGGACATACCGACCAGCATATAATCCTGCCAGCCCTCTTCATTGTATTTCGGGTCACCGCGCACGAACCAGGCGTTTAGCAGCAGATGTCCGCGCATATTATGGCCGACCAGATGCGGTTCGACGACCTTGGTGCGTCCTTCGTAGGTAAACTGCACCCGATGCTTGCCGAGAACGGCCTGCTTCAGCATTTCTTCAACCATAACACCCTCTGCTCGCTCTGCTTCAAAAACGGTAAAGATAATAAAAAAGCATATTTTATACCGTTTCCGGAACGAAAATCAGTTTCCTACAAGGCCTGTTCCGACGGGCAAGGAAAGCCTGCGTCATGACTTTCTATAAATGCTGAACGGTATAACGGATCGTACAGGCCGAATAAATCAGAATCAGACGGATGTCCCGAGCCCTGTGTCAATAATAGACGAAATTCAAAAAAAACCTTCTCGTTTGTGAGAAAAAATCAGTCTGTCTGAACGTCGTGTTTCCAGACCGGCTTTTGGTTGATGTCGAGCCAGAGCCGCCGGGAATCGGAACTCCAGCGGATTGAGGCCTCGGCATCGGCCGCATCGGTGATTTCGGGGATATAGAGCAGTGTCTTCCACAGAAAGCCGCTGCGCACAGCCACTTTATAGCCGGGCTCGGAATAGTAGAACACATGCTGAAGGCGCGCTTCGCGCCGGCCGTCCGGGGATGCAGCGATTTGAAGCGTTTCGGTCGGCGCGTTAAAGATCCGGAAGGAAACAAACAGGGCGAAAGCCATCAGCGCCAGCAGCCCGACAGTGCGGGCCGGCGGCAGACCGGTCAGAAAACGTCGTTTGCGAAAACGGTTCATGTTTTTTTGGACTGGATTTTACTGCGACAGTTCACCGTCCGACGCACGAAATCGGACACGGCGGACATGAACAAAGATGCCGCATCCGGCGAACCCCTGTTTTCGGGCTTATTCTTTCTCGACCTGTTCCGTCGGACCGGAGAAGAGATTGCCGAAAAACTCTTTGATATTCAGCTTGCGGTCCACGTCATTAAACGTGAGCAGCAGCATGGCGCCGAGCAGCAGTATGGCGAAGAAGTTAACCAGTGCGCCCTGCACTCTGGGGTTGACTTTACGGCGGGTTACGCCGTGCCACAGCGCAAACACGATGTGGCCGCCGTCGAGCACCGGGATCGGCAGCAGGTTCAGAATGGCGAGGTTGACATTCAGGAAACGGAGCAGGCCCAGTGTACCGGCCACACCGGTCTGAATGGAAAGGATGAGCATATCGAAAATCGCAACCGGTCCGCCGAGTCCTTTGGCCGCCTGCGGAGCCTCTTCCACATTGGTGAGGGCCTGCAGAACCCGGACGATGGCGAGGGCATCGTATTTGAGCTGTTTGAGCGGGTTTTTGTAGAGCATCCACGGCATGGCGCCGCCGCCGAGCTGCACACCGATCATCATACGGTCATACTCTTCATTGATTTCGGGCGCAATCGACAGCTCCACGGGTTCGCCGTCCCGCTCCACCGTCAGCGGAACCGTCGTGCCCGGCTCAACATTCTGTACCAGGTCGGTGAAATGGTTCCAGTCGACAACGGGCTGCCCGTCAAAATACAGTGCCACATCCCCGCTTTGCACGCCGGCGCGGTCGGCGGGGCTGTCGGGCGTGACCGCGCCGAAGAGACAGGGGACGGCCGGATCAACGCCTTTGATGAGGGGCACGCCCTCATCGGTCGTCGTGACAGGGACCTTAAGCGCGGCCCCCTCCTTGAGGGTCAGCTCGGCGATATTGCCTTTTTTGAGAAGGGTCTCGACGGTCAAGTCGTACCAGCTGGCAACCGGGTTGCCGTTGACGGCGGTGATTTCATCGCCCTTGCGCAGACCGGCGGCGTACGCGGCGCTGTTGGTCTCGATCTGTCCGACCATCGGCCGCAGCAGGGTGCCGGTCTCGCCGCCGGGCATCAGCCAGATCGACACGGCGAGGACGGCGGCAAGCACCACGTTGCCGAGCGGTCCGCAGACAGCCACGGCGATTTTTTTCCACGGGGACACGGCCGGAGCAGGTTCGTCGCCGTGTTCGCCCTGTATTTTTTCCATGCCGGCGGGGTCGAGCTGCGGAAGCGAGACGTAGCCGCCGAAGGGAATCCATCCGATTTTATAGTGCACGCCGTCTTTTTCCCACCGGACGACGGCTTTGCCGAAGCCGATGGAGAAGGCTTTGACAATCAGTCCGCAGCGCCGGGCGACCAGAAAGTGTCCGAATTCATGGATAAAAACCGTGATGCCGAAGAGAAACAGAGCGATTGCCAGACTGTACAGAAAGGTCCACGCCTGGAGAAGAAAGTCGATCATAGCAGATAATCCTGTTTATGCGGGAAAGAAAAACTCGATGTAGATATACATAAAGGGGGCGGTGAAGAGCAGGCTGTCGATCATATCGAGCATGCCGCCGAGTCCGTGCGCGATGGCGCCGGAGTCCTTGACGTGCACAGCGCGTTTAAAGAGCGATTCCACGAGATCACCGAGCGTGCCGATGACGGGAAGAATGAGGCCGAGCAGCAGGGCATGCACCGGCGGGAAAGCCCGCGGTCCAAGCCGGCCGCCGCTGAAATGCCACCACAAGACTCCGACGACACAGGAACAGAGCATGGCCCCGGCAAGCCCTTCCCAGCTTTTTTTCGGTGAGATGCGGGGAAAGAGTTTGTGCCGGCCGAGCCGGGAACCGATGAAGTACGCGCCGGCATCGCCGCCCTTGACCGCCAGCAGCAGATAAAACCCGGCCAGCCCCGGCCGGTCCGGCGGCCCGGCCATAAAGATGCGGACAAAGAAACTCCAGAAAAAGGCTACGTACACGAAACCGAACAGCGTACCGAGGGCGTTGCGAATGGCCAGACGGGCGTCGGGATAGACCAGCAGGCGGAAAAAGTTCACCAGAATAATCAGCAGCAGCAGCGCCCAGAGAACGCGGTCGGGCAGACTCAGGCGGGCGCACACCCAGGTCATGGCGACAAACAGCAGACCGCTGACCATGCCGACGCGGCGTGAGGCGGGCATATCCCCCATACGAAGCAGCTCATAAAACTCGTGCATGGCCAGTCCGCAGATAGCGAGCATCACCAGCAGTGTTACCGGACTGCCGGCGGGCACAAAGGCAATGGCCAGCACCAGAATCAGGCCGATGGCTGCGCCGATAAAAATTCGTCGTCGGTCCATATCGGGTTCCTAGTCGGTGTGGACGCCGCCGTAGCGCCGATCGCGGCGGGCAAAGGCCTCCAGTGCCTGCAAAAACTGTTCTTCGCGAAAATCCGGCCACAGCACATCGGTGATATAAAGCTCGGCGTAGGAAAGCTGCCAGAGCAGAAAATTGCTGAGGCGCAGCTCCCCGCTGGTGCGGATCATCAACTCCGGATCGGGCACATCGGGCAAATACAGATGGCCGGCAACGGTCTGTTCATCCACCGTTTCCGGATCGATTTCTCCGGCGGCCGCCTCACGGGCAATGGCTTTGGCCGCGTCCGCGATTTCCGTGCGGCTTCCGTAGCTCAGGGCGACAATCAGGGTGTAGTCATACGTTTTCTCCGACTGCCTCATAAGCCGGTGAAGCGCCATCTGAACGTGTTTCGGCAGGCGGTCGGTCTGTCCCATCACCCGCAGCCGGATCCGGTTGTCCAGCAGTTCTTTAGAATGCTTCTGTATGAACGAAGCCAGCAGGGACATCAGGCCGTCCACCTCGTCCTGCGGGCGGTTCCAGTTTTCGGTGCTGAACGCATAAAGGGTCAGGTAGCTGATACCGGCCTTTTTTGCAGCTTTGAGGGCGGCCAGCACAGACTGTGCGCCCTCTTCGTGCCCCTTGATGCGGGGGAGGCCGCGCTGCCGCGCCCAGCGGCCGTTGCCGTCCATAATGATGGCAACGTGCTCAGGGACATTTCCATGAGTTGGAACCTGTTGCGACATGATTTTCTATAACTCAATAGTGCTGGCGCGTTTCGGGCCGACGGACAGAATGCTGACCGGGACGCCGGTCAGCTCTTCGATCCAATGCATATATTTTACAGCCTGCCCGGGGAGCTCATCAACCGAGGTGCATCCGGTCGTGGAGCAGTTCCAGCCCTCGAATTCTTCATAGACCGGCTTGCAGCGCGACAGCCGGCTGATACTGGCGGGAACGCTTTCGACGCGCTCGCCGTCACATTCGTAGGCCGTGCAGACCTTGATGGTTTCAAAGCCGTCGAGCACGTCGAGTTTCATGAGTGCCCAGCGGTCAATCCCGGCGATCATGGCCGAATAGCGGGCCACCACGGCATCGAACCACCCGCAGCGGCGCGGCCGGCCGGTGGTGGCGCCGAATTCATGGCCGACGCTCGCGAGCTGTTGGCCGGCGTCGTCAAAGAGTTCGGTCGGGAACGGCCCCTCGCCCACGCGTGTGGTATAGGCCTTGACGATGCCGATCACCTCATCCACCGAATGGGGCGGAATGCCCGCGCCGGCGGCCACGCCGCCCGCGCCGGTGCTCGACGAGGTCACAAAGGGGTAGGTTCCGAAATCGATATCGAGCATCACGCCCTGTGCGCCTTCAAAGAGTACATTCTGCTTTTTGTCGCGCACGGCGGCATTGAGCATCGGCACGGTATCGCAGATAAACGGGCGCAGATACGCCAGCGCCGCGCAGGTGGTGCTGACCAGCTCATCGGCATCCAGCGGATCGGCATCGAGCACCTTGAGCATGGCGTTTTTGGCCGCAATGCGCTCACGCAGCATGGTTTCAAAATCGTTCTCCAGCGCATCGCCCATACGCAGACCGGTGCGATCGGCCTTATCGGAATAGGCCGGGCCGATTCCGCGTTTGGTGGTGCCGATTTTTTTGCCGGTTTCCAGCCGCGCCTCTTTGGCGCCGTCGAGTTCATTGTGGTAGCGCAGCACCAGATGGGCGCGATCACTCACAAACAGGCGATTGCGGAATTCGATGCCGCGCGCCTCCAGATCCTGAAGCTCGGCGGCCAGCCCGATCGGATCGACCACCAGGCCGTTGCCGATCACGCAGCGGACGCCGGGGCGCAGAATCCCCGACGGCGTCAGGTGCAGCACATATTTCTCGTCACCGATTTCGACGGTGTGGCCCGCATTGTTGCCGCCCTGATAGCGCACCACCCAGTTTGCTTCGGCGGTGAGCACATCGATCACCTTGCCCTTGCCTTCATCGCCCCACTGGGAGCCGATCAACACTGTATTTGCCATAGTTCCCTCACCCTTGATTGAACGATACGTCGTAAAGCGCAAGAGAGTAGTCCAGCGCACCCGGCGGGTCAATGGCCAAAGACAGGGGCTGACCGGCACGTTTTCTCCTGCACAAACCCGGCTTATGAATTGCGGCTGTCGCGCTGTTCCGACAAGCAGCGCTGAGGCAATGGCTGCCCCGATCAAAACGAGCTGTAAAATAAAAGCCGCTTACTCAGCGGAGCGGAGAAGTTTTTGTGTTGAACCGCTTCGCTCCTTTCTTCGGAAACGATGTCTTCGACGGACCGGAACCTCGAATGGGTGACCCTTTCTCCGCGTACGCTCCGCCGGGCTTGTTCGGCTTTCCGTCTTACTCGTTCTCGGTTTCGACCACGATTCGGTAAAACCGGCTTGTGTCCGCCACCGAGGAATCCATGAGCGGCAGCATGCCGCCGGTGCCGCCGACATCGGTCTGCCCGGCCACATTGGACCATGCTCCCCCGGTCAGCGTGTTCCGGTACTGAAGCGTGTAGGCGCCGGCGGAACCGGAAAGGCAACGCATCGTGACATCGGCGGCCGACGCATCCACGCTTTCTATGACGGGGGAGGACACGGTGATGGCCGCCGTCCCGGTCACCGAGCTGCCGTTCAGGCCGCACCACACGTTGAACGTCCCGGTCGTGGTCGCCGTGAACACGCCGTTCTCGATCCGTCCGCCGTCCGAGCTCCACTGCGGCACGAACTCGACGGGGTTGTTGAACATGTCGTACCCCGTCGCCAGCAGGGCCAGCGAGCGGCCCGCCGGAATGGTGGCGAATTGCGGATAGACGTCGATCCAGAATAACGGAAAGACCGCACTCTCCACCGTCACCCGGGTCCGGCCCGCCAAGGCGTGTTCGTTCGTATCCGAACGGCAGACAATCGTATCCACTCCGGCGGTCAAGCCCGTGACCGTGCATTCCGACGCGTCCGACGGATCGGGGGTCACGGACACCTTGCCCGATGTACTGCTCCAGTACCAGTTGCTCCATACCACCGGAGTATCCGCCGCATCGAAGCCTGTGACCGTGAAGCGCTGCTGGCCGCCTACTCTGATGTTCACGTTCTGAGGCGTGATCTCAATGCGGGCGAGTGCGCCGGGGTCGCCCACATCGACATGGGCGGTGTCCGCAACAGCCGAACCCTCGACAGACGCCGTCACTTCAAAGGACCCTCCTTCCGTGGCCGTGTACTCGCCATCGGCATCAATTTCGCCGCCGGTCGTGCTCCAATTCGGAGTCGTTGCAACTTCATCGCCATTGACATCAAAGTTATCGATTGTGAAGCGTTGCTGATCGCCAACTTTGATACTCGCTTTCCGCGGCGTGATCTCGATGTGGTCCACTTCGCCCCGCGCTGCGAAACTCAGCGCCGCCAGCACGACCAGCATGAATCGTGTCGTGTTCATATCGCACCTCCGACTCCGGTTGCCGAACGGGACGCATGACAGGTTTTCAAAAGCGCGCTTTTTGAAAACACCAAGGGTCAGTCCGCCTAATTCGTGTTTTCTGTACAGGCTGTCACTTTCCCTGTAAATCCGAGCGCATCCTCTGCATTACGCTGCAATAAATCAAGCCCGAACCGAGCGCCTTTCATAGCGTCAGGTTCCGTTGGTATTATTGCGATTTGGAGACGCGTTCGACCTGTTCCAGATACTGCTGGATATCGTCGCGCGGATTGATTTCCTGGGCACGGCGCAGCAGCGGGAGCGCATCGCGGTATTCCCCCTGTGTGACGAGAAGCTGTGCGTGGCGGACACAGGCATCGGCTTCTGATTTTTCAATGTTCTGAGCCCGTTCGTAATAGAAAACGGCTTTTTCGGGATCGTTGGCGCGGGCGGCGTGCTGTCCGAGAAGAATCAGCGCTTCGCCGTCGAGGGGGTCGAGTTCGACGATTTCCTCGAGCACCTTGACCTCTTCGTCGCCTTTGCCCTCGGCCACGGCGATGCGGGCGCGCAGTTTGAGCAGATCTTTGCGGTCGACTTGACCGAGGTGGGCGCCGTGAAGCTCTTCGATGCGTTTAATCAGGCGCCGGGTTTCATCGAGCGCGCCGCGGGTGACGAGCACTTTGGAGGCGCGGATCGCGCGCTGGGCGTTGCGGTCGGGGTTCTTTTCCATGGCGCGGATATAGGAATCGGCGGCCATGTGGAAGAGGCCTTCGTTGACGTAGATATCGCCGAGCATGTTGAGGCTGTCCACGGAGGAGGCGCCGAGCTGATCGACGAGCTCGTAGTTTTCGGCGGCTTTGAGCGGCTTGCCCATGCCGACGAAGGCGTTGGCCTGCAGCATCCAGAGATCGGCGTTTTCGGGGTTTTCCCGGATCAGGCCGCCGCACAGGGCAACGGACTCGGCATAGCGTTCCTGCCGGAACAGGCTGCGGGCCAGGCCCATTTTCCAGTCCATGGTGCCGGGATCGAGCAAAACGGCCTGGCGATAGGCCGATTCGGCGGCGAGGTGGTTTTCGATATTGCCGTAGGCGAACCCGAGCAGGCCGTAGGTGAGTGCGTCGCTGCCGCCGAGTTCGATGACACGGGTCAGCGAGGCAACAGCTTTTTCGTAGTCGCCGCTGCGGACATAGATGAGGCCGAGGTTGCGGTGGGCGCGCCGGAATTTGGGATATTTTTCGACGGCGGTTTCGTAAATGGGCGCGGCCTCTTCGAGTTTTTCCTGCTGGAAATAGATGTTGGCGAGGGTGAAGTCGAACACGGCGCTGGCGGCGTCGCCGCGGCTGCGCTCAAGCCGGCGGGCGGCTTTTTCCATTTCGTCGTCGGCGATGAGGTCGAGAATGCTTTCCATTTCACCGCGCTCCACGGTGGTCACGCGCGGCTCGATGTCGGTTTCGGCGATATAGCTGTCTGTGAAGCGTTCTCGAAAGTCGGGATCGTTCCAGATGGCCAGTTCATCGGCGGTAAGCGGCGAATCGGCTTTGGGAGCGGGCGGTGCATCGGCCGGCGGCTGCGTGGCGCAGCCGGCGGTAAGAAGACAGAGGGCCGCGGTCTGCAGCCGCGCGAGGAATCGGTTTGTTTTTTCACGTTTCATGGGTCTTATCCTTTCGGGAAGGTGATGGGCACACGCATACGAAAGCGGACGGGCTTGCCGTTGCGTTTGCCGGGTTCAAAACGCCATTTTTTTACGGCGGCCAGCGCCGGTTTATCGAAAACGGGATGGGTTGATTTCTGGATGGACGGATTCACAACCCGCCCGCGCTGATCGACAATAAAAATGACATAGACCGTCCCCGGCGCTTTGCGGCGCACCTGCGGGGTGAAGTTGGGGCCGGGCTGATAGACGACGCGCGGTTTCTGGTCGAGATCGGCCATGGAAAACACCGAGTCGAGGTCGTCGCCTTTGGCCACGCGGGTCTGGAGGTTGACGGTGAAGTCGCCGGCCATCCAGCCCTCGCTGAATCCGGGATTGAGGGCGAGTTCGAGCTGCGAAAGATCGAGCGGCGGCGCCTCTTCGGCGAGTTCCGGCGGCTGCTCTTCGGGCTCGGGTTCCTCTTCGGGCTCGGGTTCGGGCGGCGGGGGCGGCGGCGGGATATTGGCGACGTCGACGCTTTGCAGTTCCATATCGAGTTGCGGCGGACGGCTGATGGTCTGCATCAGCGGCAGGACGATAAAAAACAGCAGCGTCAGCCCGACCGCGCCCAGAACCGTCCACAGGCGGTGGCGAAAGCGGGAAAAACTCGTATCTGGCTTGCGGGACTTCACCATCGGACAAATCAGCTTTGGGGTTTGCGGGCGGACAGGCTGACCTTGACGGCGCCGGCCAGTTTGGCTTCATCGATGATACGGACGAGCAGACCGGACTGCGCGGCGGAATCGGCCTGAATAATGACGGGCACATCTTCTTTCTGAAGCATGCGCTTGACGAGCGGCTGCACGCCGCTGATTCCGATTTCCCGGCCGCCGTACACCACCTCGCCCTTCTCGGTGAGCGCCAGCAGAATACTGGTTTTTTCGAGCTGCACCGAGGAGGCCGCCTGCGGTTTATCGACTTCAACACCGGTTTCTTCGACAAAGGTGGTGGTGACGATAAAGAAGATGAGCAGAATAAAGACGCAGTCCATCAGCGGGGAAATATCCACACCCGCATCGGCGCCTTCATCGGTTGAACTGTCGCGAAAACGTCCCATGATTGACTCCTTAATTAAGCCGTCCGTCTTTTTTGAGTTTTTCAGCAATATGGCGGGGCACCCGGCTGAGCGCATAGCCGTTGCCGCCGGATGATTGCGGGGAAACGGCGGATACCGATCCGGACCGTCCGCCGGACACGGCTGCCATTGAGTCCGCCGGCCGGAATCCGCCGGAGCGGCTGTCCGGGCCGAAGACGCGGCCGGACGATCCGTGTTGCGCAGCGGAGCCCCCTGCTCCGCCGCCGTCTGCGGCGAGAGCCGGTTTTTGTTTTTTACGGTTCACCACCATCCGGGCACGCTTGGGCCGGTTATCGGTCAGCGCATCGCGGATTTGCTGCGATACGGTCTCATTGGGGCGGCGCACCACGCGAACGGCGGTTGATTTCGGTGCGGCGGCCGGCCCGGCCGCGGCAACAGCCTGCGCGGGGGCGCCGCCGAGACCTTCGAGCAGAAGCTGCGCGCGCTCTCCGTTTTTTTCGAGCACGGCGAGGCCTTCCTCAAAACGGATTTCAACCAGCGTGAGGTTTTCGTCCGGGTCGGTTTCGCCGGCTTTGAGAAACACATTGCGGTTATTGGTTTTGCTGACGAGACCCGCCTTGAGATCCCCCTCGGCATCCGTATAGAGCATGCACAGGCGGTAGGCTTTGGCAAAAACACCTTCGGGGCGGGTCTCCGCCGGTTTCGCGGGCGCGGGCGGCGGTTCCTTGCCGAAGGGCTTGCGCTCCACGATCAGCCGGTAGCGCTCCCATCCGCTGGAGGCGCCCGCCGCCAGCGGCAGGACGATCAGCAGCGGCAGCAGCAACGGCGGCAGCCGGCGGCGGCTCCGTTCCCGGCGGGCCGGTCTGTGGAATTGCGTATTCATACGGGTTGAGATGGGGCTTCGAGTTTCGCGGCCTGTTTGGCGGCCTTGCGCTCTTTGCGGATCTGTTTGTAGAGCTTCTGGGTGCAGACGGTTT
>CAZITJ010000026.1:17373-25395 GCA_964542135.1 uncultured Verrucomicrobiota bacterium
GCGGCCTTGCGCTCTTTGCGGATCTGTTTGTAGAGCTTCTGGGTGCAGACGGTTTCGAGATGCGTCAGAAAGGTTTTGTATTTGTCGTGCGCGCGGGCGAGCTGATACTGAAAAAAGAGGCCGGGCAGCGCGATGATCAGCCCGGTTTCGGTGGTGACGAGCGCCTCGGAGATGCCGCCGGCGATCATGCCCATGGTTTTGTCGCCCCCCGACCCGGTGGCCAGCGCGCCGAAGGTGGCCAGCATGCCGGTGACGGTGCCGAGCAGACCCAGCAGCGGCGCGGCGCTGACACAGATTTTCATAACGCGCAGATCGCGTTCAAACGGGACAATTTCGGTGGCGCGCAGTTCCTGAAAGAAGACACCGGTCTGTTTGAGCGACCGGCTGCCGGTGACAAAGTCCAGCAGCTCGCCGATCGGTCCGCGGCGTTCGGTCGGATGATCGATCCAGTGCCGCCAGGTTTTTTCTGAAACGGACTGAAAGCCCTTTTCGTGCAGTTTGAGGTGCACATGCACACCGAGCCCGAACAGCACGAGGGCGTTGGCCGCCAATGCGATCATCGCCCATCCGCCGGAGAGCCAGATCTCCACGGCCTGCTGCCAAACTGAAACCAACATGTTCATGATTTGCTGTATCGTTTCTGTTTCACCGGGACGTTCCGTCCCGGCCGCTGCTATTCCGTGTCGAGCGTATGCTTATACGGTGTTTTGCCGAGCTGGTTCATAAAGGCCACGGCGGCTTTTTCCATTTGATCGGCCACACCGCGGGCCTTGCGCGACAGGAAAGCGTGCAGCAGCAGCGACGGAATGGCCACGATCAGACCGAATTCGGTGGTGATCAGCGCTTCGGAAATCCCGCCGGAAAGTGTTTTGACATCCCCGGAGCCGAACACCGTAATCAGTTTAAAGGTGTTGATGATCCCGGTAACAGTACCGAGCAGGCCCAGCAGCGGAGCCGAAGAGGCGCTGATGGCCACAAACGGAAGCAGACTCTGGTTTTTCAGACGGGCGGACAGAATCTGCTCGTACATCACTTCCTCCACCAGCTCGCGCGGCTCCTTGATGTGCTCGACACCCGCGGCCAGCATGTCGCCGACGGGACCGCCGACGGCCTGAGCCTCTTCGGCGGCGCGCTGCCGGTCATGCTGCGCCACCGCGTCGAGCAGAGCGCGGATGCGTTCTTCCGACGGTTTTTTGAGCCGCGAAAGCTGGATCCATTTCCAGAGCGCCACCAGCATGGCGGCGGAGGCCAGTCCCAGAATCGGAACCATGACGGGACCGCCCTTGCTGATATGCTCCCAGATGGTCTGTTTGGTGGCTTCGATCTTATGGGCGTTGCCGAGCGTCGGGTCGAGCGGGAATTCGCCGGCTCCGGATTCAATCAGCTCGGCGGCGGCGCGGGTGTCGGCAGGCTCTTCAAACGCGAGCACGGCGGGCTCGAGCGATCCGAGGCGCTGTTCCGCGCTGCCGATGCTGTCCCCGCTGTCCGCGCGGAACACGGCGGAAGGCCCGACCAGTACAAAGCGGCCCTGCTCCACCAGATTGTTTTTGCCGACCGCCGTGCCGGCGAAGCGCGTGCCGCCCAGCGCATCGTGCAGCCGGTCGAGCGATGCCTCCACCAGCCCGGCCTGCGCCTGATAGACTTCGAGTTCGGACAGATTGCTGTTTTCCGGCGCCAGGCGGGCTTCTTCGAGCGGCTCTTCGTAGCGCTGAAGTTCCGCGATGTGCAGCCGGGATTCAAAATTGCGGATGTATTCGCCGAGCAGGTTGGACAGATAGGTTTTTTCCTCCTGGCGGGATTTCACCTCCGAGCGCAGGTTGCTCAAATCGAGCGTGCGGCTGTCCAGCAGCCGGGAGGCCTGCTGATAGTCGCGGCGAACCGTGACCAGCTCATCCTGCAGATCGCGCAGCTTGCGGCTCAGCGGAATCTTTTCCATCACGATCTCTTCGCGCAGATCGGCCAGCTCCTGCAGGCTGTCTTCAAGCCGCGTCTGCACATTCATATCGGCGCGCTCGAACGATCCGACCGGCGGCGGCTCCACCGGTTTCTCCGCGTCCGGAACATCCGGACTGGCCGGCAGGGTCAGCACGAGTCCTGCGGATAGGCCGCCGGCCGATTCGATGGTTTCCCGGTTGGCCTCAAAAATCGCTTTCCAGCCATCGGAATCGCCGTAGGCCTCGCGGGCAATTCCCATCAGGGTGTCGCCGCTTTGCACGGTGTACTCAACGGCACTGTCTGTGACCAGCGGAGCCGGGAGCGGCGCTTCCGCTTCTTCAGCAGACAGCTTGTCCGCCGAAGCCTCGGCGAAGGCGGAAGGACAGAGGACAGAAAGCAGAAAACAGACTGCAACCGTCTTCAAAAAAGCCGTTTTATTCCAACATTCCAGTTTCATTTTTATTCCTTTTCCCCTTCGCGTCATTTCGCGTTCATGAGCGGTTCGGTTAAACTGTTGTTTTTTCAGTGAATCTCCACCGGAAGCCGTACGAATGCGGCCACCTGTTCGTTTTTCAAAATGGCAATGGCATGGGCAATCTCATCGGCGTCCTCGTTGGCGGGCGTCCAGGCCCAGCCGTCGTCTGACGGACCGCCGACGCCGGCGGATTTGCCGTCGGCGGTGGCATACCAGGCGGCACCGATGCCGGCATAGAGCGCGGTCACCTCCGCGGAGGTTCCGTCGGGCAGCGTGCGCACCTCGCTGGTCATTGTGATTTCGCGGTTGAACTTGTTCACCTCGTTCAGAATGCCGATGACGTTCTGGAAGCGCTCGGCCAGGGAGAGTTTGGTCTCGGCGGGATCTTCGGGCAGGCGCTGACTGAGCGGACGGACGCGTTCGCGAATGGGATCGGGCAAACGCTTAAGCAGCCGGCGGGTATTGTCCTCGAGGCTGAGCACGTTCCCGTCGAGGGCCTCGGAGGCGGATTTGAGCCGTTCGTTTTCCTCGACGAGTTCGGCGCGTTTTTTATCGGCCTCGCCGATACTTTCTTCCGTATTGCCGATTTTTTCGCGCAGGCTGTCGATCTCCTGCTGAACGAGATCAATGCGTTCGTTGAGCATTTCTCTGCCGAGTTTCCAGTCGCGCTGTTCGGCGGAAATGACCTTGCGGGTTTCCACGTATTTTTCGAGCGCGGCCCGCACGCCGTCGATGCCGTCGTCCGCTTCCGCCGCAGAGACGGAAGGCGGAAGACCGATGACTGACGACAGAAGAATAACAACCCATGCCATCACACAAGCCCGACGATATTCTTCCGTCCTCCGTCCTCTGTTCTCCGTCCTCTGTTCTAAAGCCTCTGACCTCTGATTTCTGAACTCTGAATTGCTCATAACTTCACCTGTTGGTTTGCATTGAATAGATCATAAAACGGTTAGCGTATTGTTACGTTCGGGTTAAAATTCGCCGCCCAGGCTGAGTGAAAAATCGATCCCCTTGTTGTACGAGGTTTTGGTGGTGTCTTCGGGCAGATAATCCGAGCGATAGACCTCCTCGATATCCGGGTCGAGCAGGTTTTTGGCCTTGAAGGTCAGCTTGAGGTGATCGCCGATTTTCTGCGAAAAGCTGAAGTTGAGTGTGCCGTACTCTTTGGCATAGACACTGGGGATATAGGCGCCGTCAACCGACGGCCCTTTGACCAGCGTATCGCCTTTGACCGTATAGAAAAGACCGACGGATGAACCTGTTTTTTCCAGATCGTAGGTCAGGTTCAGATTATAGAGATATTCGGGGGCGTTCAGCATGTCGCGTTCGGTGGGGGGGAAATTATCTAAACCTTCAGCAAATGAAGTCGCCCCGATTTTTTCGATATAGAGAGCCCGCTCATCCTCCGGGATGGTCACCCGACCGTGAATCAGCGTGCCGTTGCCGCCGATCGCCAGTCCGTCCAGCACATCCCAGAGAACGCCGAGCTTCTGGCGCACCTCCAGCTCGTAGCCGTCCAGTTCACCGCTGGGATAGTTGACCGGGCCTGTGTAGGTCTGTTTGTCGTAGCTGTTCTGTACATATTCAATGGGTTTATCAATGCGCTTACGGAACCACGACAATGAAATCAGACTGCCCTCCACCGGCTTGAGATCGAGCCGCAGGTCATAATTTTCCACATCGCTCATTTCCAGTTCGGGATTGCCGATAAACACATCCCCGCCGATATATTCAGACTCGGGAATCGGGGTGAGCTCTTTAAAGGTTTGGCGGGCAACGGTTTCGCTGTACGAGCCGCGCAATGTAATCTGATCGATCGGCTGAAATTCAAACCCGAGGGCGGGCAGGTCGTCCGTTTCCTCAAAGTCGACATCCCCGTCGCCGGGCTTCAGCTCACTTTTGTTCCCAGTCGGAGGATACCAGGTCACCCCGGGATCCGGATCGAGAACAATACTCAAATCCGTGGTTTCGCGCCGCACACCGCCAATCAGTTTAAAAAAGGAAAAAACGGGCAGATCGGCCATATAATACCACGCAGTAATGTCCTGTTCGGCATCGTAATCCACATCCACAGTATCCGTCTTCTCCAGTTCATGGTATTCGGTCGGGAAGATATCGGTCCAGTATTTGTCCCAGGGCAATGCCGGGCCGGTATTCGAATTTCCCGACCCCGGCAGCACAAAATTACTGAAGGAATCCTGCCGATATTTTCGATCTACGTGATCGTCAAATACCCCGAATTTCAGATAGCCTTTATCGCCGCTCCACTGTTCAAACGGCAGCTTGACATTGACAAAATGCTGAGCGCTCTCTTCGGTCACTGTCCTCCAAATGCGATGCAAATTTCCCAATTCGTAGTTTGCAGCCGGCTTGTTCATGTAATAGCCGGATGGTGTTTCCTCATAAACACGCGGATTTCCCCGGCGGTCGAACGTCACCGCACCTTCCTGTCCCGGGATCCAGGCCGAGCCAAACTCTCGTACATCCGGCTGATAGAGCGAGGAGGAGCTGCGGGCAACGGTCCAGTCCGCCTCCGGCTCCAGAACGGTAAACACATGGGGAATGCCTACTTCCGGGAAGGGAACCGTATGCTGCCCGCTGATCTGCACGGTCTCCGTGCGACGCTCTGTGTAAGCCAACGTCTGGTACCTCTGATAAGGTGCTGCAAAACGATAGCCATCTCCGGTATAACGCGACCCATCCGGATTGGTTCCCGGAACCAAAGCCAACGGATCGTAGTCCGGATTGTGGCGGGCCACAAAATATTCCTTGCCGCGCGTATCTTCGGCTACCGTCACCTTATCTTCCGCCGAATGCGTGCGCATAAAGAGTGCATTCAGCGAATGATAGTCGTTTTCGATGCCGAGTGCGCCCAGCCCGCCCCACTGCACCTCTTGAGAACTCTGCTGGACATCAAACAATTTGGTATAAAACCCATCGCCTTCGCTGGCATTTGTAATTGTTGTTGGATCGCCTCGAGTTTGCGGTGTCATCTGGAATTCCTCAAGGCCCTGTGCTTCCGTACCAATAAAATCGATATAGTATTCGTCATCGATTTTATCCTCTGTATGGGAGGCATTGCGTTTGTAATAGAAATTGGCCAGACCGCCGAGGCGCAGGCCCTCGGCCACTTCGCGTTTACCGCCGGCGGTGACCGACCAGTCGTAGTCGGACGGCGCACTGATGTGTCTGGCGCCGACGGCGCTGTCCCAGCTTCCGGTCACAGCCAGCGTTTCATAGGGAATATCGCGCTTGCCGTCGTCGTTGCCCCACAGATTGAGTCCGCCGCCTTCATAGGAAAGAAAATCGTCGCGGCCGGTGGTTTCCGTATTGTGGCTCATACCGACACTGACCTTGAGAACCGGCTCGTCGGGAATGCCTTTGAGTACAATATTGACCGCACCGCCGGACGCATCGCCCTGCTGGTCGGGCGTAAAGGTTTTGGACACCTGGATGCTTTCGATCAGCGCCGAGGGAAACTGGTCGAGCTGGACGGCGCGCTTGTCGGGGTCGGCGGTCGGCAGGCGCACGCTGTTCATCTGGGAACTGACGTAGCGGTCGGGCAGTCCGCGCACCACAGCGTATTTCCCCTCCTGCACGGTGGTTCCGGCCACCAGCTTGAGCGCGCTGGCCGCATCGCTGGCGCCGGCCTGACTCATCAGGTCGGCGCTGACCGAATCGAGCAGCGCCGGACTCTCCATGCGCAGATTGAGCAGCCCGGCCTCGGAGTTTCCGCCGAGCTGAAGATCCTGCACAATAAACTCGTCCATCTCCGTAAATTCGCCGCTCAGCGACGTGTTGACGTCCGCCATCTGACCCGGCAGCACCGCCACATCGGCCACCACCTGCCGGGTATAGCCCTGTTTGGAGAAAACCAGCGTATAACTGCCGGGTTCCACCTGATTGAAAATATAATTTCCTTCGTCCGACACAGTCGTCTTGGCACCGGTTTCGGCGATGGACACCTCGGCCGCGGCCAGCGGCGCATCAAACTCCTTGTCGTACACCGTTCCGCGAATCGATCCGGCCTGCTGCGCAAAACCTGACAGTGCGAAGGATGTCATCGCCGCACAAAACACAAAAAAACGCAAAAAAAGATGTGGATTCCCTGTCCTGTTCATTCTGTTATCCAGTCCAAATTCTGCGATTTTTTGCGGTTCTGTTCTCTGTCTTCTGACCTCTGACGTCCGGCTGTTATCACCACGGATCGCCCAGATGGCTGCGCACATCCTGCACCTGCGCGCGCAGAGCATCACTCGGCTCGACGTCATGCAGCGCCATCGAAAGACAGGCGGCGGTCAGATCCTCGGCCCGAGGGCGAGAATTGGGATTTTCGACCGCCCTGGTCAGCGCCAGCGCATACACCGTGCGCGCCTGATCCGCATCGCCCATCACCGCCGCGGCCTCCGCCACGGGAATCAGCGCATCGGCCTTGTAAATATTGACGATCTCCGCCTCCTTTTTATCGAACAGATCCCGGGCGGCGGTGAGGTCATTCCGGGCGGCATCCGTCTCGCCGCAGCGAAAACGCAGTTCAGCCAGTCCGGCGATCATCGGCACATGATATTCGGCGGGCCACTCGTGCGCATCCATCAGGTCGCGCGCCTCATGGACCCAGCGCAGCGCCCCGGCCGCATCGTTTTTGTCCAGCGCGGTTTCGGCCAGTCCTTCCATCAGTTCGATACGGGTCACGGCCGGCAGGCTGTCCCAGGAATCGCGCAGAAGCGTTTCCACGCGCCCGCGGCGTTCTTCATCTGAATAAAACTGTTTATAGAGCTGGGCGGCCGCTTTCATGGCGTTAACCATCAAATCGTACTGCTCGGTCGCAATCATCGCGTCCAGATCGGCGAGCTGATCGTCAAAGCCGGGGATCTCGCACAGCATGGCCTCCACGCGCTCGACCTTGCCCGATTCGGAGGCCTCGATATGCCGGGAAAACTGCCGGGCGCGATCCTCCCGACCCATCAGCAGCAGCGTCTGCGAAATCCGCACGTTGATGCGGTCGCGGCGCCAGTCCTGATCGGCAATGCGGGCGATCTGATCGGCCAGATCCAGATAGTGCATCACGTCGTTGGTGACACCGCTGCGCATGCTGTAAAAAGCATAATCGGCGTATCCGCGGCCGCGCCGCCAGTTTTTGATCTGATCGATGTATTCCAGCGCACGCAGCGGCTGATCGAGCTCAAAGCAGGCCTCCGCCACAGCGGCCTGCGCTTTAGAGCGATCCTTGATATGAGGCTTGATCGGCATCGCCGACGCCGTCTCAAAGGCTGTTTCGATCAGCTCGGACTGCCACGCCGGCAGCGGTTTGTTTTGAAGGGTTTTGACCGGCTGCTGTGAACAGCCGATGAACAGGAACAAACAGAGAAACAGAAAATAGAATGTCGGTAGAGTTTTCATAATGGAGCCCGAGAATGCTTGAAACGAAAGCGGGATTCAAACCCGGTATGGTTAGTGTTTCGTTAGCAATGCACTCTTCGCCGCAGGCCCGGGGACTTGTCCCGCCGCAGGCCTGGGGACCTGTCCCGCCGCAGGCCTGGGGATGAGCACGGTTCTGTAGCCGGGGGCGGTGACCCCGGTCCTCTCCACCCACGCTGTAGCCGGGGGCG
>CAZITJ010000027.1:0-6876 GCA_964542135.1 uncultured Verrucomicrobiota bacterium
CGGTCATGAGCGGAACGGTATCAGTTAGGCGCGGAAATGTCATCGACTTTGTTGTCGGAGCTTTTTGCGTTTCTGTAAACCAGTTTTCTTATGATTGCCGCCAGAATCAAAATGCACGGGATCACTAAAAAACAATAGATGATGGCAATGTATGGCCACCATGCACTGTCACTTCCCTGGCCGACTGTTGAGTAGGAATAGTAGCTGACGGCAATGCACCCAAAAATTTCTGCTGCGAGCACTGACACTTCAAATTTTAGACGAGATTTGAGCGTCGTGTTTGCTGGACAAAATTTCAGATATAGCCAAGTCGCCACGGCGATCATCGGGATTGCAACTATGAATGATAAGATCATTTTTTATATGTCCCCAACGGCGGCGCTCTCCCTCAACTTGACCGTCCGCGGTCAAGTTGTAGGTGAGCAGCGCTTTGTTGGCCAGTCTTGTCGAGTTCACTCGCGGCAGACTATGGAGTGGAGACTGGGACCTTCATTGCCTGATAGCTCGGCGACTTGATCCACTCGTATCCGTTGCCACTGGGGAAGTAGGCGAGACTAGCGCGGAATGTGTTGGTGACTGATGTCGCGTTCCAGTAGCGCATGCTGAAGGTGATCGTTCCAGACTTGAGCGAGTTGGTGCTCGTGATCCCAGCAATTGGGTAGCACTGGAAAAAGCCTTTGTCCTGGGCGGCTATATCACCACCCATGACGTCGTACGTTGCTCTTTCTGCCGTACGACCATCATAAGTCACTCGGAGATCGTCAAATCGGTAAGTGATGGGAATCCGCGTGGGGTTTCTGAAATAGATCTGCACCTGCACGGCATTGATCTCAGGAATTTGCTTCACTCTGATGTCGTCCAATGCGAGCTGCGGTGTCTGCTCGATCGATAGGCTCTTCTGAGCGGTCGCCGCGAGGTCGCGCGTGGCACTTGCCATCCAGAATGTGGCAACAGCCATGACGACAGTGGCGCAGACCATGACGGTATTGATGATGTACCCGACAACCTGTATCCGCTTGTCACTTTCCACCGGTTACCTCCCTGTTTGTTATCTCCTTGGCCAACGACCAGCATCACTCTGAACCGGCGGAGCCGGTGATAGAGTGTGTGCTCTGGTTGGGAGTTTCTTTTCTGTCTACTCGGAACTTTTTACCGATAAATTTTTGGATTCTGGATGTGTTTTCCGAAGTGGTTTGATGACCAGGAATAAAGCGATTCTCGTTGAATTGATTATGAAGTAAGCTCAGGGGTATATCGTAGAAAAAAACACAGGAGTGAAACATCTTGGTTTCGTTGGCTACGATTTGAATTTTGGAGTGGGCTATTTTATTTTTCGCTATGGTGAAATCAATGGTTTGAAAACCGTACTTGTGATCTTCATACATTGATAGTGAACCGCTGAATGATTCTTTTTGGGTTTCATCGATAACCGTGATGTGAACTCTGCCTAGACCTTTGAGATTCCCCGTATCTCGAATGTACAATCGGATAAAAAACGCATCATCCTTTTCATTAACTAATCCTAAAATGGGAAGGTTCGTAATGGTGTCGGAAGTGACGTCGTGCGGATAGGCGCAACCCCACGCTTTGGGCATGATGCAAAGTGACAGAATGAGTAACAGTATTTTCATTTTTTCTATCTGCTCCCAACGTTAAGCGTCACTCTGAGCGGGCGGAGCCAGCGATAGAGTGAAAGCGGTGGTTGGATTGGTAGTTTAATTTGTCCATTTAAAGGGGGCGCATTACTTGGGCGTCTTGTTCGAGAAGTACAATGGAATAAGACTCAGAATCATCACCGTGAAAAACACAATTCCATACATTTTTTCATTTTGAATTTTAGGAACGAAGAACATCGATAGCTCTACGACAAGTACTATCATTAGCACTCCACAGGCTATTATCGTTTTATTTTTCATCTATTTAAATCCAACGTTTGAGAGGAGCGTCGGGCGTAGCCCGTAAGCTCACTCGACTGGTTGGCAAAATTCTTCTATTTCCTCATCTGAAAGGTCAAAGGCCACGTATGGGTTGTCATCGTCGGAGGAATTTTTTCTTGGGACGGCCATGTAGTAAACTACCCACTCGCTATCTTTCTTTTTAGCGCGAAATACAACTCTCCCGCTCCCATAAAAAGCGTCAAATTCAAATGATCCTTTTGCATTATCCTGATCGATATTTTCCCAATTAACCTGTGTTAAATCTTTGCGGTGGATATTTGACTCATGCTTGCTGGTGGCTCTGTCGGCCAAGAGCTGAGGAATCCCCATGTTTAATATTCTACTGAACTGGTGGTTGTCTAAGGTACAGCCTTTTTCTGTAAGCAGAAACATGGAGAAACAGTTCGTGTTGAGGGTTTCTCCTGCATTGAATTTGTCATAGACCTCTTGTGGGGATTCCCAAAAACCAATTCCTTTCATTTCTGGGTCGAAAGGAGTTTTAGAACATCCGATTAACAATAGACCGATGAGTAGTAATGATAGTTTTTTCATATTATCTGGTGCCAACGTTACGGATCTCCCTGAGCGCGCGGAGCAAGCGATAGGGTGAAGCCGATTGTTCTACTAATTTTCTTTTTCGTATTTGAATGTATGCCCTTTGGATACTGTTTTGCTTCTGGTAATGAAATTCCAAACCTTCTCTAAAGGAGTGTAATAATTTACGGCAAATGAAAAGCTGGTTTCAGCAGGATCAAACTCGACAGGAACTCCATTACAAACAAGCAGATTTTTGTTTTGAACAAAATCCAAGTTCTTGGGCCAATCCCCATTCTTTTCATGGTAGCTGGATATTTCTTTTCTCAGTGCCCAGCGTTTGCGTTCCAGTTCGCCTTTGGGCGTAAAGAACAGAACCCAACCGTTGTAGGTCAAGATGGTTAGAATTATCCAAGTCCATGGTGATTTGATTATTTTTTTCATAATGTAGAACATTTAATGGATGGCGCGCCGCAAAAGCACGCAGAACGAGTACAGGGTAGCCCCGGTTGGCCCGTGCCGCAATCATAAACTCTTGAATAATCTGTACTTTTGACAAAAAGCTCCAGGTATGCGTGGTGCAACATATCCATGTCTTTGAATATGAAATAGCGAAAAAACGGGCTTGAAAACAAACTTTTTTCTCGCTAATACCATGTTATGTGGCGAGCAGCATATTAAGGTATTAAGGAAAATGAACTATGCAATATATTGATTTGCAAGCATTTGAGGGTTTTATCCGCAGTCGGAATCTGGTGGATGGTCGGCATCTGCCGTTCTATCTAAAGTGGGTTCTTCGTTTTCTTCGGGCGGAGTTCGACAGGGAGCGGCTTTCTTCGAGCGATTTGTTACGCTGTTTTTCCGACCAGTTGGCACAGGACGATCGGCTGGAGGATTGGCAGCGGCGGCAGGCCATGAAAGCGGTGGAGTTGTATTTAAACGTGTATTTGCCGGAGGTAAATGGTGGCGGATGTCCCGCCGTTGCCAAGGCTATGGCAGGCAAGCGAGTGGCGGGTGCCGAGAGTGTAGACGCGGTGTCCTCACCGCGTTCAGATTTTCCAAGCATTGGAAAACGCGGTGAGGACACCGCGTCTACGTTCTCTGAGCAGGAAGCCCTGCGCGAGATGAAGGAGCTTCTCAAACTACGCCACTATTCGCCGCGCACGTTGCAGACCTATACGGAGTGGGTGCAGCGATATTTTCAATATGCGCGGCGGCAGAAGCTGGCATGGGACGCGCCGGAGTCAATCCGTACGTGGTTGTCGTCGTTGGCCACTCAGCACCATGTGGCCTCTTCAACACAGAATCAGGCGTTTAATTCGGTTCTGTTTTTGTTTCGTGAGACGCTGAAAACCGATCTGCCCGAAATGAATGCGGTGCGTGCCAAGCGTGGCCCGAAACTACCGGTGGTGTTGACGCCGGAGGAAGTTCAGGCGGTTTTGTCCTGCACGACAGGAACCGCCGGGTTGATGTTTCGGCTGACGTACGGCGCAGGGCTCCGCGTGTCTGAAACAGTGCGCCTTCGGGTGCAGGATCTGGATTTTGGAAATGAAACCCTGATGGTGCGTTCCGGCAAGGGCGACAAGGATCGCGCCACAACACTTCCCGCCAGCCTGACCGAGGAGCTGAAAGCGCACTTGGTAAGGGTGCGAGAGTTGCACGAGGCGGATTTGGAAAAGGGCCTCGGGGCGGTGTGGCTTCCCGGGGCGCTGGCGCGGAAATACCCGAACGCGCCGAAGGAGTGGAAGTGGCAATATGCGTTTCCGGCAGGAAAGCTTTCTGTTGATCCGGAGAGCGGAGTCACCCGTCGGCATCATACCCGCGAGCAGGTGTTGCAGCGGGCGCTCAAAAAAGCGGCTGATGCTGCCGACCTGCCCAAGCGCGTTACGATGCATACATTGCGCCACAGCTTTGCCACCCACCTGCTGATGCAGGGGGTTAACATCCGCGAGGTGCAGGAGCTGCTCGGCCACAAGAGCATCGAAACCACGATGATCTACACCCATGTGGTCCGTTCGATGAGCAACCGCCCCAAGAGCCCGCTCGATACATTGTGATGTCAACGTTCTACATATTCCGTATAATGGACTGTAAACATAGAGCTGTATGACACTGGAACTGATCGTTTGGATACTCTTTGCTGTCGGCTGTCTAACAGGCGCCTGTCTGTTGCGGCATCTGCCGCACGGTCCGGAAACAACGGGTGTGCAGCGTCCGGCGGTTTCGATCATCATCCCCGCCCGCGATGAGGAACAAAACCTGCCTGCGCTGCTCGAATCGCTGAATGCGCAGACTCCGCCGCCGGAGGAAATCATCGTGGTCGATGACGCCTCGACCGATCGTACCGCCGAGATCGCCCGCGCCGCCGGCGCGCGCGTCATCGAATCCGCTCCGCTGCCCGATGGATGGCGCGGCAAAGCCTGGGCCTGCCAGCAGGGGGCGGATGCCGCCGAAAACGACTCGCTCATTTTTATGGACGCCGATACCCGTTTTGACCCCGGCGGCCTGCAGTGCGTCTGCAACGCGTTTGCTGATCACCGCGGGGCACTCTCGCTCGCCGCGTTCCAAACATTGGAAAAACCTTTTGAGCAGCTCTCTGCATTTTTCGTCTGGGTCATGTCTGCGGCCAGCGAGCTGTTCGGCCCCTTTCTGATGGTTTCAAAAGAAGATTATCTGCGGGTCGGCGGGCATGAGGCGGTCAAGAAGCAGGTTCTGGAAAACGTGTATCTGGCGCAGATGTTTAAGAGGGCGGGGGTGCCGGTCTGTTCGTACAGCGGAGCCGGAATGCTTTCGATTCATATGTATCCCGGCGGGTTCAGCGATCTTTCCAATGGTTGGAAAAAAGCGTTCGCCACCGGTGCGTCGCGCACACCGCCGCGGATTCTCTCGGCAATCATTTTCTGGCTCAGTGCCGCCGCCGGAACCGCCATTATGCTGCCCGTCTCCGCATGCAGCGGCTATTCGCTTCCGCTGTGGGCCGCGCTCTACGCCGCTTTCGTGATACAGCTTTGCCTGCAGCTTCGGCGGCTGGGGCAGTTCCGGTTCCTGACGGCGCTGTTCTATCCGGTCTTCCTGATGTATTTCTTTGTCCTGTTTTTTTCTTCCAAGTTCCAGAAGCAGCAGAGCTGGAAAGGGCGCAGCTTCCGGGAGGAGGCCTCATGCTGATCGACCTGCATCCGGTGGTTCTGGTGATTGTCAACATCATGGCGTGGGCTGTGTTTCACCTCGGGCTGGCCGCACTGGCTACGGCGCTCCCGCAGCGGCTGTTTAAGACAAACGGATGGGTGTGCCGCGTCCGCACATGGGAGCGCCGCGGCGAAATTTATCAGACGCTGTTTGCTGTCCGTCGCTGGAAGGGACGGCTTCCGGAAGGGGCCGACCTGCTCGGCGCAGGATTCCGCAAGGGACGGCTGACGCAGCGCGATCCCGGTTATCTGCGCGAGTATTATCACGAGACCTGTCGTTCCGAGATCTGTCACTGGTGGGTCTGGCTGTGCGGATGGGTTTTCTTTCTGTGGAACCCGCCGTGGGCCGGATGGATCATGGTGCTCTACGCCACACTTGC
The DNA here is from genome assembly GCA_964542135.1 of uncultured Verrucomicrobiota bacterium. Lineage (GTDB taxonomy): Bacteria > Verrucomicrobiota > Kiritimatiellia > Kiritimatiellales > Tichowtungiaceae > Tichowtungia. The sequence goes on from CAZITJ010000027.1 coordinate 6,037, forward strand.
AAACATGCCCTGTATCATGACCCAGCGTTATAACCGCGCGCGGCTGGCGGCGGTTGACACGCTTTGGGATTAAGGTGGAAGCGGCATCCTGCCGCTTCGTAAAGAGGCTGGAAGCCTCTTCCACTATCAAAAATCCGGGAAGTGATTCGGATCGGGGGCCTCAATCACGAGGGCCTCTTTTTTGACCGGGTGCGTCACGGTTAAGCGGGCGTGATGCAGGGCGATGGCTCCGCCGGGCAGTTTGATTTTCGAGCCGTATTTTTCGTCGCCCAGAATCGGACAGCCGATGGCGGCAAGCTGTGCGCGGATTTGATGATAGCGCCCCGTGTGGAGTTTGATTTCGAGAATTGTAGGACACGCTTCCCGTATTCGGGAGCGTGTGGTTTCGGAGAGCGGCGATTCACTCAGGCTCTCTGAATACAGAGAAGCCTGACCTGTAATTTGTTTCGGCGTAATAACCCGATAATCCAGCCGACACTCCCTGGCGTCGGGGTCGCCGGCGTTCGAGACGACGGCGCGGAAGTCGCCGTGCCTGAGCCGGTGCGTCAGCGAGCCTTCGTTCTGCGGCGGCCTGCCGGAGACGACGGCGTGATAGATCTTACTGAATTTGCGGGCGCGCATGTCGGCATTGAGGCGCGACAGCGCTTTGTCTGTGCAGGCAAACAGAACCACGCCGCTGACCACCCGGTCGATGCGGTGCACGGCATGCAGAAATACATTTCCGGGCTTGTTTTTGACGTCTTTGATGTACGCCTTCGCGCGGTCTTCCAGATTGTCTTTGTCCGTGCCGCTCGGCTGCGTCAGCATCCCCGCCGGCTTGTTCGCCGCCAGCAGATGGTT
>CAZITJ010000027.1:6976-24587 GCA_964542135.1 uncultured Verrucomicrobiota bacterium
TGCGAAGGCGCCGGAGGGGAGGGGCATGACACCGGGTTTTCCGGTGAGAAGCATTTCACCGCAGTCAACCGTGCCGGCGAGGTTGCCGAGCCACTGCGTCAGCAGATTTCTCAGAATAACGGGGGAGTATTCCGGCGTGTGGCAGCTCAGCAGAAGAAAGGCCGGGTCGTCGCTGAGCAGATCGCGGCAGAGGTCGAGCAGAAGGGGCAGGTGGGTCTGGATTTTAAACACCTCGCCCTTTTTGCCGCGCCCGAAAGAGGGCGGATCGAGAATGATGCCGTCATAACTTCGTCCGCGTTTGATTTCGCGGCGCAGGAAGGCGACGGCATCATCCACGATCCAGCGGATGGGTGCGTCCTGCAGCTCATTGAGCGCGGCGTTTTCACGCGCCCATTCCACCATGCCTTTGGAGGCGTCGAGGTGGCAGACCTCCGCACCGCCCTGCGCGGCGGCGAGGGTCGAACCGCCGGAATAGGCGAAGAGGTTGAGCACGCGGGCCGGTTTGTTCCGCACCTTGCGCTGCTGAACCGTTTCGCGGATCCAGTTCCACATGACGCGCTGTTCAGGGAACATACCGAGGTGGCCGAAATCGGTGGAGGAGAGTTTAAAGCGGATGCCCGCGACGGTGACAACCCATTCATCGGGCAGGTTGTGGCGGTTGTGCCAGCGGTTGCCGTCCTTGCGGTCGAAGCCGGCCGACACATCCTGCCAGTCTTTTTCGGGACGCGTCTGATGCCAGACGGCCTGTCCGGCGGGCCGCACCAGCGTTACCTTGCCGAAGCGTTCCAGCTTGCGGCCTCCGCCGCTGTCCATCAGTTTGTAATCATCTTGCATTGGCTGACCACGCTTTCTGAACGGCTTTTTCCAGGCATTGGAAATTTAGTTTCCAACCTCTGGAAAAAGGGCTCGGTATTTTTCCAAACCTTGGAAACTACTGCTTTTCAATGACGGCGGCGCCGAAGGTGAAGCCGCCGCCGAAGGCGGTGAGACCGATGTGTGCGCCGGCGGGCTGTTCGGGCATCAGCTCGGCCAGCGCGAACGGGATGGTGTTCGACGAGGTGTTGGCGTATTTGCAGATGTGGTTGAACATTTTTTCCGGCGGGCAGTGGATCGTTTTGCGAATCGCCTCGATGATGCGCTCGTTGGCCTGATGCGGGACAATAACGTCCAGATCGCCGACCGGAATGCCGTGGCGGTCGCAGGCTTCGGCGAGCATGTCGATCATTTTACGCACGGCGAGTTTGAAGACGGTCAGCCCTTCCATTTCTATATGCTCGGGGCTCCCCATGTTCGGAACGTAAAGCACCTTGGAGTCCACACCGGTGGCCGAGAGGACAGGGCGGTTGAGCAGTGCGTTGACCGCGCCGTCGCGCTCTTCACAGGAAAGCAGCGAGGCGCTGGCGGCATCGCCGAAGAGCACGCTGGTTTTCGGATCGCTGTGGTTGATCATCGGCGAGAGGGTCTCCGCGGTGATCACGACGATTTTTTTGGACGGATCATCACGCAGAATGTCAAAGGCATTCTGCAGCGCGTACAGATAGCCGGAGCAGGCGGCGTTGACGTCGTGCGCCTGCATAAGCAGTTCGCCTTTTTCGGGGGCCAGCTCTTTGAGTACGCGGCAGGCGAGCGACGGGGTCATCGCCAGCGGCGTGCCGGTGGCGCAAACCAGCGCGTCAATGTCTGAAAGCTGAAGGCTTTCCTGGGCGAGCAGTTTCTGAACGGCCGCAATGGCCAGCGTTTCGACGGTTTCCTCCCCGTCAATCCAGTAGCGGGTGACAATGCCGGTGCGCTTCTGAATGGCGGCGGAGTCCCATTCGTCGCCGGGGTTGACCAGTTCGTCGTTTTCGACTTTGCGCGAACCGAGCACGGTGGCGATGGACGAAAGAATAATGGCTTCGTCTTTGACGGCGGCGGTTTTAACGACCGGCGCGGCGGCCATTTTCTTTTCGAGGATCGGCGTGCCGGGATTTTCAGACGTGACCGGCTTTTGAATCAGGTCGGTTTCGTCTGTTTTAATTGATGCCAGCGGCGTGCCGACTTCGACCGAGTCGCCCTCGGCAAGGAAGAGTTTCGCGACCGTGCCGTCGACAGGCGTGGAAATTTCCATGGTGGCTTTGTCGGCCTCGACCGAGGCGAGAACGGTGCCCGCCGTCACGGTCTGTCCGGTTTCGACCTGCATCTCGGTGACGGTGACGGTTTTGTCCGACGGGCTGGAGCCGATGGCATTGACGATGACGGAGCCTTCGCTCTCTTCGACCGGCTTCTGCCATTCGAGTGAATAGTTCAGCAGATCGGCGGCTTTGGTGAGTACGCTCCTGAAGGAGGGCAGCACTTCGATCTGCGTTTCAAACAGGTAGGGGATATAGGTGTCGGCCCGCGCCACGCGCGCCATCTTGATGTGTCTGCCGGCCTGTTCAGAAACGGTGGCGAGCACTTCCCCGCCAAGGCCGCAGGTGTGGTTGTCCTCATGAACAACGAGCAGGCGGCCGGTCTTTTCGGCGGAGGCGATGACGGTTCCTTTGTCCCACGGCGAGAGAGTGCGCAGATCAATGACTTCGGCGGAGGCTCCGGCCTCCTGAAGGGCATCGGCGGTTTTTTCGCACAGCGGCATGGTGGAGCCCCAGCTCACCAGAGTGAGGTCTTTGCCGGGGCGGGTGACGCGCGCGTTGCCAATCGGAACAAACTGCCCGGCGATGTTTTCGGCACAGGTGACGGAGCGGTCGTTGATCAGGTTCTTCGGAAAAAGGAACACCGTCGGGCGGCCGGACTCGAACGAGGCGTTGAGCAGGCCGGCGGCGTCGGCCGCGGTCGAGGGCATGACGACGTCGAGTCCGGGAATGTGCGCAAAGGTGGCATCGAACGTCTGGGCGTGGTACGGCCCGAGGCCGGGACGATAGGCCCCGCAGATAGCCATCAGGATGACGGGACATTCCCACTGCCCGTTGCTGCGCCACCACATGGCACCGAGTTCAGAGGCAATCTGGTTGAAGCCCGGCAGCATGAAATCAGCAAACTGCATGCAGGCGACCGGCTTGCGGCCGGTCAGGGCCTGGCCGATGGCCGCGCCGACAATGGTGGCTTCACTCAGCGGGGAGTTGATGACCTGTCCGGGAAAATCCGTGCTCAGGCCGCGGGTCAGGCCGAAAACATCGCCTTTGGGATCTTCGAGGTCTTCGCCGTACATGTAGACATTCTGATCGCTGCCGAGGCGGGCGCGCAGCGCGTTGCGCATGGCTTCGATCATGGTGCAGGCACTGCCGTCGTCGCGCTGTTCTTCATGGGAGCTGCACATCGGTTTTTTTGCCGAAAACTCCGTGGCGGCATTGGCGGCTTTGCGCGCGGCGTTGAATGCGTTGTCGAGCTCCCGATTGATTTCGTGCTCGATCTCTTTGAGTGTCTCTTCGGGAATGCCGGCTTCGATCAGTTTTTCGGCCAGAAGCAGAACGGGATCGGATTTTTCGTGCATCGCACGGATGTCGTCGGCGGTGCGGTAGAGGGTGTGATCATCGGCATTGGTATGGCTGGTCAGCCGTTCGATATCCATGATGACGATCTGCGGCCGGTTTTTGCGGACCTTGGAAACGGCCTCGCCGAACACGCGATGGGTTTCGACGGCGTCCGTCCCGTCGACCCGCAGGATCGGAATGCCGTAAAACCTGTCGGCTTCGCCGTCGGGACGGGAGAAAAAGGTTTTATGTTTGGAGAGCGTAGACAGGGCGTAGCGGTTGTTCTGAACGACGAAAAGCAGGGGAAGTTCCGAACGGACGGCTTCCGCTACCGCCTCGAAAAACTCGCCTTCCTGCGTGCCGCCGTCGCCGATGCCGCAGTAGACGATTTCGCCTTTGCTCTTAACGGCCTGTGCGATGCCGGCGGCCTGCAGGGCGTTGGTGGCCACACCGGTGGGGGCGCTGAGCAGACGCAGCGCACGACTGTTGGCAAAGCCGGGCATGCGGCGGCCCTCAGAGGGTGAACCTTCTTTTCCCAGCAGTCCGCGCAGCAGTTCCTGCTGGGTAACGCCGCGGGCGAGGATGAGTGCACGATCGCGATAATGACAGTGCAGCCAGTCGGTTGATGTCAGATGCGGCGCGAGCGCCGCGATGGCCTCATGACCCGAAGAGGGAACATAGAAAAAGGCCTCCCCGCGCTGGGCGGCGTCCGCCTGAACCGCGTCAGCTTTGCGCGATCCAAGCATGTGACGGTAGATGTCGAGAAAGAGCTGGACGTCCTGTTTCTGCATAATTTGTCTTGCTGTAAGATGGAAAATGCATACTACGAGGCGACCCCGAAGAGGTCGAATAAAAACTGAATTTCTTACTGTTCCGGGGGCTCTGTGCAGGCGATGCGGAGCAGTCTGTGCGCCAGCGCATTGTTGTGCGGTTGATTCAGCCGGTACGTTCGGTGATGCTGCCGGATAAAACCCCGCTTGCGCAGTTTGTTTAGATGGCGTCGCAGTGCCGGAACGGGTATCTGCGTTCGCTGCGCAAGTTCTTTTAAACCGGTCGGCTCGCTGTTCGACAGTTCGCGGGCCAGAACGATTCTGCGCGGATGGGTAAACCCGGTTGCTGTTTTAATAATGCGTCTCATCGGCATGTTCTGCGACCGGACGGTTCGCAATGCCTGTAAAAGGTCGCCCGCATGCGGTACGGACTGGTTGGCTTCGGCGCGGTAGAACAGTTTATTGCCGGCGTGTTTCGGCGTAATCAGACCGCGCGCATTCAGGGCCCGCAGCTGTGTGCTGGCAAATGCTTCCTGGATCCCGCAGGCTCCGGCCCGTTCGGCGACACTCAGTTGGTCATCTTCAAAAACGGTCCAGAGAAGTCGGAGCCGCGTTTCATTGGCAAGCACGCGGCAGGTTCGCCATAAAGTCGGCTGCAATTTACTCATGCGGTTATTTTATACACCTAATGAGGTGTGTAAAATTATTTTTATAAAAACTTATTTACAAACAATCTGCATGAATATGAAAACACACCTGATCAGGTGTGTTTTCACGGGAAGAATATTGCGCTTATAACCAGCCGGAGTGCTGGAGACGGGTTTTATGAAAAAAGGTCAAAAAGCGTCTCTTCGGCCTCTTTGGTCCAGACGCCGTCCGCCAGTTTGGCGGCGACATCCGGGAGGGCCTGCTCCAGTTCGCTGAGACGGGTGATCCCCAGTCCTTTGCAGCGGGGATAGACCATGATCTTTCCGGGAATTTCCTGGCGCTCGACCATGCGGATTCCTTCGACCGCGCCGTCGAGTCCGCTGACGGCGGCGACCGATACGTTGGTGTCGAGCTGTCCGCTCTGGACCCGGTCGAGCACGATACGCATGTCGCTCATCAGCGACCCGCTGGTGCCGAACATGTACAGGCCTTTGCGGATGTAGGCATCGAGATCGGTGTCGCCGCCTTTGCCTGCGGCCACTCCGGCAAATACGTTGATGATGCCGTTTGTCGCGCTGTTGTCGATGGCCGCGGCGACGAGAGCGCAGACCGGGGCCATGATGACATGATAATTGAAGGCGACGTCCGGGGCGGCCGTTTTCGGATTGTAGGGATGATAGGGCGTTCCGGTGGCGGCCGAAACGGGTTCGGCGAGGCGGTTGAGCAGGGCCAGCCGTTCATCGCTGAGGTCGGCGGCATAGACCGAGGTGCCGGGAATGCCGACGCTGAGGTGACGGATGACATGGGTGACCCCCATGGGCCCGGCGGCACCGACAATATTGACGGCATCGCCTTCGCGCAGTTCGCCTGTGGCGGGAATGTTTTTCATGGCCTCTGCCGGGTTGTTTCCGGGGGTGCCGATGATGCGCAATCCGCGGTAATGGACATCGCCGATGGGAGTAAATACCGGTTTGCCGATGGACTCTCCGCAGAGCACGATGTTGAGCAGTGCATTCAGCCGGGCTTTGGCCGGGAGCTTTGCAATCGTGTCGGGGTTGGAACCGAAGTAGATGATGTCGTCAAAGGCATCATCTTCAACGGCCTCGACGGTCTGCGCATCGCCTGCGCATTCGGCGCCCGGGGGGCAGACTTTAACGACCTCGGCCGGATGCCCGTATTCAGCGAACAGCTCGTCCAGCAGGCCTTTGCCGGCGCAGGTGTCGGAGACGACCAGCAGGCGCCCGTTTTCGGTGAGTCGCGTGCGCTCGCCGGCCTGATAGGATCCTTCCGCGCAGGCCCAGGGTTCGACCAGCCCGAAAGCAGATGCGGAGCGTTCGCCTGCGGGGGCGGGCAGCAGCATGGACTCACCGGCCGGATCAATGACCAGCCGTTCATCAAGCAGGACGTATTCCTGAAGCGCGCCTTCAAAATTATAGCCGAAGGCGCCTTTGGAGTTGGCGGTGGGAAGGTGCCGCCAGTCGGCCTGAATAAAGTAGCGTTCACCCGGTTTAAAGTGCGTTACGGCCGATCCGGTCCGGAGAATTTCAACAACCGGTTCATGGCCGGGGACGGTCGGGGTTTCATCGGGCACGTAGCACGGGTTTTCCGCCAGCAGTTCGTCGGATGCACCTTCGAGAACTTTGGATTTACGGGGGTGCTGTGAAAACTGTTTGAGCAGTTTCAGGTCTGAGAAACAGAGTCCGACGACAACCACTTTGCACAGAAACTGGTGGTCGTTGGGTTCGGGAACGGATTTTTCGCGGTTGAGGATCAGCTTGTCGGGTCCGACGAGCTGGACGGCCTGCTGTGTTGAATGGGTCATGGGGTTTCCTTTTTGGTTTAGAAGTAAAGCTCAACGAGGGAGTCGTATTCACCGGGCGCGCCGAACATGGGGCAGTTGCGTTCTTTCATCACGTTGTCGAGCCCTTCGATGGCCTCACGCGTGAGCTCTTTGAGTTGACGGCCGCTCGCCATCGCCTGCAGAATCGAATAGGCGGATTGTTCGAGCAGTTCGACGTTCATCATGGTGTATTCAATGCCTTCAGGACTCATGGTGACCAGTCCGTGGTTTTCCATGATAAAGCTGTTGTATTTGCGGATGTACGGTTCAAAGTTGTCCGCGAGCTGCTGTGTGAGCGGTTCGCCGTAGGGCACCACCGGCACCGGGCCGACTTCGTGCGAGGTTTCCGGGAAGAACGGGCGCATCAGGAGGTTGGGGCCGTCCATGATGGCGAAGGAACAGACGCTGGGCGCATGGCAGTGGATGACCGCGTTGATATCGGGGCGGTCATTGAAAAACTTGATATACATCGGCCGCTCGCCGGTCGGCCGCCGGGTTCCTTCGACGATGTCGCCGGCCATGTTGATAAAGACCACGTCTTTTTCGGTGATTTCCCCTTTGTTCATCATGGTCGGGGTGATCAGCACCAGATCGTCCTCGAGTTTCCAGGCCGCATTGCCGCCGTATCCGGTGACGTACATGTTGGCGGCCAGTTTGCCGGTGACTTTGGTGAACTGCTGAATTTCGTCGGCATAGGTTGCAAACAGAGACATGGGGGACTCCTTTTACGGTTCAATAATGATTTTCATTGAGCCCGATGCGCGGTCGCGCTGTGTTTCCATCGCCTCCTTGAACTCGTCGAGCTTGAAGGTGTGGGTGATCAGCGAGTTGCCGTCGATCCGGCCGGATGAAAGCATTTCGACGGCTTCAACGTAGTCGCGGCGCACGGAGCTGTTGGCGCCGTGCAGATGAAGCTCGTCGTAGTGAATCAGGTTGACATCGATCCATTCGCAGGGTTCGGCTTTGTTCATGCCGGCGAAGAGCGACAGGTGCCCGTCGCGGCGCAGCATGTTCATGCCGACGGGGACCAGCGATTTATCGGAGGCGGAAAGGATAACCGCGTTTGCTTTGCGGCCGTTCGTGTGTTCGGTAATCCACTCCACCGGATCGTTTTCTTCGAGATTGACGAGGTGATCGACCGGCAGCCCGAGCTTTTTCATGATGTCCAGGCGCGGCCGGGTCCGGTTCATCACAATCACTTCGCCGGCTCCGCGGGCATGGGCGACCAGCGCGTTGAGAGCGCCGATGACACCCGCGCCGAAAATGACGACTGTTTCCATTTCTTCGATCGGCATGCAGCGCAGTCCGTTGATGGAGCAGCTCAGCGGTTCCAGCAGGGTTCCGATGGCGGGCGTCATATCCTCCGGCATGGGGATCAGGCAGCCCTGATCGACGCCGGCTTTGGGCATCACCATGTATTCGGCGAATCCGCCGTCGAAGGCGTAGCCGATCGCTTTAAATTTGTTTTCACAGAGGTTCTGCCGCATGGCTTTACAGGGCGGGCATTCCCCGCAGCCGATTACGGTCTGCACGGCATAGCGTTCCCCGGCCTGAACCCCTTTAACCCCTTCGCCGACGGCGGCGACGGTTCCGGCGATTTCGTGGCCGATAATCTGCACATCGATGGCTTTTTCGCCGCGCAGGACGCGCTGGTCGGTTCCGCACAGTGCGCAGGCGTCGACTTTGAGCATCACTTCGCCGGGCTGCGGCGACGGTTTCGGGACGTCTTCCACTTCAACAAGGCCTTTTTCTTTTACCAGAGCTGCTTTCATATTAATCCTTTTTTCGCTTTGCGATGATTTACGGGGTGCGGGTTTTAAAGGGTCCATGCGCCGGCCCGGACCGAGTCAAACAGCGCGCTGCGGGCGGCTTCGGAACCGAGGTCGCGCAGTTGATCCGCCCGTGCGGCTGAAACGGCGGGCAGGGCGCCGACGGCGGCAAAAAAGTCGTTGCGCGCTTTGCGGTCGGCGAATTCCGCTGCCGCGGCCGTTCCGACGTAGGGAAAGTCGGCAAAGCGTGTGCAGAGGGCGTGACCGACCATGATGCGGGCGCCGCGGATAAAACTCTGCTTGAACTCGCTGAGTACCGGGCCGTTCAGATCGTCGACGAACGGCAGACCGCGCTTGTTCATTTCGGTGCCGATGTTGATCGGAATGTCCATTTGATCGCACAGGCTGACGACGGTTCGCAGGTTGGCGACCTTAACGGCTTTGGCCTCGGCATCACGGATGTTCCAGTTGCGGTCGGGGACGATACTGAAGGCCTGTGTGCCTTTGGAGACGGAACACTCCAGAATGGCCTGCGCGTCTTTTTCGCCGTCGCTGGTTCCGTCGAGCCACGATTCCATCGGAATGGCATCGCAGGACGCCACCCATGCGCAGAAATCCTCCATGGGCGGAAAGGTCTCTTCGGTCGGCTGCCTGTAGCCGAGACCGCCGCGTTTGGCGAATCGGGAGCGGACTTTGTCTTCCATGGTCGGGCGGTCCTTGAGCAGGGTTTCTGCCTCGGCGGGTTCAATGCCGAGGATCCCGGCCCAGAAGGCCGTCCGCTTTTCGCCCTCAAAGGCTTTCAGGGATTGGGTGACGTAGGCGGAAATGATGTGGCGCTCCGTCGGTGTGCCGGACGGCGAAAGCGGCAGCACGTCGGCGGCGTAATCAATGGCAATATCGGGCACGTGCGGGTTGATGCGTTCGATCAGGGCGATATTGCGGTTTTGTGCGTTCTGCCGGTAGGCTGCCAGCGTTTCAGCCTGCGGGGAGCCTTCCGGGAAGCTTTTGGCGAATCCGACCCCGTCGATATAATGAACACCCGGCTCGCCGGGCGAATCGATTTCTTTATCGGCATATTCGCGGTAGAACACGCGTGTTTCGACGCCGACATTGGTGCGCAGTCCGAGTGCCTCCCCCGCGGCATAAAACTCATTCATGCCGTCCAGTACATCAAAATCAATGATTCCGGCGGCCTGCAGTCCGTGCTGTTTGCAGGCCCAGGCGATATGCGAGGGCGACCAGCCTTCTGCATTGTAGGAAAAGAATGAATGGATGTGCATGTTGACGTTCTCGCCTTCGGGAGCAGGGGCGGGGCCGTCGGCAATCAGCTGTTCGAGCGCTGCGCGGCGCCCGGCAGGGTCAAACGAGTCGAGCTGTTTTTCCAGAGCGTGAATATTCATGTTTGCTTTCCTTCACTTAAGCGCGTGATTTTCCGCCGGATACATTGACGGTGGTTCCGTGGATGTAGCCGCCGCGTTCAGAAGCGAGGAAGCAGACGGTGCCGGCGACTTCCGCCAGTTTTCCGGAGCGCTGCAGCGGAATGGATTTCTCGGAGTAGTTGGCACGCATCTCTTCGACGGTCTGGCCGCGGGTATAGGCCAGCGCGCGTTCATATTCTTCGGAGCGCAGGCCGGTGGCTTCCAGAATGCCGGGGGCGACGCCGACGACGCGGACGCCGAGTTTGCCAAGCTCTTTGGCCCAGGAGCGGGTCAGATTGTAGGTGGCGCCTTTGGTGGCGGCGTAGACGCTCTGGCCTTCCGAGCCTTCCGAGCCTGACTCGGACGCCATGTTGATGATCACTCCGCCGTTTTCCTGCCTGAGCATGACGCGGGCGGCGGCCTGGGCGCAGAGGAAGATCCCTTTCATATTGATGGCCACCACTTTGTCCCACACCGCTTCGGTCATTTCCTCTTTGCCGGCGGGATCAACCAGCAGGCGCGGGATATTGATGCCGGCATTGTTGACCAGAATGTCGAGTTGGCTGTATTTGTCGAGGGTTGCCTGCACCATGGCGTCGACGCTCTCTTTTGAGGTGACGTCGGTTTTGACAAACAGATGATCGCCGGGCAGCGCTTCTGCAACCGCCTGACCCGCTTCGTCGGTGATGTCCGCGACGACGACCGAGGCGCCGCAGGCGGCAAATTCCTCACAGCAGGCTTTTCCGATGCCGGACGCGCCGCCGGTCACGATCACAACACGATTTTTCAGGTTTAACCAGTCCATGTTTTGTTCTCCGGAGTTGAGTTGTAAATGAAAAATGAGCGCGTATAGTCTCAGAAGTTTTTCAAAGGTTAAACCAAAAACTGTGTCCGTTTCTGTGGTACCGGGCCGACGCCCGGATCGACGGCCATACCGTGGTGTTTTCTTCCTCTGAGGTTGCCGCGCCGGTGGCGGTCCGCTACAATTGGGCCAATAATCCCGTCGGCAATCTCTATAATCGCGAAAAACTGCCTGCCTCACCGTTTCGTACGGATGCCGATGAGTCGGGTTGATCGGAAACGGACGGCCTGCCTTGAATGCACGCCTTTTCCGGTGCGTACAGAAGCCGTACAGCATAGGGTTCACTTCACTGTAACGGAAACCGGACGCAGATGAAAAAACGATGGATGGTTCGAGTTTTTCTCGTGACAGGCCTTCTGGCCGGTGCGCTGTTTTTTCTTCCCGCCGGATTGCGGTGGGCGGCAAACCGGGTGTGGCCGGCCTATCGATCGATATCCGGACTTCCGGTCTCAGGCGGACAGGTTGCTGCGGTTTCCGCCGAACGGCTGCAGGCCGGCGGATTTGTGCTGGAAGTCGCGCCCGGCGTGCAGATTCGGATGGAGGAGCTTGAACTGCGGTATTCACTTCCGGGACTCCTGAATCAACGCCTGGAATCCGTTTCCGGAAGATTGTCCGGAGGCGGAATGCTTCAGCTCGCCGGACGGTTTTCCGTGGAACCGGTGGAGCGCCTTCCCGGCGGACTGAAGGCCCGTTTGTCTGCCCGGTTTTCGCCGGTGCAGATCGGGCCTCTGCAGACCGGGCCGTTTCAGATAAACGGAGAGTCACGCGGCTCCCGCGCATGTTTGTCTGCCGGGATTCCGCTTTTTGATGAACGGCTGACGGCTTCTCTGCAGGCCGGCCTGCAGCAGGGGGCGTCCGGCTGCGTATGGCAGGCGTCGATCCGGCTTCCGTTTTCCGCGGCGGACGATGAAACGCCTGCACTGGATGCTCTTCATCCGGCGCTGGCAGGCGTCCGGGCCCGGGGAGAACTGCGCATGGAGGCCTCCGGCCGGGGCGCGCAGGGATCAATCGCTGTTTTCGCAGCGTTCAGTCGCATCGAACTGCCGGATCGAAACATTCAGGTCGATCAGCTGACGACCCGTTGTTCACTGGATGTTTCCGGCTCGTTTCGCTCTCTGCCCGAACAGCACCTGAGCGTTCAGCGCGTGGTCGCCGGCGGCATGCTGCTCGAAAACCTGCGGGCGGATTATCAGCTGGAACCCGCCGGCGTCCTGTTTCTGGAAAGCCTGAGCGCAGACTGGTGCAGCGGGCGGATCAGTTTCTTCAATACGCGCTGCGGAGTAAACCGCCGGGAGGTGGCGGTGAACGTCTTTTGTGACCGTCTTTCGCTGGAACAGCTGCTGACCGCTTTCGGGCTGGAAGGCGTATCGGTCGGCGGCGAACTCAACGGACGGTTGCCGGTTCGTTTAACCGGGGCGTCTGTGGAGATCGATCAGGGGTTTCTGTTTACCACCCCGGGGCGCGGCGGAACCCTGTCCTTTGATGCCCCGGAAACCGTCGGCAATCTGCTTCCCGCCCAATCGCTGCAGGCCGGTCAGATCGGCATGATTTCCGCAGCCTTGAAACAGTTCGACTATGACTGGATCACGCTGACACTCAACAGTGTGGACGATACGTTGCTTGTTTCCATGGAGCTCTCCGGCCGTCCGGCGCAGGACATCCCCTACGTCTATGATGAACGCCGGCAGGCCTATGTGCGGGTTTCCGGTGACGGACAGGGGACCCGCCGGCCGATGCGATTTACAATCAATTTAAGCGTGCCGTTTAATCAGCTTCTCTGGTACGCTTCCCGGGCAGAGCGGAAATGGAAACAGATGCAGTAAGCAAGGGGGCCGGTATGATTAAACAATGGACAGGCGGCATGCTGGTGACGGTTCTCCTGCTCGGCGGGTGCCGCACAAGCCATCAGGTGGACATGACGCATGATGTGAAGCCCATTCACATTACGCTGGATGTAAACCTGAGGGTCGATCGCGAACTGGACAACTTTTTTGATGATATTGATGAAGCCGCCGCAGAGGCGCAATAAACCGCTGAAGGAGAAGCAGAATGAAAACCGTGTTGAAGTTGTTTGTTATAACCCTGCTGCTGGGTGCAGCGGCCTTTGGCGCCGGAGAAAAAGAACGAATGCTGGACCGCGTCCCGCAGATCACGCAGCTCAAAGAAGCGGGGATTCTCGGGGAAACCGCCGACGGGCTTCTCGGATTTGTCCGGCAGAGCCCGGAACACAAAGAGCTGGTGAACGCTGAAAACAGGGACCGTCAGGCGGTGTATGCCGCCATCGCAGAAAGTCAGGGCGTTGCCGCGTCGGTTGTGGCGCGCCGCCGTGCGCTGCAGATTATCGAGCAGGCACCTGCCGGGCGCTGGTTTCAGAACGAAAACGGAACCTGGTATCAGAAATAGATCCGGCGGGTCTGCACGTTGCGTGTTCCGGGACGCTTCGATTCATGCGGACGGGAGTGTGTTTTTCAATCCCGTTGTGCCGGTTTGAACTTCCGGTGAAAATCATCTCGTTGGGACATGTTTATAACGGCACACTTCGTGAAGTGTGCCCGTATTCATTTTGATCGTTCAGATGGACGCGGAGACTTCAGCCGGACTCTTTTTTGCAACGCACCACATGTTGTCGCTTGTGGGGCATCGGTCTGTGAAGCCGAACTTCTGTATTGAATAACCATTCCGGCGCAGAATGCGAGTCAGGGATTCGGGGGTGAAATAGTTGACATGATCAGGGAATCTGTATCCGCTCCAGTGCCGGCCTCGCGCAAAACGAAGCCAGCATCCGTAATTCGGAACCTTTATGATCAACGGAGCCGAAGGCCGCAATACACGATGCAGCTCTTTCAGGACAGCATTCGGGCAGCATTCATGTTCAAGATAGCTGATGGCAAGTGCTCCGCCAAAGCTGTTGGAGAGCAATGACTGGAGGCCCTGCAGGGCCGGTGCATGGATCACGCTGCCGCCTCGTGACACAAAACGCTCGGTTGATTTCTGCGCCAGAAAAGCGGAAATTTCGATCCCGACAGGCGTGATGCCGTCCGGAAGCAGGGCCGCATTGTAGCCGGTATCAGAACCAAGATCGATACAGTGGTCTCCCGATAATAAGGTGGCATGAGTCAAGAAACGCAATTTGTTTCTTCGGAATAGGCGCTGCCACGTTTTTTTGATGCCGGCGAGCATCTGACGGATTCTTTTTTCCGGCCGGGTTTGACGTGACCGGCGTAATTGTTTTTCTGCGGCATATGTGTTGTCCCAGGAGAAATCCGAAACCAGCGTTTCGTAGCTTGGCGGGTTCCGTAGAAAAACAAATCTGCAGCAGCGGCATCGGACTAATTCCCATGGATGTGTCGCGATGTACTTGATGGCAATACAGTTGTCAGCGGCATTATTGCAGATGGGGCAATTACGGGTCATCGTTTTGTTTCAGTTAATAGATCGGGCTGAAGCGGCAAAAGCATCGCTTTTGTGGGTGCCGGACTCTTTATGTGACAGCATTTCGGTCAGATAGTTTCCGGTATAGGATCCGGTGGTTTGGGCGACTTTTTCCGGCGGACCGGCAACGACAATTTTTCCGCCGCGCTCGCCGCCTTCGGGGCCGAGGTCGATAATCCAGTCGGCGCGTTTGATGACGTCCAGGTTGTGTTCGATCACCAGCACGGAGTTGCCTTCATCACGCAGCGTTTCCAGGACCTCAATCAGTTTGTGGACATCGGCGAAGTGCAGGCCGGTGGTCGGTTCGTCGAGGATGTAGAGGGTTTGGCCGGTCGCTTTTTTGCTCAGCTCGGCGGAGAGCTTAATGCGCTGCGCTTCGCCGCCGGAGAGAGTGGTGGCAGGCTGTCCGAGGCGCAGGTAGCCGAGGCCGGTGTCGCGCAGGGTTTTCAGTTTGCGTTTCACGCCGGGGATGGCGTCGAAGAATTCACAGGATTCATTGATGGTCATCTCAAGCACGTCCGAGATATTCTTTCCGTTGTAGCGCACGTCCAGCGTTTCGCGGTTGTAGCGTTTTCCGCCGCACTGCGGACAGGTCACATAGACGTCGGGCAGAAAGTGCATTTCGATTTTCAGCAGGCCGTCGCCGGTGCAGTGTTCGCAGCGGCCGCCCTTGACGTTGAAGCTGAAGCGTCCCGGCCCGTAGCCGCGCACTTTGGAGGCGGGCAGCTGCGCGAACAGGGTCCGGATGATCGAAAACGCGCCGGTGTAGGTGGCGGGATTGGAGCGCGGCGTGCGCCCGATGGGGGACTGGTCAATGACAATCACCTTGTCGATATTCTGTACGCCTCGGAGTTCTCTGTGTTTTCCGGGCCGTTCTTTGGACCCGTGAAAGCGACGGAAGAGGGCGCGGCGAAGCACATCGTCCACCAGCGTGCTTTTTCCCGAACCGGATACGCCGGTGACGCACGTGAACAGACCGAGCGGAATTTTTGCGTTGACGCGTTTCAGATTGTTTTCGGCCGCGCCGCGCACCTCGAGATAACCGTTGGCCGGTTTGCTGCGAACGTTTGGAACGTTCACTTTGCGCTCTCCGCGCATGTACTGCGCAGTCAGCGACTTTTTCGCCTTCATCAGCCGGGCCGGTGTTCCGGCAAAGACGACCTCGCCGCCGTGAACGCCTGCGCCGGGGCCGAGGTCGATCACGTGGTCGGCTTCGCGGATGGTCTGTTCGTCGTGTTCGACGACGACGACGGTGTTGCCGAGGTCCCGCAGCTCCTTCAGCGTTCCGAGCAGGCGGTCGTTATCGCGCTGGTGCAGGCCGATGCTCGGCTCATCAAGCACATAGAGCACGCCGGTCAGGCGCGAGCCGATCTGCGTGGCCAGCCGGATGCGCTGGGCTTCGCCGCCCGAAAGCGTTCCGCTTTCGCGGTCGAGCGTGAGATAGTCCAGCCCCACATCCATCATAAAAGAAATCCGTGATCGGATTTCTTTGATTATATCTTTGGCAATGTGGGTTTCTTCTGCGGACAACTCTAACGTTTTAAAAAAGCTGGCGGATTTTTCAATGGAGAGCCGGCACAGCTCGTGAATGTTTTTGCCGCCGACTGTGCAGGCCAGACTTTCAGGGCGCAGGCGTGCGCCGTGGCAGGCAGTGCAGAGCCGGTTGCCCATATAGGCGCGCAGGCGCTGCTGTGTCCATTCGCTGTCGCTTTCCGTGTAGCGGCGCTGCAGGTTGGGAATGATGCCCTCGAAGGGTTTGTGCTGCTTGCGGCGGCGCATGGTGTAGGTGATGGGCTCGTCGGAGCCGTAGAACAGAATTTTTTTAATGCTCACCGGCAGTTCGTTGAACGGGGTGCGCAGATCCACACCGCAGTTGTCGGCGACGGCGGCCAGCAGCTTTTTGTAGTAGATGATGGCCCGCCGCCCGCCGCGCCGCCACGGATGAATGGCTTCTTCGAGCGGCAGGGTTTCGTCAGGAACGATCAGTTCTTCGTCGAAGGTCAGCATATTGCCGAGACCGTGACAGACCGGGCAGGCACCGTACGGGCTGTTGAAAGAAAAGTGCTTCGGCGTGAAGGTCTCGAAGCTGATGTTGCAGTCCAGACAGGCGTTCTTTTCCGAGTACAGCCGGTCTTCCCAGTCGTCGTCACCGTTGTGCATCATGGCAATCAGCAGGCCGTCGCCGGTGGAGAGCGCGGTTTCGACCGAGTCGTTGATGCGGCTTCGGATGGTATCGGCGATCACCAGCCGGTCAACGACCGCTTCGATAGTGTGCTTTTTGTTTTTTTCGAGATCGGGCGCGTCGTCCAGCTCAATGATGTCTCCATCGACGCGTACGCGCACGAAACCCTGACGGCGCACGGCGGCGAACACCTCTTCGTGCTTCCCTTTGCGTCCGCGTACCAGCGGGGCAAGCAGGATGACGCGCGTGAGTTCCGGAATCTGCAGAAGCTGTTCGGTGATGTTCTCCGCGCTCTGCTGCTGGATCGGTTTCCCGCAGGAGGGGCAGTGAACCTTTCCAATGCTTGGAAACAGCAGGCGCAGATAGTCGTGGATCTCGGTCGTGGTGGCGACGATGGAACGCGGATTGGATCCCGCTGTGCGCTGCTCGATGGAGATGGCGGGCGAGAGACCTTCGATGGTGTCCACATCCGGCTTCTGCATCTGTTCGAGGAACTGGCGGGCGTAGGCGGAGAGGCTTTCAACGTATTTTCGCTGGCCTTCGGCATACAGCGTATCGAAGGCCAGCGACGACTTGCCCGAGCCGCTCAGGCCCGTGATCACCGTCAGCTTGTTGCGCGGGATGCGCACATTGATGTTTTTGAGATTGTGCTCCCGCGCGCCCGTCACTGTAATCCATTTGCCGCTCATAACGCTCCCGGAATGTTCCAAATCCACAATCAGGCATTATACCATGACCGGCGGCGGAAAAAATGCCCGTCCCCGATTTTTTATACCCAAGTATGGGGGTCAGCCCGTACATTGTAACATTTTTCTTGCAGTAGCTATTTTAATCGATTTACTCTTCGGGTTGTGGCCAGAGCATTAAGACATGAGTATCCCGGAGCCGTTTATCACGTGATGTGCCGGGGAAATAACGGGCAGGATATATTTGTTTCGGACGCCGGGTTCAGAACTTTTCTTTCAACGCTCAAAGAGGCATGTGAACGTACAGGCTGGATTGTACATGCCTATGTGTTGATGCCGAACCACTATCATCTGTTGTTTGAGACGCCGGAGGCGAATCTGGTATCAGGAATGAAATGGTTTCAGGGGACCTATACTCAGCGATTTCATTCGCTGTTTAATCGAAACGGGCATCTTTTTCAGGGACGATATAAAGCGCTTCCCGTCGAAACTTCCAACCAGGGATATTTCAGGGAGGTGGGACAGTACATTCATTTGAATCCTTTTAGAGCGGGGCTG
>CAZITJ010000028.1:0-13544 GCA_964542135.1 uncultured Verrucomicrobiota bacterium
CCCCGCACACAGTCGGGTCCGTCCGGACCCAGATGGACGCCCGCCGATAAAAATCCGCCTGCATCTTTCTCTGAAAAACCTTTCACGCGGTCGTTCTTCCGGTAAGCTTGCCGGCATGCCTCAACAACCGCTGAAACAACGCATTCTGGATCATCTGAATCAACCACGCTACCGCCCCCTCCGACGCCCGGACCTCGCCAAGGCGCTGCGACTGAGCGGACGCGAACGCAACCGGCTCCGCGGCGCACTGATCGATCTGGAAAAAAACGGAGACGTCGTCTGCCTGCGCAAGAACCGCTGGGCACCCGCCAAACGCGGGCCGCGACAGACCGGCACGGTGCGCATCATGGAAAAAGGCTTCGGGATCTTCACGTCCGACGACAGCCGGCAGGAGGTCTACATTTCGCGCGATCATATGAAGTGCGCCCTGCACGAAGACCGTGTGGCGGTTGAGCTTCTTCCCGATACCAAAAAGGGTCCGCGTAAACGCACGTTTTCGAATCAGCTTCCGGACGGACGCGTGATCGAGGTGCTGGAACGCAGCACCACCGACGTGGTCGGCCTGCTGCGCCGCAGCCCGTATTATGCCTACGTCATCCCCGACAACCTGCGCCTCGGCCGGGACATCCGTGTCAGCGGCCGGGAAAAAGGCCTCGAAGAAATCGCCGAAGATCACAAGGTGGTCATTACGCTGAACGAATGGACCGACCCCTTCAAACCGCTGACCGGAACCGTGATCGAGGATATCGGCCATCGCGACGACCCCAATGTGGAAATGCAGTGCATCCTGCGCACCCATGGATTCAAACAAAGCTTCCCCGCGGCCGTCCTGGAGGAAGCACACCGGGTTCCGCATGAACTGCGCCCTGAAGATCACAAAAACCGCCGCGACCTGCGCGATCGGCTGACGTTTACCATCGACCCCGAAACCGCCCGCGATTTCGATGATGCCGTTTCGCTTGAAAAAACGAAGACCGGATACATCTTAAGCGTCCACATCGCCGATGTGGCTCACTTTGTGCCGCGCGGAAGCGCCATCGATGACGAAGCCCGGCACCGTGCCACCAGCATTTATCTCGTCGACCGCGTGGTGATGATGCTTCCGCCGGAACTGACCACCCGTATCTGCAGCCTCAACCCGAACACGGATCGGCTCGCACATACAGTTGAAATTACGCTCAATACAGACGGCGAAATGACCGGTGCAGACAGCTTCCGCTCCGTTATTCACTCGGACGCACGCCTCAACTACGATCAGGTGCAGGCGCACTTTGACGGGGATGAACACGCCGGAATCCCCTCGGCGGTGCGTACGGCGCTTGATTCGCTGCGGCCGCTGGTCCGCACCCTGCGCGCCCGCCGGGTCGCCGCCGGGTCGCTGGAAATCAATACCCCGCAGATCCAATGCCTGCTCGGAAAAGACGGCAGGGTGGAGTCCATCGTGAAAGGGGAAGCCAGGGAGGCCTATCAGCTGATTGAAGAGTGCATGCTGCTCGCCAACATTGCCGTTGCGCGCCGGCTTAACGAAGCCGAACGGCAGGCCGTGCACCGCATTCATGAAGAACCCGACGACGAGCAATGGGCGCAGATGGGCGCCGAACTGCAGGCGCTGGGAATCGACGCCCTGCCGCAGTCGAAGGAGGACATCAACCGCGTGCTTGAAAAAACCGCCGGCACGCCGCTTGAATACGCCGCCAGCCTCGCCATCCTGAAAAATTTCAAACGTGCAGGCTATTCCATTGAAGCGGCCGGACACTTCGGACTGGCCTTCGACGACTATCTGCACTTTACCTCGCCCATCCGCCGCTACCCGGACCTGATTGTCCACCGCCTGCTCACCGCGCTGGAGGAAAACCGCAGGCCGCCCTATCCGGAACAGGACCTTCAGGCAATGGCCGCGCACTGCACCGCGCGGGAAACCGAAGCCGATGAGGCCGAAAAAGAGAGCATTGAGCTGCGCCGCACCGAATACTACAACGCCCGGCTCTACAAAGGCGAAACCGGTCCGTACAACGGGTGTATTATCCGGATTCTCGGCAAAGGACTGATCGTCGAGCTCGGAGACACGCTCCAGCGCGGTCTGGTTCCCTTCGCCTCCATCACCGACGACCGTTATGAAGTGAACGAGACCAAAACCCGCGCCGTCGGGCAGCGCCACGGCCGCATCTTTCAGATCGGCGACACCGTGGAGGTGGATCTCGTGCGGGTGGATATGGCCCGCCGCCTGGTGGATTTCCAACTGGCGGGCGAAGACGCCCCCGCCGTGCCGCGCCGGCCGAAAGCCCGCAGGAAAACCAAAGGACCCCGGCCCTCCTTTACCGGCAAACCGGCCCGCGGCAAACGCAAACGCCGCCGCTGAACCATGCCGATCCCCGACGGTTCAACGTCAAAGCAGGCGATGGTTTTGATTCAGCAAACGGGCGGGTCCCCGGAATAAAACGAACAGAGAAAGCCGGTCCGTCGACCCGGTTCAAAGGACAATGCATGCAGCGTGGAGAATTCATTCGGTCCGGGGGGTGCAATGGCAGCCCGTCAAGCTGCTCCTGGCCCGAAGCGCGACGGCGGCCGCCTCTTCGGGACTTGGCCCGAGCACCGTAAAATGCCCCATTTTGCGTCCCGGCCGGGCGGTTGATTTTCCGTAGAGATGAAAACAAACGGCCGGATCGGCCAGCGCGGCCGCCCAGTCGGGTTCCCCCTGTTCCCAGAGGTCGCCCATGATGTTGACCATGGCGGCGGCCGGAGCCCGCGCGACCGGCTCCTGCGGTTCATACCCTGCCGCCAGGCGCACCTGCTGCTCAAACTGGCTGATCGAGCAGGCCTCCAGCGTCAGGTGGCCGCTGTTGTGCGGCCGGGGAGCAATTTCGTTGACCAGCAGTCCGCCGGCAGTAATAAAAAACTCGATGCAGATCATCCCGTCAAGATCCAGCGCCTGCGCGGTTTCCGCGCAGATTTCACGGGCCTGCTTCGCGATCGCTGTGTTGTCGTCATGCCGCCATACGGTCACATCCAGAATGTGGTTTCTGTGTTGATTATAAAACGGCCCGAAATAGACGGTTTTTCCTGTATGCCCCCGGGCGACCAGCATGCTGCACTCGCCCTCAAAGACGATCCGTTTTTCGACAACGGCTTCGTCGGGGCTGCCGATGGCCGCCCAGGCAGCGGGCGCATCATCGGGGGTATCCACCCGGGCCTGTCCCTTGCCGTCATAACCGCAGGCCGCGGTTTTGATGACCGCCGGGCACCCGAAGTCCGTTCGGGCTCCAGCGAGCTCGCGCGCGGAATGAGCCGCCCTGAACGGCGTGACCGGAATGCCCTGCTTTTGCAGAAAGCTTTTCTCCTTCACCCGGTTGCGTGTAACCGACAGCACACCGGGGTGCGGACGAACCGCGGCATACAGGGCCGCGGTTTCCACGGTGAAGCCCGGTACGTTCTCAAACTCATAGGTGATGGCATCGACCGACTGCGCAAAGACTTTGACCGCATCGAGATCCTCATAGGGTGCGCAGGTATGTCGGGCGCTGACTTCTGCGGCCGGGCTCTCCCGTTCCGGAGCAAACACATGCACGTGGTAGCCCAGCCGGGCCGCCGCCTTGGCAAACATGCGGCCCAGCTGCCCGCCGCCGAACAGGCCCAGTGTGGAGGCCGTCGGCAGCGGGTGCCGGGAAAGATCCCGAATCCGATTTCCGGACAGACTCACACGTCCTCCGTATCCAGCCTGCAGTTTTTCATCACCGTAGAGGTCTGCCGCTCACGAAACACGCGCAGTTTCTCGCGCAGGCCGGCATCCTCACCGGCGAGCATGGACACCGCCAGCAGGCCCGCGTTTTTTGCGCCGGACGCTCCGATGGCCAGCGCGGCCACCGGAATGCCGCCGGGCATCTGCACAATCGACAGCAGCGAATCCAGGCCGCTAAGGGCTCTGCTTTTTACCGGCACCCCCAGCACGGGAATCAGCGTGTGCGCGGCCAGCATGCCGGGCAGATGGGCCGCCCCGCCCGCTCCGGCAATAATCGCCTTCAACCCCCGCTGTTCGGCAGACTCCGCATAGGTGCAGAGCCAGGACGGTGTGCGGTGCGCCGACACCACCAGCGCTTCGTGCTGCACGCCGAACTCTTTCAGGATTTTGACAGCGTGCTTCATCGTATCCCAGTCGGAGGTGCTTCCCATCACCACACCGATCCGGGCCTCATCCAGCTGATCCATCGGGTTCATACAGCGCCTCCTTTCCGTTCGATGGAAACTTACTCATCGTCGATGATGGTTTCGTGCGGAATCAACGCGTTGTAGTCCTCAATGCTGCCGCCATTCATGCAGCAATCAATAATCTCACGGCCGAGCGGCAGCAGATCCGGAACAATGAATTGCGAGAGCTCCTTGATAAAAAAGTCGCGCAGCATCGCAGCCCCCTGATCGTAGGCCACCGCCCCTACTTCAGCCTGCGTTTCCACTTTAAAGAACTCCTTGCTCACATTCTGGCCTTCCACGGAGATGGAATTCGGGTTCCATCCGAGCAGCGGACAGCGGCAGGCCGAGACCTGATCGCGGCTGAACCGGGCTCCGCCGCGCCGCGCCATGTATTCGCGGGTGATCCACTGCGGCATAAAGCTTACATTCCAGGCTCCGATATGCTGGTTCGGAACCAGAATGTATCTTACCTGCGGCGTGTCCAGAATCTGCTTCAGGATCAGGTTGGCCTGATCCACCCGCCGGCCGGTCGCAAACGGCCAGTAGGAACCAACCCCTTCGCTCGACATGGCTTCGGTCCCGACAATACTCGGGTTGGCATGCCCGCGCGGCGCCACCAGACGCCACAGCCACGCCAGTGACGGCGGCAGCAGATGAAACAGCCCCATGATGCCGTAGGACGGGTTTTCACGGGTTGCCGGCGGGCAGCGCACTCCGAACGACCGAATATCCACATCCAGCGTTCCACGATGGACACCGGGCACCGTTTCAGCCGGAATAATCACACGCGGATTGGGACAGCGCACACCCGGCTCATCCTCGATATGCTCCCAGATCAGAGCGGTCGAGCCGGGCTGCGAGTCAATATTCAGAAACAGCAGCGGTTTTTTCGGAAGAATCGTCAGCTGCTCCAGATGCGGATCGGCACCGTACTGCTCAATATGGTTCACGCGCACGAACCAGGCCTCTTCAGCATCCATCAGTGTCAGCTTGCCGTTGTCCTTGTTGAGCGACGGATGACACAGAGCCATGTCATCGGTCACGGAACGGATGTGGCAGCACTGCGGAATGGTGAGATGGCGCTGTTCGCCGGTCACCAGATTTTTACCCAAACGCAACCGCCCGTCTTCCTGACGATGCGGCATTTCAAGCATTTCACTTTTGCCGCCTCCGCTGGCCCCCTCGTGAGAAATGCCGACCCGGTTGTCGTACGGCGTAACAATCTGCGCCGCAGAGCAGTGCATGGTGATCCAGTCTTCCTTTTCGCCCAGCGTCAGCAGAACCCCGTAAACGCCCTTTTTTGCACTCGGACCCGGATAGAGGTTATAGCTGAACAGTTCGTGCATGCCGGGCTTGCGGTTGTGCACGACCAGCTGCCTGCCATCCAGATGCGAATGCCGAAACGGCGGCGCCACATAAATAATAGCCTTGGGCTCAAAATCGGTCGGCAGCTCTTCCGGCGGCATCAGACCCTGCAGCATCGCCAGCCCCAGTGCAAAAAAGCCGGCATTGGCGGGCGCAATCACCATCGCATCCGTTCCCTTGCCGGGCATGCCGGCCGTAAAGGCAAAACAGGCCAGATCCTGTGTCTTGAGCCATTCGAGCGTCTCTTTGCGCAACGGATCAAAATGTTTGCCGAACCGTTCCAGAAACGTCGGCTTGTCGGTCGGCTCCTCATCGCCGATCACCATGCATTCCGGGTCGCGACGACGCATATACGGCTCCAGATAGTTCGCAGCAATCCCGTTTTTCACTTTACAGACCTTGACTTCTTCTATCGGTCCTTTGCCCGGCACCTCGTACGAGACATGGTGAAAACCGTCCTCGGCAACATCGGCCAATGCCAGCTCATTCAGCTGCTCGACACTGCGCGCCAGAATAACATTCGGTGCATTCATCAATACATCCTCCGCATCCGCGGGAAGCTTGAACCGTTTCATAATCAGTTTTTTGTCCATGAGATCCTCCTTGTTTTTCTTGCGGGCTATTCTCCCGATTTATTTCTGATAAAATAGATCACCAAACGATATTTTTGACTGTTTTTTGATATCATTTTTTGCTAACAGATTGCTGCTATGCCGAAAATTGTTGCTAAATCAATCTATAACAAGCTGTTGCGGTCGAAACATTTTGCCGCGGTCATGGGTCGCTTCCCCCTGCTCTGCGGCATGGACTGCTGTTTTCTTGATGCACTCGGCAACGTTGCACTGACGGCTCCCCGCCAACCGGCCAACTCCTTTATTCTTCTGCTCCAGAAACAGGAGGAAACCCGTCGGCTGCTGGAGAAAAACCGGCAGGCTCTGCTGGCGGGCGACGATTCCGCCACAACCGACTGCGGCTATTATGAAGTGGTGCATCGGCTGTCTCTGGGAACAGAGACCATCGGCTACCTCATGCTCTCGGCGTGCCGAGGCGGCGGACCGGATCATGAAACCGGACGCGCTGCCTGGACACGACTGGCGCGTCAGGGCTCGACGGTATCCTGGAGCCTCTGGTCAAAAAGCTGGGAGGCTCTCCCGCAGCAAACACCTGAACAGCGCGAAGCCTGGCGGCAGACGTTGGCGCTGTATGCGCACGATGCCATTCGTCAGCTCGAATCCGGTCTGCATTCAGAAGCCCATGCCCTGCCGGTGCTCGTGCGAAAAACATGCGATCACATTCGCAGACATCATACCGACGCGCTTCATCTCAAACAGGCTGCCCGGTCGCTCGGTGTAAGCCCCGAACACCTGAGCCGGCTGTTTCACCGAAGCACCGGACTGCGCTTCCGGGAATATCTGGCCGAAACCCGTGTGGATACAGCCTGTCGCGCTCTTGAAAACACCAACCGCCCCATCGCCGACATTGCCCATGACTCCGGATTTTCCACGTTGTCCCGCTTTAACCGCTGCTTCAAAGAGCATCGAAACATGACGCCGCGCGACTGGCGCAAGCGGACCCGCCACCGGGCGAAACTTGCCGCAGACAACTAAAGACCTCCTCCACCCTATCTTCAGAATTTTTGCTGTACTTCATCTCTTTTATTTCTCACACTTCATGAAGTGTGAGAAAAAAGGAAACGATATGAATCAACCGCTTTGGAAAACATGCCGCGCCCTTGCGAACCGGACTCGTCTGCGAATTCTTCGCCGGCTTATTGAAAAGCCTGTTCTGTGTGTAAGCGATATTGCAAAGATCGAGAGCCTCTCCGAAACCGTTGCGTCTCAGAACTTAAAATTGCTTCATGAACACGATTTTATCAACCCGAATCCTGTCAGCAAATGGGTGTACTACCATATAAGCAACTTCAAGGAGTCCTCCTATGCGTCGATCCTGTTCAAACCACTCAAAAAAAGGATTTCAGCCTCCCGGGTGCAAGAAGGCGCATTGATTCACATCTTTACGGCATATACACATCCCCGCCGCATAGACATTGTCAAGTCGTTGCAAACCGAGCCGAAAACCTTCGAACAACTGATCAAGACCTGTGACATATCCGGCCAGGCACTGTACCGCCATCTAAACAAATTAATCGCACGCGGGATCCTTGCGGAAACCGCAAACGTTTATCGCATTATCCCTCAACAATCAGGGCTTTCAAAAGCCCTTGAGGCCTGCTGCCGTCAGGAACCTTTTTCTCACACTTCATGAAGTGTGATCTTTACATGCGAAAGAAAGGGTCTCTGCACGGATCATTAACGGCGGGCGGTTCCATCCGTATAGAACGGTAGATTCGTGACTGTTGCGGGGAACCGTTTTCCACGGATTTCGACATTCAGAACCGTTCCCGGCTGCGCGGCATCCGGCGGTACGAGCGCCAGCGCCACAGCGTGTCCGAGGCTTGGCGAAACGGACCCGCTGGTGACCACGCCGACGGCTGACTCTTCCTCTGTCTGGAAAATGTTATCGCCGGCACGAGCCGCGCGGCGGCTTTTAAACTCCAGCGCCGCCAGCAGGCCGGTCGGATTTTCCAATGCCTGGAAAACCGCCTCACGACCGATGAAATCAGCATCTTTTTTAATGAACATGCCGCGACTGACACCGGCGGGGGTTCGATCTGCAGTGAGCTCGTGTCCGTAAAGTGAATAACCCATTTCCAGACGGAGCGTGTCGCGTGCCCCCAGCCCGACCGGTTTAATGTTTTCATTGGCGAGCAGCGCGCGCCAGAGTCGAACTGCCTCCGAAGCCGGGAAATAGAGCTCAAACCCCAGCTCGCCGGTGTAGCCGGTTCGGCTGACGAGCATGTCCGTTTCCAAACACTGGAAAAACTCTGCCTTAAAATATCCGAGATCCGGAAGCGACCTGCCGATGACGGCTTCCATATCCGCGCGAGCCTGCGGTCCCTGCACATCGAGCTTGGCCAGTTCACCGGAGCGATCGGTAAAAACGGTTTGCGGCGAAAGGTGCGCCTGAATCCATTCGGCATCGCCGCTGAGCGTGGCGGCGTTGACGACGAGCATGTAACGTTCTTCACCGAGGCGGTAGCAGGTAAGGTCGTCGAGGACCCCGCCCTGCTCGTTGAGCATAAAGCCGTAGCGGCACTGTCCGACAGAAAGTGTCGAGATTTTCATCGTGAGCAACCGTTCGAGATCGGCGGCCGCGGCCGGCCCGGTCAACTCGAACTCGCCCATGTGGCAGATGTCGAAGAGTCCGGTTTTTGTGCGGGTGTGCGTGTGTTCGGCAAGAATGCCTTCGTACTGAATCGGCATATCCCAGCCGCCGAATGCGGCCATCCGCGCGCCCAGGGCAATATGCTCTGCGTGCAGGGGGGTTGTTTTCACATTAGATCCCTCCAGGCCACCTTGTCCATGCCCTCGACGATGCGACCGCTTCCGTTTTCGATCATCCATACGGGACAGCCGGCGGCCTGTGCGGCGCGCACCCCGGGCGGACTGTCTTCAAAAACGAGCACGGCATGGGCGGGAAGACTCAGGCGCTGAAGTGTTAAAAGATACATTTCCGGATCCGGTTTGCGACGGGTCACATCGTCGGCGGTACAGATCACTTCGAAGCAGTCGGCGAGCCCGGCCTCTTCGAGTGCGGCGTGCACAAAATGAGACGGCGAGTTGCTCGCCAGCGCCAGGCGAAAGCGACCGCGCTGCTGCTGAATAAATGCATAGGCATCCGGAAACACCTCGGTTTTAAAATGGTCGCGGACATGCGCGCGCTTGTGCGCCAGCACCTGCTGTGCGTCGAGAGTCAGGCCATGGCGATCGGCCAGCACGGGCGTGAAGACCGTGGTGTGCGATTCAAAGAATTCGCGACGTTCCGCCTCGGTAATGCAGTACCCGCTCAATGCCTCCACCGCCCGGGCGAATCCTTCAACATGATATTTCTCGGAATCAATCAACGTACCGTCCAAATCGAATACCAGCGCCTGACAGGATTGCAAATCGGGTTTCATGGTGCTGAATTTCAGGGATAAACCTTCCGCTGAAAAGAAACTTCTGCAATTGTTTTGCGATGAGGTGCCGCCGGACAACGCCCCCGTGGACCGCGTTTGTTTTCACCGTGTTGATCATCGGTGGAATGACTCTTTTTTTCAGCCGGTATGATCCGTGGGAACCGATCGGAGCGGAGCGCATTGCGGATGGCGGGTTTGAAGGCGAGGCCTGGCAGACGCAGTGGACCGGATGGAATGATCTGGTTCGCCATACAGAGCAGCGCGGGTTCAGGAACTCGGCCGGGGTGGTCCTGAACACGACGTCCGGCCGGAACGGGATTCTGCGCCGAACCGTCCGCACGCCGGCAGACACGCCGGCCTTCCGGGCATCGCTGCGTGCCAAGGCGAACGGAATTGTTCGCGGGCGACTGGGCTATCATATTCCCCGAGCCCTGTTCTATTACCGTGACAGACAGGGCAAGGGGATGTGGAGCGTCTCGCACGGCATTGTCAACCTGCGGAAGGATTCCGGCTGGAACATGTATTCGAACGTCTTCCCGGTTCCTGACGATGTGATGGATGCGCACCTTCATATTGAAAACGGAGGGGTTGCCGGCGTACTGTATATTGATGATGTCTCTTTGGTTCCGGTGCGTCCGCGCACGTCGGCGCCGTGGTGGAGGACGGCCTTCGCGGTGCTGTGGATGAGCACCTTCGGATTCTGGCTGTTTCGACTCCGTCCCTGGCGGAAAAAAAGCGGTTTGGCGGCGACCGGGCTGACCCTGTTGATCCTGGCCGGCATTGTGATGCCCGGCGAAGCACTGGATGACGCCATTCGCAGCGGGAAATCCGTTTTGTCGGAACGGGTGATGCGGGCGCCTGAGCCGCACACTGATGAACGGCAGTCTGCAGAAGCAGAGCAGACGCCGGCGGTTTCCGCAGCGTCTGCGTCTGAGCCGGAAACGGCGGCACGGACGCCCGCCCGGGAAATGGATCAGGCGCATGAAACCGGGCATCGGGTCCTTTTCGCGCTGCTGGGCTGCCTGGCGGGTTTTTGCTGGCTGGAACCGCCGCGACTCTGGTATCGAGCCGTTTGGCTGACCGCCGGTTTAACGTGTTTTGCAGCGGCCACGGAGACCCTGCAAATGATCACGCCCGACCGCGAGGCGGGCTGGTCGGATTTGCTGACGGATTTGAGCGGAGCCGTTCCGGCCGTCGCGGCGGTGACCCTTCTGCAGTGGATTCGTCGGGCTCACCGCCGGAAACGGGTCTGACGGGCGTTCGGGAATGCGTTCACATCGGATCCATCCGGTTTTTTTCAGCGGTTAGGTCCACGATGCTCCGGAGCCATTCGACGGCGGCGGCGCGGGCGGGTTCACTGAGATGTTTGATCGCGGCGAGGTAGTCGCTTTTATCGGCGTCTTCGATCTCATCCATCAGACCGGAGCCTGCGACCGTGTCGGTGTGATCGATCCACCCTTCGGATAGAGGATTGGATGCAGATTCAGCCTGCCCGATCAGTTTTTCCAATCGTTGGAAGCGCTCGTTGAGGATGAGATCGAGATTGACGAGTGCGCCGTCGTAGACGGCCTGATCGAATTCGTCGCGGATGAAGCGAACGCGTATGTGCTGATACCAGGCCTTGAGGGCCCGGATGTTCCCGATATAGACCAGGTTGTTGTGAACAATGCGCCCGATATTCCCGTAGCGGCCGGACTCAAACGGAATGGTTTTCTCGGGCGGCGCGGCGGGAACGTGAAGCCGGCCTTCTTCGAGGATGTCTCTGCGGCAGATGCCGCCGGCGGCGATGACGGTGCCGAAGGCGATGCGGCTCGGGCCGACGAGCCCGCCCTGCCCGCCCAGGAAGACCGGTTTTTCACGCAGGAGCACGCCGCGCGGCACATCGCCGACGAGCGAGGGAGTGGCTTTATCCTGATTGGGTGTAAAGTTGAAATGGATGTAGGAGGAGCCGACCTCGGAGTGATTTTTCCGGCTGGTACCGCCCGCCATGAGAATGTCGCAGAAGTTGATGAGGCTGCCGAGCGTGACAAAGGGCAGCAGGACCGTCTGTTTGAGGCCGACGGTGTGCGCGCCGCCGGCCTGTTCTTCGAGAACGGTGCCGGCCCGCACGTGTGCACCGGGGCCCATGTTGGCACCGTCGAGAAAAACGGCGCCGTTGAAATATCCGCCGTGGAGTTTGACACCGCGCCCGAGCCGGCAGTTTTCGAGAACAACGGGTCCCTGCGCGCCGATTTCACATCCGGGACCAAGGGTGGAATTTTCAATCCGGCATCCGGGATGAACGACGGCCTCCGGAGCGATGAGATTGCCGTCGTTCATTTGAGCAGCACTCCAATGACAATCCCGATACCGGTAAAACACATCAGTGCGATGGATGTTTTCATTTTCAGCGCGAAGCTGAACATTTCAATGGTGGTGCTGCCGTCTGTAAAGATAAAGAACAGAACACACACGGCTATCAGCAGCAGGGCCCACAGAAGGGAGCGGCTCATCGGTTCCTCCTAGTCGCTGTTATCGGAAATCTGTTCAAAGGTATCGTAGATCCATTCCAGGATGGATTCAAAACGGGCATCGCCGCGCAGAGCGGCCAGGTCGTCGTCTTTTTTCATCCATTCGTAGTCGTCGTATCCCAGTTCAACGGCACGGCCGAGAGCCTCAATGGCGTCGTCGGTTCGATCGCAGAGCGCCAGACTGCAGGCGAGGTTGTACCAGACGAGCGAATCGCCGGGACAGATGCGGCTTAGTTTTTCATCGATGCAGAGGCCCTCGGCATATGAACCGGTGCGGGTGTAGAGATCGGCCAGTGCGCGAAGAATCTCTGTGTCGTCCGGCAACCGCCGGGCCAGGGACTGCAGAAAAGCGAGTTCCAGGCGATTATGCCGGGCTTCGTCGGTCAAATGGCGGTCGATGTGCACGAGAAACTCCTTCAGCCGCGCTGATCAATGGGGACCACTTTGCGCGCATTGGGTCCGGTATAAATCTGACGCGGGCGGGCGATGCGCGAGGCGGGATCTTTTTTCATTTCGATCCACTGGGCAATCCAGCCGGGCAGCCGGCCGATGGCAAACATGACGGTAAACATATCGGTGGGAATGCCCATTTCACGATAAGTGAGCCCGGTGTAAAAATCGACATTCGGATAGAGCCCGCGTTCCTGAAAATAGGGATCCGCCAGCGCTTTTTCCTCCAGTTCCTGAGCAATATCGAGAAGCGGGTCGCTCTGATCCATGGTTTCGATCACTTTTTTACAGAGTTTTTTGGCAATTTTGGCGCGGGGGTCGTAGGACTTATAGACGCGGTGTCCGAAGCCCATGAGGCGGAAGGGACTGCGTTTGTTTTTGGCCTTTTCGATGACTTTATCGACATCGCCGCCGTCGTCGTAAATGGCCTGCAGCATTTCAATGACCTGCTGATTGGCACCGCCGTGCAGCGGCCCCCACAGCGCGGTAATTCCCGCCGAGATTGACGCATAGAGATTGGCTCCGGCGCTCCCGACCGCGCGAACAACCGTGGCCGAACAGTTCTGTTCGTGATCAGCGTGTATGATCAGCAGTTTGTTGAGCGCTTCGACCATCACCGGGTTGAACGCTGTTTCGCGAACAGGAGAGTTGAACATCATGTTGAGAAAGTTTTCGCAGTATTTCAGGTCATGCCGCGGATAGACGGACGGCTCCCCGATTGCTTTTTTATAGGAAAACGCGGCAATGGTGCGCAGTTTGGACAGAAGGCGGGTGACCGTCATCGCGAGCTCTTCTTTGTAGTTGTCGGTCATTTCCGGATAGAAGGAGGAGAGCGAAACCGCCATGGCTGAAAGCACGACCATCGGATGGGAATGGTCGGGATAATGGCGAAAGAATTCGATCATATCTTCATGAATCAGCGAATGCTCATTCAGCAGGCGTGTGTATTCCGACTTCTGCGCGCGGGTCGGCAGTTCTCCGTTGACCAGCAGATACGCCACCTCAATGAACTCGCA
>CAZITJ010000028.1:13644-22646 GCA_964542135.1 uncultured Verrucomicrobiota bacterium
CGCGGGTCGGCAGTTCTCCGTTGACCAGCAGATACGCCACCTCAATGAACTCGCAGGTTTCGGCCAGCTCCGCGACGTCGTATCCGCGGTAGCGCAGGATTCCCTGCTCTCCGTTAATGAAGGTGATATTGCTTGCACAGGAACCGGTGTTGACATAGCCGGGGTCGAAGGTGATCAGCCCGGTCTCCTTGCGCAAGCGACTGATGTCCAGCGCCCGTTCGCCCTCGCTGCCTTCATAGACGGAACAGTCCAGGGTTTGGCTGCCGATGGACAGCCCGGCTTTATCTTTTTTATTCAGTTTCATCGATCAAACTCCTTTGTGTTTTAAGCAGACCATTGTATGTAGGCGCCAACTGTCGAATCAAGGCCAAAGCCGCCGGCAAGAACCGTTTTGCGCGGCGATTTACTCGACCGTGACGCTTTTCGCCAGATTGCGGGGCTTATCGATATCGGTACCGCGGGCCCGGGCTGCATAATAGGCCAGCAGCTGCAGTGCGGCAACATTGACGATCGGCGAAAATTCATCACGCACCGGCGGCACATAAATGATGTCATCGGTCAGGTTGGCAATTTCGCTGTCTCCCTCGGTTGCCACGGCGATAATGCGCCCGTTGCGAGCCTCCACTTCCTTAATATTGGAGAGCATTTTTTCGTATACTTCATCGGCCGTTTTCGTACAGATACAGATGACCGGCAGCGAGTCGTTGATCAGTGCAATGGGTCCGTGTTTCATCTCTCCGGCGGCGTATCCTTCGGCGTGCTGATAGGAGATTTCCTTGTTTTTCAGCGCACCCTCCAGCGCGGTGGGGAAATTGAAGCGGCGGCCGAGATAGAGTGAACTCGGGCCGTCGTGATGTTTTTCGCCGATGTTCTGAATGGTTTCCTTTTTCTGAATCACGTAATGGACCGCATCGGGCACGTCGTTGAGATCGGTGAGATAGCATTCGATGCGTTCCGGTGTCAGATTTCCGCGCAAACCGGCCACATACAGGGCAAACAGCGAAAACGCCATTTGCTGGGCCGTGTAGGCCTTGGTGGATGCCACGCCGATTTCCGGGCCGCATTCGGTGAAAAAGACGGCATCGCTTTCGCGAACAATACTGCTGCCTTCCACGTTGCAGATGGAAAAGACACGGCAGCCCCACTCTTTTGCCATCCGGAGCGAAGCCAGTGTATCGGCGGTTTCGCCGGACTGCGTGACGGCAATCACCAGCGTCCCGGGATCAATTTTCGGGTCGCGGTAGCGGAACTCACTGGCCAGATCGGTTTCGACAGCAATCCCGGTCAGATTTTCCAGCAGCAGCTTGCCGTACATGCCGGCATGATAGGCCGTTCCGCAGGAAACAATCATGATGCGGTTGAGTTTACGGAAATAATCGGGATGCAGGCCCGATCCGATATCAATGCGGCCGTCCTCTCCCACATGCTTTTTAAGCAGGGCACGCAGAATCCGCGGCTGCTCATGAATTTCTTTGAGCATGAAGGTTTCGAACCCGGCGCATTCGGCATCTTCGGCCTGAAACGTGATTTCCTTGACGTCCGGGATCACCGCGTCCCCGTCGAGGGTGAACACGTCAACGCGGTCGGCGTGCAGAACGGCCACTTCTCCGTCGTTGAGATAAACGGCCTTCGAAATCCGGTTGATAATGGCGGGCACATCGCTGGCGATAAAATTTTCGCCGTCGCCCAGCCCGATAATCAGCGGGCTGCCTTTGCGGGCGCAATAGACGGCGGACGGATCACTGCGGAACAGGATGCCGAGCGCATAGGCGCCGCGCAGGCGCTGCAAAGCCGCCTGCACAGCCGCCTGCGGCGTTTTCGCGCCTTCTTTCATCGCCTGTTCAATCAGGTGGGGAACCACTTCGGTGTCGGTATCGGATAAAAATTCATGCCCCTTTCCGGCCAGCTCATCGCGCAGTTCAGCATAATTTTCGATAATGCCGTTATGCACCACGGCAATCGATCCGTCCGAGCTGAAATGCGGATGGGAATTCGTCTCTGACGGAACCCCGTGAGTTGCCCAGCGCGTATGACCGATCCCGCAGGACCCGTTGACCGGATCGTGCTGCAGAATGGATTCCAGGTTGGCCAGACGGCCCTTTTGTTTAGCGCGGCCGATGTTCTCTCCATCCAGCACCGCGATCCCGGCCGAATCGTAGCCGCGATACTCGAGCCGCTTGAGTCCGTCAAGCAGGATGGGTGCCGCATCGTTCTGTCCGATATATCCAACCACTCCGCACATACGCTGTTCCCCCTCCCGGGTTTGACCACCAATTAAAAGCGCAGTTTGCCGAAAAGCCCGCGGTCTATAAACCAAAAAAGTCTCCTTGATTTGCGGCAGAAAAAAGTTGCACGTACGGGGCTTTTGCTGTTTTATCCCCTCTTTGCTGAATCAATTTGAGGACGAATGTATGGCTAAAAAGAGCAGTATTGCCAAAAATGAAAAGCGCATGAAGCTGGCGAACAAGCATTACGCCAAGCGCATGGAGCTCAAAAAAATTATCGCGAATCCGGAAACGCCCTATGAGGAGCGCATGCTGGCTTATGACAAACTGCGCAAACTGCCGCGCAATGCCAACCCGGTTCGCATTCAGAGCCGCTGCCGCGTCACCGGCCGGCCGCGGGCGGTCTACCGCAAATTCGGCATTTCCCGTATCACACTGCGCGAAATGGCCTCCAACGGACTGATCCCCGGCATGACCAAATCGAGCTGGTGATCCCGCCGGTCCGCTGATCCAGCCCCCGGAGATTCCGGGGGCTTTTTTTTGCGCGCCCCCGGGAGGACGGCCGCCTTAAAAACACTCATTCGGACCGAGGTAACGCCACTGACCGGGCGGCAGAGCGCCGAGGACGACCTTCCCGATGCGGATGCGCTTGAGACCGGTGACCTGCAGTCCGACCTGTTCGCACATGCGGCGGATCTGCCGTTTTTTCCCTTCATGGAGAACAAACCGGAGTTGGTCTTCGTTCTGCCGGCTGACTTCAGCGGGCTTGAGGGGCTTGCCGTCGAGTTTGAGTCCGTGGTTGAGACGTTTTAATCCCTTCTCCGAAAGGTTGCCGGTAACGCGGACGAGATATTCTTTGTCGACGTTTGAGTGCTCGCCGATGATTTTTTTTGCGATGCGTCCGTCCTGTGTGAGAACGAGGAGCCCGGTGGAGTCGATGTCGAGCCGGCCGGCGGGCTCGAGTCCGCGCAATTGGCGAGGGTTGAATTTGCGCGGAGAGCGGTCTTCTTTCCAATGATTGCAAGGGGTGATGAGGGTGGAAGCAGGCTGGTAGCCGTCCTCGGCCTGTCCGGAGACGAGTCCGACCGGTTTATTGAGAAGAATGGTGACCTGCGCCTGCTGACGTTTCCTGCCCTCTTCGGAGAGTTCGATCCGGGCGTCCGGCGAAACTTTCGTGCCGAGTTCAGAGACGATGCGGCCGTCCACACGGACGAGTCCGCGCTCCATATAGCGATCGGCTTCGCGGCGGGAGCAGATGCCGCGCCGAGCCATAATTTTGGATAGTCGTTCGGGTTGCATACAGAAAGAAATTTAACCGCGAACAGGGACTATAAGCAGAATAATTTGCCGGCAGGAAAAACCTGCGTCTGCGCACTACTCGACGTCGAGCACTTCGAGCTGCGACGGAACAATGATCGGCAGATTCAGCCCCTGCGCCCAGTAGATTTTACCGGTCAGTTTCAGCGGCAGTGTCGAATAGACTTTCATCTGAGCGGAATTGCCGCGCACATAACAGACCACGGCGCCGTCGGCAGGGTTTATCAGCTTGTAGAGCAGACCGCGGTCGGGACGGAGGATGCCGCTGTAAATCCCGAGGAACCCCTGTTCTTTGGACGCATCCGGCTTCAGTGCCTGTTCCACCGTGTTGGAAGCCGCCGTCATCACCTGCTTCACCGTCGGCTCAACAACCTCCGGTTCAAGCGTGACCGGCGCAGCCACATTGACATCGGTTTCGTCCAGAACAACCTCTTCCTCCACAGCGGCTTCGGCCACCGACACCTCCGCTTCAGGCGGATCGGCGGGTTCAAGCGCCTCAACCGGTGCGGGCATTTCCACCGCGACAAAATCCCGGCTGATCCATGCGGTCGCGCTTTCAACCGGTGCAATCCGGACCCAGGACGCCAGTTTGCCGCGCACGGATAAAATCTCCCCGTTGGTAACCACCCCGATCACGCTGTGGTTGAGGCTCGGCCCGGAACGCACATTGAGTTCGTCCGCCGTAACGGTCTGTCCGTCCACATAATCGGAATGCACCCAGAGATTCACGTCGGCCGGAGGCTGAACACCGACCCAGTCCGGGCGGCTGTTATCTGTAACAACCAGTTCATCGCCGTTCATGAGACGACTCAGCAGCACGCCCGAGAGCGACGGGGCGGCCCGCAGGCTCACCCGGTCACCGGTTACAGTCCCCGTGCCGGTTTCAACCGAAAATGCAACGGCAGCAAAAAACAGAATCAACACAAGAACGCTTTTCATAAAAGTCCTCCGAACCCGTTTGTTTATAAAGGCCGACTGTACTGCGCAGTGACCCCTTCGGCAAGATTTTACCCGCCCGGTCCAACCCTCACGACCCGTCCGGGTCCCCCGGCGGCTCAAAAAGACGGGTTGCATTTTCACATGTTATGCGGACCAGCTCATCAATTGAAACATCGCGCAGAGCCGCCAGCCGGCCGGCCACATCCGCGACGAAAGCCGGTTCGCAGCGTTTCCCGCGATGCGGAACGGGCGCGAGATAGGGTGAATCGGTTTCGATCAGCAGACGATCATCAGGCACCATCTTCGCGACCTCACGCAGCGGATCGGCATTGGCAAAGGTGACAATGCCGCTGAAACTGATATGAAAACCCAGATCGAGAAAAGCCCGGGCGGCGGCTTCATCGCGCGTAAAGCAGTGGATCACACCGCGCCGCAGCTCATCCCCTTTCCAAACATTGGAAAATTCGGTCAGCATACCGATCGTATCCTCGTCGGCATCGCGGGTATGAACAATCACCGGCTTGCGGCTCTGTATGGAAATTTCCAGACATTGGAAAAACAGGCGCTGCTGCTCTTTTGCCTTTTCAGGCGCGTAGTGATAATCCAGGCCGGTTTCGCCAATCGCAACGGTTTCGGGGCGTGCGGCAAGCTGCTGAAGCGCGGTGATGTCCACCACGCCTCCGGCCAGGTCGCGATCGTAGCCCGCGGACGCAAAAATCCGCCCGGGAAAGGCCGCGGCCAGACGCTGAGCCAGCTCGTTGGCCTCCGGCGATCCGCCGACCGCCACCATGTTCCAGACATTGGAATCTTCCGCCCGCTGCAGCACAGCCTGCAGCGAACCGTCCTTTACGAAATCGTCAAAATGAACGTGTGTGTCGAAAAACATGGGGAGGAGAATACTGGAATGATGGACTGAGAGCCCGTTCATTCTAATTGAACGTCTATTTTGTAATACCCTTGTCTCCTGCCGATGTGATTTGTATCGGCATAGGGCACAGCCGTCCATGGGAGATGGCTGTCCAATATCTGGAACCCGCTTAACAGGTTAGAGCTCCAGTACAGAGTATACACACGGCCAGAAGCACTGTGCCAACTGAGAACGGAACCCGGCAAACGGGAAAGCGTAAAGCAGTCGTTTGGATCGGTTGGATCAATGCCTGCAATATAGGCGGCGAGAACCGTATTGACACCGTTGGAAGCCATATCGCCCGGATGAATACCGGTTCCTCCATAATGTTCAATTTCCCACCAGTCGGGCAGCCCGTCCGCATCGGCATCACCATCGGCCCAATGACTTATGTAAAGGTCATCGAAAAAGGCCGGATCCGAACCGGATCGGAAAGCAACTTTTGTAAAATGGCTCTGAGCTCTGTAGAACGCGAAATCGTCGACGAGCAGCACATCATCGACTTTCAGATCCCAGATTTGCGCGCTGTAGTCAAGATATGCCTTGAAATGATGCCAATCAGCGTCGAGCACCACATTGGTAACTTCCAAAGGAGTGGTATTGCTCCACGCTACGAGGTGTCCGTTGGTATCAATATGAAAGACCGCAACCGCAGTGTCTGTCGGATTCGGGGCGGAAACGTTCCCAGGTGCGAATTTCGCCCGAAAATCGATACAGACGTTCGTCGGCGCACCGGCGAATGAATGGGAAGCCGTTCCGCTGCTTAGCTCCAAAGCCTGCGAACCGGAGAAGACGGTACCCGTCTGCACGGAAGCCCCGACACTGGCGTTCCATCCGTTCTGACCATCCAATGCGCCTGGCAGGCCGGCGTTGTTCCCGTCATTCTCGAACGTTTCGCTGAACGGAAGGTATGTCGGCGGCGGAAGCTCCCAAGTAAGGATCGGGTATCCATCCATACTCCATGTTTCATTGGTTCCGTTGACGGTTTCATCGGCAAAATCCCAGCCCGCATCCGTGAAGGTGGATTGGGTCTTCATTTGCGAAGTTGTTTTGCCGGTTCCTCCGGCGCTGCTGTTTCTGCCGGATGTGTTTTTGTCCCAGAAACTCGCCGAAATCGTCCCTTCATTCCTGCCGCACAAACCGCCAACGTCTTCCACATAAGAAGCTGACACGGAAACTTCACCCGCCGAATAGCAGTTGCTTATGACCCCATAATTATAAGCGCAAAAGCCGCCAATCATGTCAGAATCAGTAGCGGTTATCGCCACTCTTGCATAGCAGTCTCGAATAGCGCCATCCCAATTTGATCCACAAAAACCCCCAAAATCAGTGGAATAATCACCGGTAGAAAGAGTTCCATCTGCGTAGCATTTAGTAATCTCGCCACGTTGGTTATATGCAGACAAACCGCCCATATACCAAGAACCAGATCCGCTGGAAATACTGCAATCTTCAATGCCAAGGTCTTTTACACAACTTGATGCGCCGGAAATTTTTCCAAAAAGACCGAGATAATCATTCCCGGCGCCTGCTGTATCAATAGTGAGGTTGCGAATAATATGACCATTGCCGTCAAACACCCCTGAAAAAGGAACACCATTAAATCCTGAATGTAGAGAGTTGTTCGTGTCCATTGCAATAACCGCCGTCGTGTATGTGACTCCGCCGGGAAGATTGGGGTCTAGATCCAAATCCGTATCGAGGCGCGTGTAAATACCCTGCGCCCAGTAGCTCTCAGAAGTGGCAAATCCATCAAAGTCCGCACGGCTTTCGATACGATAAGGATCGGCCTCCGTGCCGGAACCGGGGAGAATCCGGTGCGGCCTCCACTTGAAGACAATAACCGCATCGTTTGTTAGAGAAAATGCGCCCGTGTTGGTCTCCGATCCGCTACCCGGGTCGCTCCCCGTCCGAACCCATCCGCTATAAACAAGCTGAGTGGTGCTGTTTACGGGAATCACCGTATTGGTCAGGAAGGCGGAAAGATTCGTCGAAGAATCCAAGGTGTTCGTCCATGCCGAAGCATAGAAGGTGGAATATTCTCCGGGAGCTGTTTCGACAAACGAGGTTTCATACTGGTTGCTGACAACCACTTCGTATTGCCGCGGAACGAAGTGAGCAACAATGTCACGCGAACCGCTCATGGACAGAGTGAGAGGATTTTCATTCGTTTGCGCCGGATCTACATCCCCCGACCAGCCCGCGAACTGGTGCGTCACCACGGGCTCGGCAGTCACAGTCACATTCGAGCCGCTATTGTACCAATGATTACCTCCGTCCACGGTTCCTTTTTCCGCGGAAGCCTGCAGCCAGTATTGCGTAACTCCCCAGTTGAAAGTGATCGTCACGTCATTAGTTATTGAAAATCTTCCCGTATTGCTCCCGTCTCCCGCATTCGGTTCGTTTCCTGAGCGAATCCACCCAGTGCAAACATATTGCGTCGAATCATTCAGGCGAAATACCTCGTTGGTTACATGGGCGTATACATTGCTCCATGCGCCAACTTCATTTTCCTGAGAAGGCGGGTTGAACGTGCTGACAAACTGCGTTTCATTTTCCCACCATGCGATGTCCTTTAGGTTCCCGGCAGAGCCGATAACATCCAGCGCACCATCACCATTCACATCTGCCGCAAAAACAGCGCTTGCCCCGTCAAATCCGCCCGCCAATGTGTGCTCAGTCCAACTGGTACCCGCTCCATTATTGTTTTCCCAAAGGGTAATATCATCCGCTATTCCGGCAGCGCCGAGCACATCGATATCTCCGTCACCATCCACATCAGCAGCATGAACACAACGAGCCCATTCAAAATTGTTATCTATCGCTCGTTCCGTCCAACTGGTTCCAATACCGTTTTGATTCTCCCACCAGACAATTTTGTCTCCATATCGGGCGGCACCGAGAACATCCATATCCCCGTCACTGTCAATATCTTTTGCATATACCCAATCTGCCGCATCAAAGCTTCCATCAACGGTATGTTTGACCCATGACCCGCCGCTTCCGTCTACGTTTTCCCACCAGGCAATGTCGTCAGCACCGGAAGCCGCACCTAGAATATCGACATCTCCGTCGCCATCCACATCCTCCGCATAGACGCAATTCGCGCCGGCAAAATCAGCGTCAACGGTATGTTTACTCAAGCTTAGAGCGTGTCCATCCGTATTCTCCCACCAAACAATATCGTCGGCACCAGAAGCTGCGCCCAAAATATCCATGTCACCATCGCCGTCAACATCTGCGGCGCAAACTGAACGTGCGCCAGTAAAGTTTCCAATCACAGTGTGCTTGTTCCACGCCAGACCGGAACCATCCGTGTTTTCCCACCACGCGATATCATCAGCATCCCATGCCGCGCCAAGAACATCTTCGTCGCCGTCGCCATCAAGATCAGTCGCATAAACTGAACATGCGCCGCTAAAACTTGCATTGACAAGGCGCTTACTCCAATTCGATCCCTGCCCGTCTGTATTTTCCCACCACGCGATTTCACCAATTCCGATCATCTCGGCCGCGCCAAGCAAGTCAACATCACCGTCACCATCCATATCCATTGCAAAAACAGATGTTGCCTCACTGAAATTGCCCGCCACGGTGTGCTTAGAAAATGTATC
>CAZITJ010000029.1:0-20759 GCA_964542135.1 uncultured Verrucomicrobiota bacterium
CGTTTTATGGGATTTAAATCGAAACTATGATTCAGGCGGACCGACCCCTTTTCTCGACCCCTTTTCTCTTCCGCAACCGCAGGCGGGATTTTGACTTCGTCGTAAAGTTGTTGCAGCAGGTCAATCTGCTGAATAGTGATCAATGCGGTTAAAGGCGATGTGTCACTGACGACAATCACTCCGTTTCCCTCACAACCATCAGATCGGCTTCAAGTTCGGGCAAATCATAGTGCATGGGAATACGCAGGTCACCAAGTCGGCGGAGAAACGCGGCCTGTGCCATTCCTGCCAGTTCTGCGGCCCGGCCCAGGGTAACACGCCGCTCGGCATAAAGACCGATCGCCAGATCAACCCGCGCATGTTCCGGGGTCAAATCCAGCCCTTCGGTTAATTCATCTGGAAAAGCAATTTGCATGGCCTTTCTATACTCTGCCTCACAAAAATCTGCAAGGCTTTCGCCTCTCCCGGCTTCTCTTTCTTCACTGCGAGAGAGCACCCCGAAGGGTCGGGATCTTCGACATAGATCGCAAAGAAAGAATTTTTGACCGGATAAACAGGATCAACAGGATGTTTTTCCAAGGCTTGGAAAGTGGGACGGGCATCTTGCCTGTCCATCTCGCATGAACTTCCAATGTTTGGAAAATGAATAGCCGCCAAAAAGCGCATCCGCCGTCGTTAAAACTATGGCGCACAAGGAAGACGCAAGAAAAGAGCGGGATTCCAACCCTTGGAAACATTTCTTCCAAACATTGGACCCGGCAAATCACGATTTAGGCGGATCCCGACTACGAATTAAGCGGACCCCGGCTCCGATTTAGGCGGCCTGCTTTCGGCAAATTAAGATTCTTTGGATTCGGGATCGGTCCAACGGTTTTCTGATTGGAAATACCAGTTTGGGATCGTTTTTTCAGGTCGGATAAATTTCTCATCCGCAATCTGTTTTCTCAAATCAAATGATTTAGATCGGAGGTCATCACACGGAGAAATCAGTTCATTGAAGCGAGCGCCATTTTTTTGAAAATACTGTTTTATGTAATCGTACGTCCCAAAAATTTGAGGCGAATTCTTATCGAGAACATCCATTAACGCTTTCTCAGTGTCATCTATAGGTTCTGCCGTTTTTCTAGCACCCATAATCAATACGATACAATTATAATCCCCCGGCAGGAGCTTGAGTACCGATTCAAAAATTGAATCATTTATAATCCACTTTCTTAGCTCATACGGCGAGTCAACCACCGCGGGAGAGGCTTCAGCCATTCGCGTTATCCACTGCTCGCGCATCTCTATGCCCGGGCATCCAGCAAGCAGTGCGTCCCATGCTTTCGGCAAAATGGACGTGGAATGCACTACTTTATTTAACAGTATATCAAATAGTTGCTCGGGTATAATTGATACATGCTGGGAAACTACCTGAGAAATAGCCTGATCATCGTCATAAAATAATAAATCCTCAAACGCTTCTGGAAATAATGGATGATGGGGGTGTTTTAAGATTTCAGCGGTCACAGATGGCCAGACGGTGGCACGGCCTCCTTTTACACCAATTGTCCATAGTGGATATGGCTCCCCAATACAGATACGAACACAGGCAGCAAGTAGCTCAGGCGGCATTTGATCTACAATTACATCTGGACTTTCCTCAAGAAGGTTAATTTCCCCAAATATGATTTTAATGAGAACAGGGGGAGGCGAAGGTCTGGTGATCACTAGTGCGTGAATCCATATGCTATCAGCACCCGTTGAGTTAACTATAGAGATAACCTGCGACCGTTCATCTTCAACCAATAGATCCCAGTTGGCAATATAGTCCGACAGAACGGCCAATCTGGAACCTGTATCGCGAATCTCCAGCAAACGAGGTGACAGTTCTTGCCGAAGGTGCGGCTTGTCTTTCGTCGAAGTGATTAGAATGTCACCCACCCCTAAAGAGAAGTCGTCCGGGAGACAAACTTCAATTCGCCGCAACAACCAACTCACCCAAGCATTGCAGCAGTTGGCCATATCGTCTGCTCTTAGCTTTGGAAGGGCCTCACGAAACACATTAAATAAACGTGGAGTATGGACGCTTTCCTCAACAGGAATAATCTCTAACACACGTGCGACCAACTCTGCCCACAGAGGCCATGGAGGAGACTCTCCAGCATGTTCTACGCGGTCAAAAACAACAAGAAAGGGGAGCATGGCTGTTGCTATGACTGGAGCTTCGGCTCGATCCTTCAAGATGGATTCTGCTTTCGCTTTTTCATTCTCTAAGAATATGTTCCACGCATTAACGGCACATTTCAGAAATTTAACGACGACTCTAGGGTGTGATTCTCCCCGCATGCGCTCAATTAGTGCTGACTTGTCCAAATCAGTTTGAAACCAAAGCTTGATGACCGCAGATCTTATCGGAGCACTGGAACAAAGCATTAATCGAGAAAGTAATGGTTCAGAAATATGCTCTCTGCTGTTCTCGACATACCTAATCACGTTTGACAGAGCTTCTGCACTAGGCAATTCATTCTCAAGATTTTGGGTTTGAAGTAATTGCTGCTCCGCAAGCTCTTGGTCGGCAGGAGGTCGTGCAAAGAAACAATCAATAAGATTTACTGCACCTGAGGTAATGGGCACTCGAGGCGCGCCTCTGTGCCACTTTAAATCCCAAATGTCTGCATCAGTCCTTATTGATTCAAGGAGTTGTTTTTGCTCTTCCTTCGCAAGGTCATCAAAGATGATGGTTAGGTGCTGGGAGCATATTTCTTTTGTATCTGTATAGAGGCAATCAAGTCCTGAAACAAGCAACCCTACCAAATCCGATTGATGGTTGTGCCTAAGAAGCTGACCGAGAGTCATTGCGGTCGATTTTGACGTTTCAGGGTCGTAGCTGAAGAGGCATTTCTCTAAAAGCTTGAGCAGCCGGAGACGTTCATACCCTGTAGATCTTTCAATTAGAAGAAGTCCGCCTTGCCTAAAATATGGATGACGGAACTCTATGCCAGACTCTGATATTTCAATGTGCTTGCGGTTTCTAAGCAGATCGAAAGCTCTTTTGTATTGAGATGTAAGAGTTCCGGTTGGTTCTGTTTCAGGAAAGCAGTCTTCTCCAAGAGATAAAGATGCTTCCAAGGAAGGCTTTTTAGCAATAAGGGTTTGATCCAAGTCATCTAAAACCCATTTTAAGGTTTCGAAGTTCATACGTTCGGAATGTTGCGCCCCAGCGGCCAGAGCGACCGTGACAGCGAGGGCTTCTGGGCACCGTTCTCGTAATGCATCCATGATCTCTAAGGCGGTTTGGTTGGCAATAGCAAGCAGGTCTTCGCGAGTAGGGTCTTCAGGCAATTCTGAGTGATGACTCGCCAAATGAACCACAGCTCCTATTTCAAGGCTAATCGATTCATCCGCAAGATGTTCCTCCACTACTGCTTTGAGTTGTGCCGGGACATCAAATTGGGTCGCAGCCATACTCCATACTTGGCAGAGAAAAGCACTCGGCGGAGTCGATAG
This sequence comes from uncultured Verrucomicrobiota bacterium, assembly GCA_964542135.1. GTDB lineage: Bacteria > Verrucomicrobiota > Kiritimatiellia > Kiritimatiellales > Tichowtungiaceae > Tichowtungia. The sequence goes on from CAZITJ010000029.1 coordinate 3,490, forward strand.
CTCTAACCAGTTAAGAGAACTCGTAGATACCGCCTCGTTTAGAATGTCCTCTCGCTGGGGTACGATCAGTAGTCGACCGGGCCGTAATGCGCCTGTCATCGCAACCATTTTTCTGTGAATTGAAGGTGAATCAGGTTTTTTTTCAATATCACCTAGCGGGTCATCAAGAAGGAAGGCTCGTTCTTCCGACACAGGGTCTTCAAGGAACGACTCTGCATCATCAATATCACTTCCTAACTGAACATGATAGTTTTCGGCCTGCAAGGCATCTGCAAGAGCCCTTGCTAGATATGTTTTCCCGGCCATTGGGTTCCCTTTAATAAATAGAGATCCATTGGTTTTTAAATCGCGCAGTAAAGATTCCTCCAGATCGACCCTACTCACATATTCTTCAGGTTTTAATCTCCGCTGAGAAAACCGATTGATTAGGCTGCCAAAATCTTCATGCAAGTTGGCCCCATCACCTTTGCGATTTTTTAGAGTTGTGCATAGCGTATCGACGCATTCATTACACTTCCCTTGAGGAATGGCAAAACGTGAATTTAGCAGTCGACGACATTCGTCTCTTAATAACTCTCCCTCTTTCCTCTCTAGCACGATGATGCGAGGAACAGATTCGGATAACGCAGGTTCATCAAGGGCAGAAAGAAATTCAGCCCAGTTTGTGTTGCGTTGGTTTTTTAAATTGGTGTTGGTAGCCTGATGTTGTTTCTCTAGGAAACCGACTAATTCTGTCGTAAAAGAAGCCTGCGGGATACGCTTTGTAAAGATGTTGGTGGTTGGAATCAGACAAGATGCATTGTCAGCACATCGCTCGGCACAAATGAAAACAGCGTGGTTTAATGAGTCTGTAGTGATCCTTTCGAGCAGACTGTTATTGGATTGTCGACTGGGAAAATGGGATAGCCAATCTGCAATGTGCTCTAATGTCACAGGCTCACTTTTCTGGCCCTTTACTTGGATTTCAATGGTTCGTCCATCCGCAAGGGAGATCATGCAGTCTTCGCCGCCGCCTTCGGGAACGATACTTTGAACCTTTGTCTCATCGTTTGTTAACAGGAGATAGCAGTAAACACATGCTAGATCCTGATAATCATACATTTTAGGACCAGTAATATTTATCGACATTTTCGTTCCCTGTTGCCACGGTGTTCGCAAGTCCACAGGGTCAGAACGCTTTTCACATCATTTAACGGTTCACTCATACCCCGCATAAACTTCCGATCAGCTTACGGGAATTCAGGAAGCAAAAGAAGGAGTGTTTTAAGGAAAGACGCCGCTGTTGCGACGGCTTTCAGTTGTTCACTGATGGTTGTCGGTTGTTAGGGGTTCGCCAGCCTACCCCTCTGCCCCTCTCGGCTGTCCCTCCAGCGTAGCGGGTGGTAACAAAATCCTGTCTATCCTGTTCATCCCGTCTAAAAAATTGCTGTCGAATTGCGGCGGGGTCTTGGTCCCCGCCCTACAAAAACGCGCCCGGTGAACCGTTCACTTTGAATCACGATGAACCGTAAAGGTTCACCATAAACGGAGGTCGCGTTCCACCTTTTGCGGCTTATGCGTTCCACGCCGGTGGCGTGGCAGGCTTTTGCGGCTAAATGAATTGCTGTTGCATTGCGGACGGATGGGTGGGCGAACCCAAACATGGAGGGACGACGTCACCGTCGTCCGAGGCCGCTGGGGACAGCGGCCCTCCAAAAACCGCGTTCCACCTTTTGCGATCTATGCGTTCCACGCCGGTGGCGTGGCAGGCTTTTGCGGCTAATAAAATGCTCCACATTGCGGACGGCCGGGACAGCCGTTCCTACCCCCTCGCGTCTTTGCGTCTTGCGGTCAATAAATGCTGTCGCATTGCGGACGGTTCTACCTTATTTCTTTACTGCTCTGTGTTCCCTCCGGCGAAGCGGCCCGCAAACACGGGCTGCAGGCAGATGGCAAAAGACCCGTCCCTGTCCTGCCCGCCGCCCCCCTCCTCTTTGTTCTTTTGTGATTAAACACTCTGTACCGATCTGCGCGCATCAACCTGATAATCATTGGCAAGCGGACGCCGATTGCGTTATGTTGCCGTGCTTTGAACGGAGAGAATCATGAACAGCGCTGAAATTGCCGCCCTTCACAAACACTATGTCATGCCGACCTATGCCCCGGGTCTCGCGCTGGTCAAAGGTGCGGGGTCAAGGGTCTGGGATGCCGACGGAAACGAGTATCTCGACTTTCTGGCCGGTATTGCCGTGCTCAATGTCGGCCACTGCCACCCGGCGGTCGTGCAGGCCATTCAGAAACAGGCGGGCCGTTTGATTCACGTTTCCAACCTGTATTACAACGAGCGGCAGCCGCAGCTTGCCGAAAAACTATCCGCGCTCGCGGGCGGCGGAAAATGCTTTTTCTGCAACTCCGGTGCGGAAGCCAACGAAGGACTGATCAAGCTCGCGCGGCTGTGGGGCTCGGAACAGGGGAAATATGAAGTCCTTTCCATGAAAAACTCGTTTCACGGGCGGACACTGGCCACACTGACCGCCACCGGCCAGGAGAAGGTCAAGACCGGCTTTGCGCCCCTGCCCGACGGCTTTGCCTTTGCCGAGTTCAACAACCTGGAGTCGTGCAAAGAAGCCGTCACGGACCGAACCGCCGCCGTCCTCGTCGAAGCGGTGCAGGGCGAAGGCGGCATCGTCCCCGCGGACCCGGCGTTCATCCGGGGCCTGCGGGAGCTGTGCGATGCCAAAAACATTCTGCTGCTGTTCGATGAAGTGCAGGCCGGCGTCGGCCGGACAGGAAAATGGTTCGGCTTCCAGAATTATGATATTCAGGCCGATGCCTTCTCGCTCGCAAAGGGGCTCGGCAGCGGCTTCCCGATCGGCGCCGTGGTCGCTTCACCGAAACTCGCGGATGTTTTTCAGCCCGGCCGCCACGCCACCACCTTCGGCGGCACCCCGCTGGCCTGCGCCGCCGCTTTGGCGACACTCGAAACCATTGAAGAGGAAAACCTTCTCGAAAACGCGACGCTCATGGGCGCGCTGCTGCTCGATCGCCTTCAGACGATTGCCGCACAATACGACTGGATTGAAGGTGCGCGCGGCTGCGGGCTGATGGTCGGACTGGTGCTCAATGACAGCGCGGCTGCGCTGCAGGAAACATGCCGGCAGAACGGTTTGCTGACCCTGGCGACCGCCGTGCGGGTGCTGCGGATGCTTCCGCCGCTCAACATCACAGAAGCAGACGTCGAGAGGGCCGCCGCGATCATCGCCGAAGCCTGTGCAGAGCTGGATGCCGACGGATGAGCCGCGCGTCTTTCCAGGTCAAACCGCATGAGGACGGTCAGCCGCTGGTCGATGTGCTCGCCGCGCATTTCCGCTGCTCCAAAAAGAAGGCGCGCGTACTGCTTGACGCCCGGCAGGTGTTCGTGAGCGGCAAACGGGTCTGGATGGCAAAACACCGGGTGAAACCCGGAGATGTCATCGAAACCGTCCGTCCGGAAACCAAAACCCGCAAAATTGAAATTCTCAAAAAAGCGGGGGATCTGCTGATTGTCAACAAGCCCTCGGGAATCGTCACCAACGGAAGCGGCCGCTCGCTGGAAGAACGCCTGCGCAATGAAACCGGCAGCCCGACGCTCTGTGCCGTACACCGTCTGGATCGCGACACATCGGGATGCGTGATGTTCGCAGCGAACCCGCAAGCCAAAGCGGCGATGATCCCGCTGTTTAAGAATCAGCAGATCGTCAAACTATACCGCGCTGTCGTGATCGGCCGTGTTTCGAACAACCTGAAAACCATTTCCCGCGACATTGAGGGCGAATCGGCAACGACACTGGTCAACGTGCTCGACTGCGGCAGGAACGCCAGCTATCTGGAACTGCGGATCAAAACCGGACGAACGCATCAGATCCGGCGGCACCTGGCCGCGGTTCGTCACCCCGTGCTGGGCGACAAGGATTATGCGGGGGAGCAGCGCGGCAATCCGCTCTTTCGCAGCGTCGTGCGCCAGATGCTGCATGCAAGCCGTTTGATTCTGCCCGGCCCGGACGGAAAGCCGCTGCGCGTCAGCGCGCCGGTTCCGGAGGATTTCCGCGATGTGCTTCGCACGCTGAAGCTCAAATAAAAAGCCCCGCCGAAGCGGGGCGTCCCCTCGTTGGAAACCTTATTCTCCGGACGGCCGCCCAACCCGCGGGCGCCCTTCCGGCGGCACGGGCTTTTTACCGGACAGAATCCGTTCGACCTGTTTTTCGATCATCTGATCGCGATTGGCTTCGGCCTCTTCCATGCGGACCCGCAGCTGATCGAGTTTTTTCTCCGCTTTGCGCAGACGATCGCTGTGGTGTGCATGCATTTTATCAGCCGCTTTATTCAGCTCGGCCCGAAGCTGATCGGTCAGCGCCTCTTTTTTGACCGGATCGGTTTCGTTGCGGGCCGCCTCGCCGAGTTTCATAACGGCTTCACGCTGTGCCATCATTTCCCGGCGGCGGGCCTTCATTTGTTCGCGCTGCTCTTCCGTCAGACGCGGACGTCCGGGGCGGCGGTTCTGCATTCGATTACCGTACGATTCCGTGCGGGACGGCGGCGCATGGTTCGCTTCGGCGTCCCGGTTCTGACCGAACGGCCACCAGGCGGCCGAGGCATTCCATGCGGTGAGTCCTGCGACCAGCCCTGTCAGTATCCATTTTTTCATACCTGTCTCCTTTTCTGTCCGGCGAAAGCAGGTGCAGCCTGCAGTCACGGGACCGGTTACATCTCCATGATGTCAAAGGAGGTATCTGACAATGCGACAATCAGATCCTCCAACTCACTCAGATCCTCGCCGAGCGGATCGTCCCAAAGGGCCGACTCACTCCCCGATTCGGTCTGCACATCGGCCGTCTCGGCAGGGACCTGTTTTCCCCGGAAAGTCCAGAGCCCCAGCGCCATGATGAGGCAGGCGGCGAACGCCAGCGCCGGTTTCCAAGCATTGGAAAAAACAATTCCTGCATTCGTCTCATCGCGCAGCCGGGCATTCATTCGCGTGAGCGCCCGCGGCGACACGTCCGCATCCGCCTCGCAAACCGACTCGTTCAGCAGCCGGAGTTCATCCCGCAACCGGCGGGCCGTCTGCGAGCGGGCCAGTTCACGGGCCAACCGGTTCCGCCTGCGCGCGGAGAGCTCTCCGCTCTGCTCCAGCAGAAGCCACCGTTCAATTTTTCTGATCTTCATGACTGTGCCTCCAGAAGTTCCTGATAGTCACCGGCCAGCTCGTTGCGAAGCTTGGAAAGCGCATACTGCATGCGGGCCAGCGCCGTATTGATCGAACATTTCTGCACCCTGGAAATTTCCTTAAAGCTGAGGCCGGACTGCATGCGGAGCCAGAAGACCTCGCGCTGTTCGGGCGGAAGCAGCGCGGCGGCGGCCTCGATTTTTCGACCCAGATCGCGTCCGCCGGTTTCGCCGTCGGGACCGATGCCCGCACCGGCGAGCCGTTCGGAAAGCGCCACTCCATCGGCGTGCTCCGGAGTGTCCAGGGAACGTTCCGGACGGCGGCGCCGGATGCGGTCAATCATCAGGTTGTGCGCAATGCGGAACAGCCAGCTCAGCAGATTCTTCTGACGGTAGCGGTTCATGTTTTTAATGGCCCTCACCCACACCTCCTGAAACACTTCGTCCGCGTCTTCGCGGCCCTCGGAAAAGCGGAGGATGAAACCGAACAGGGGCCGCCGGTATTTCTCGACGAGTTCACCGAGCGCCTCGGTGTTTCCCTTGCGATAGGCTGCGAGCAGGTGTGCATCGTCCCGTTCCATTCGGCTGGATTCTCCGGTTTTTGTTCTCATGGCAGATAACGGACGGGGGGCGTTTTTATTGCCCGCTCTGTTTCTTTTTATTTTATCGGGCGGACGAGGTCGTAAAAAGACAAATATAGGGTTGCAATCCGCAATCCAAACCGCTCAAATTCGCGCTTCATTTTCCAACCCCGCACCAGGAGATACAACATGAAATACATGGCCCTGTTCCACGCCAACCTCAACTACGCCTATCTCATCCCGGAATGCTACGAACGCGTCATCCGCGCTTCCTACGAAGTGATCATCGACACCTTTGCAAACTATCCGGAAGCCAAATACATCTTTGAAGCATCGGGATACACGATCGAACAGATGGCAAAAATCACCCCGGATGTGATCGAAAAACTCAAGGCCGCCATCGAGCGCGGGCAGTGCGAATTTATGGGCGCGCCCTACTCCCACCCCATCATGGCCAATATCCCGGAAGAGGACGGCTACTGGTCCTGCGAATTCGCCCAGCGCGTCTATGAAAAACATCTCGGAGCGCGGGCCGAAAGCTTCTGGAACCCCGAGTGCACCTGGAAGCAGTACGTCCCAACCGCCTTCGCCCGTGCCGGCGTCAAATATCTCTCCCTCGACTTCGAATCCTACATGACCTGCAACGACAAGGACTACGGATGGGTCGAACGCAACCGCTGCCGCGACATGAACTGGGGCGGACATCTTCCGTGGTATGATCTCGACCCGAACTGCAAATTCCTGCACCGCCCGTTCAAAAACATCGTGCCGGGGCTCCACGGGTTCTGCCGCTCCGACCGCCTCATCGGCAAATACCTCTCTTACTTCCGCGGCAGCACCACCGTCGAAGAGTACATCGACAATGTGAAGCAGTGGTCCGGTGACGGCAACGGAGCAACCATCATCATTGCCGACGATGCCGAATACTGCGGAACCACCGGCTACTACTTCATCAAATACAAAGCCGACTACACCCAGACCTTTAAATCCGACCCGACCGCCGGGCCGAAACTCGCCAAACTGATCGAAGGCGTTCTTGAGATCGGCGACATGTGCACCTTTAAAGAGGGCTGCACCGAAATCGAGCCGGTCGAAGAGCCCTTCTTCGTCGAGGACGGATTCGCCTGGCACCGCACCTATGCCGACGCCTGGGCCAACACCCCCGAAGCCCGCGCCTGGGAGCCGCTGCTGCAGGCCAACCGCGACGAGTACAAAGAAAAATATCAGCCCATCGTCGAAGGCACCCACAAGGGACAGTTCGACGAACTTGTCGAAAAATTCTGGTTCCATATGACCAACTCGGCCAACTCCGACGGCCGCTGGCCGCCGCCGCCGCGCGTCACCTGCGAATTCAACCGCGAGTGGTGTCTCAATGAAATCGAGGCGACCAAAAAGGTGCTCGCTGAGCTCGCCGAAGCCACCAAAGGCATTCCGCTGCCCGGGAAACCGGAACTGGAAGTGCCCGGAGCCAAAGACTGGCGCTACGGATTCGAGTTCACCCAAAAAGATCCGGAAGATGTCGCGCATCTCGGCGGCTACGAAATCCATCACGCCATCTACTACGCCCACAAAATGGTCGACAGCGATGACACCGAAAAAGTGGCGCACGGCAAAAAGCTCCTCACGAAGATTTTTGATGAGCTCGACCGCCGCGGCCAGAAAGGCATCCGCCCCGCCTGCATCAGCGGCGAGAAGGCACACGGGACCCATTGAAACCGCGCCTTCCGTCCCCGGCAAACCCTGCCCTCACCGGCAGGGTTTTGCTTTACGCGGATACATCCTGAAGTTCGGCCTGATCCGTTTCTTCCTGCTGCCGGTTCCGGCCATCCGGTGGCTGCACGGAAGCCGCAAACAGGCCGAACCCGGGCGCTGAAAAAACACCCGGCTCCCTGCGCCGATCCGGTGGAGAGAGCGGACGCAAGTCTCAACCGTGAAAAATGAAAAATTTCCGACCGGTATAGTTGATCAGCAGGGCGGAAATCATCGCGGTCAGATATGAATACGTGGTGTCGAGGCCGAAAAAGCGGATGAGCAGGTCGCCGGCCGCGGTGCCCAGAAAAAATGCAGCCAGAGACACCGCATAAAAAAGCATCAGTTCATGATGACGCTTGAGTTTTCCCGCTTTAAAAACAAACAGAATGTTCAGCACATAGGCGGTGAAATTCGAAAACAGAAAACAGATGGTCTTATCGATCCAGTAGTTGCGCAGACGGACCGCTTCCGAGACGGTGCGGATATCGAGTCCGACGGAGCGCAGCAGACCGGTAAACGGATCGGTTTCGGTCAGCGCCGGGAACACCAGCCAGGCAAACAGAAAAAAAACCGTCATATCCACGACCGTGGCCAGACCGCCGCACATGCCGTATTTGACGAACTGCATGAAATGGTTGTCTTTGTCCGTCAGAAAAAACCGTAGATGCTTTATCATAACCGCGGCAGTCTGCCTCAGTCGGCGGGGCTTGGCGATTTCTTTCTGCGGCGATCCGCCCGCCGTTTTGTTAGCGTTGTGTTAGAACTTTAAGAGGGCCGGAAAAAGGTTGGTTCGCCGCGTGCGGTTCCATATGCTGGATGGATTCAACAGGAGAAAACAAATGGCCTCTGAAGCGAACTGCCGGCTTGGATTCGATCTGGGCGGAACCAAAATGTTTGCAACGGTTTACGACACCGATTTTCGTCCGCTGGGTCGCGCCCGCAAAAAAACCAAAGGAACCAAAGGCGCGGAAAAGGGTCTTGCGCGCATGAAAGAGGTGATTGCCGAAGCGCTGGACGAGGCCGGCGTACAGGCCGACGGACTCACCTGCATCGGGGTCGGTGCGCCCGGGCCTCTGGATCTGGATCAGGGCCTCCTCATCAACACGCCCAATCTCGGCTGGACCGATGTCCCTCTCAAAGACGAACTGGAGGCCGCGTTCGGCTGTCCGTCCTTCATTCTCAATGATGTGGATGCCGGCACCTACGGCGAATACCGCTTTGGCGCCGCACGCGATACGCGCTGCACCGTCGGCATATTCCCGGGCACCGGCATCGGCGGCGCCTGCATTTATGAGGGCACCATCCTGCGCGGCCGGATCGGTTCGGCAATGGAAATCGGTCATATGCAGATGGTTCCCGACGGTCCGCGCTGCGGCTGCGGACAGCGCGGCTGTCTGGAGGCGATGGCCAGCCGGCTGGCCATCGCCTCGGCGGCGGCCGCAGCCGCCTGCCGCGGACAGGCCCCGTGGCTGCTGAAAGAATACGGCACCGATCCGGCAGCCATTCGCAGCAGCGCACTGGCCGGTGCGGTAAAAAACGGCGATACGGCCGTCGAACGCATCCTGCGGGATGCGGCTCACTGGCTCGGCATCGGCACCGCCGGAATCGTCAATCTGCTGGGCCCGGATGCGGTCGTCATCGGCGGCGGCCTGGCCGAAGCCATGCCGGAGTTTTTTGCCGATGAAATCAGCCGGACGGCCGACGAGCATGTCATGCCCCCGTTCCGGGGAACCTTCCGCGTAAAAACTGCTGAACTCGGCGATGACGCCGGGGTACTGGGTGCAGCGGCCTGGGCAGAGCAGCAAATCCGGAGGAACAACACATGAAACAGCCCCTGCGCACCGTGGCGGTCATCGATATCGGATCCGCATCCATACGCATGTCCATCGCGCAAATCGGCAGTCCCCGCTCCATCCGGCTGCTCGAATCGCTGAAACGTCCGGTGCATCTGGGCAAAGACACGTTTACGCAGGGGCGCATCGCACGCCGAACCGTTGAGGAGTGCGTTGAAATTCTGCAGGGATTCCGGCGGATTCTGAAAGAATACGGAATCGATGATCCGGAAACCGTTCGCGCTGTGGCCACCAGTGCCGTGCGCGAAGCCGCGAACCGCCAGGCCGTTCTCGACCGCATCTACAGCGCCACCGGGATCCTGGTGGAGGCCGTGGACGAAGCCGTGGTCAACCGGCTGAATTACCTGACCATTCAGCGGCTGCTGCGCGCGGATAAAAAACCCGCACAGCACACCCTGGCCGCCGATATCGGCGCGGGCAGCACCAACCTGCTGGTTTTCGAAAAAAGCAATGTGGCCTACTCGCATACCCACCGGCTCGGCGCCCTGCGCGTGATTGAACTGATCGGATCCTACCGCGAGCCGGCCGGGCATCTTCAGGGCATTCTGGACAACCAGCTGACGGAACTGCTTGAGCTCATGGGACACAGCATCCGGCTGGGCAAGTCCGTTCGTCTGCTGGCACTCAGCGAGGCGACAGCCTTTGCCGCCCGGCAGATTCTGCCGTCGGCGGATCCCGATCAACCGATCGAAATTCCCGTGAGCAAACTCGAAACGTTCACGCGCAGCATGCTGCGGCTGTCGACCGACGAATGCGCATCGACCTGGCATCTCAGTTTTGCCCGGGCTGAAACCTTCGGCCCCACGCTGCTGTCCTATGTGCTGCTGGCAAAGCGCTGCCATATCAAAACCCTGACGGCCTTTGAAACCAGCCTTCAGGAAGGTCTGCTGCTGGAGGCGGCCACCGAGGGGGTCTGGACGGAGGGATTCAAACGCCAGATTATCCGCTCGGCGCTGACGCTCGGCCGCAAGTACGATTTCAACGAAGCGCAGGCCCGGCACATTGCCCGCCTCTGCCGCCAGCTCTACCGCAGCCTGCAGGAGCCCTTCGGTCTCGACCCCCGCCACGAACTCATTCTTTATATTGCCGCCCTGCTCCATCAGATCGGCACCTTCATCTCAAACCAGGCGCACCATAAACATTCGATGTATCTGATTCGCAACAGCAACCTGTTCGGTCTGGGACGTCGCGATATCAACCTGATCTCCCTCGTGGCGCGCTACCACCGCCGGGCCGAACCCAAAGCCTCGCACAGCGACTATCAGGCCCTGGAGCGCGAAGACCGCATTGCCGTCGCCCGCATGGCGGCCATCCTGCGCATCGCCGTCGCCCTCGAAAGCGCCAACCGGCAGCGCATTCGCGACTTCACCTGCCGTGTAAAAGATCACCGGTTTGTCATCACCGTGCGCGGCGTGGACGATCTGAACCTCGAACAGCTCGGACTCAAACAGCGCAGCGACTTTTTTGAAGACGTCTTCGGACTGGGCATTCAACTCAGAAAGCAGTAAGTATGCAGAAAAAAGAACCCCGTTTCATCAACCGCGAACTGAGCTGGCTGGCCTTCAACGAGCGCGTGCTGGAAGAGGCAGAACGCCCCGAAACGCCGCTGCTCGAACGGCTCAAATTTCTGGCCATTACCGCCTCCAATCTCGATGAATTTTTTATGGTGCGCGTCGGCGGGCTGCAGATGCTGACCCGCCGAAACTCCCGTAAACGCGACCCGGCGGGCATGACGCCCCGGCAGCAGCTCGACGCCGTCAGCCGGCGGGTACGCACCTTTACGCTGCGCCAGCAGCGTTGTTTTCAGGACCTGCAGAACCGGCTGGACGAAGCGGGAATCCGCCGGCTTCAGATGGACGAGCTCTCCGCCGAGCAGTTTCAGTTTGCCGAACAGTTCTTTGAGCAGGAGGTCTTTCCGGTGGTGACCCCGCTGCCGCTGGCAGCCCGGCGGCAGTTTCCGCCGCTGATCAACCGCATGCTCCATCTGGCGGTGGAACTGGCGCCGGAACCCGGCCGGCGCGCCCGGCGGCGCGCCCTGCTTCCGCTGGGACACCTTTCGCGGAAAATCCGGCTGCCGGCCTCGGAAACGCACGACTTTATCCTGCTGGAGGATCTGGTCGCCTTTTTCATTGAACGGTTTTTCATCGGTCAGCCTGTTCGCGAATGCTCGGTGTTCCGCATCACGCGCAACGCCGACCTGAGTGTGCGTGAAGATCTCGCCTATGACCTGCTCGCCGGCATGGAGGACGTCCTCACCGCCCGGCGGCACGGCGACTGCGTGCGTCTCGAGCTGCCCACGGCCTGTTCCCCGGAACTCAAAAACACGCTGGCCAAAGGTCTGCGGGTGGACCCCGGGCATATTATCCGCACCAAAAGTCCGCTGGCGCTGGATGATTTCATGTCGCTGGCCGAACTGGCCACACGCGACGACCTGCGCTTCGACGAATGGGACCCGCAGCCCGTGCCGGACATCCGGCCCCGTGAAAGCATCTTTTCGGTCATCCGCCAGAAAGACCGCCTGCTCTATCACCCCTACGAGCATTTCGACCCGGTGCTGCGGCTCGTTGATGAAGCCGCCGACGATCCCGACGTACTGGCCATCAAACAGATTCTCTACCGGACCAGCCGCAACAGCCCCGTCATCGCCGCGCTGTGCCGCGCGGCGGAAAACGGAAAGTATGTAACCGCCATCGTCGAACTGAAAGCCCGCTTCGATGAAGAACGCAACATCAACTGGGCCCGCGAACTCGAAACCGCCGGCGTACAGGTCATTTACGGCATCCGCAACCTGAAAACCCACGCCAAACTCTGCATTGTCGTCCGCCGCGAACACGGCTTCATCCGCCGCTACCTGCACATCGGCACCGGCAACTACAATGAACGCACCGCCCGTCTCTATACCGACATCAGCCTGCTGACCGCCGACGAGGATTTCGGTGCCGACGCCTCCGCCTTTTTCAATGCCATCACCGGCTATTCCAATCCGCCGGACTATCGCAAACTCAGCCCGGCCCCCACGCATCTGCGCGAAAAAATCATCGAATACATCGACGGGGAAACCAGCCGCTGCCGGGAAGGCCTCAAAGGGCATATCATGGCCAAATTCAATTCGCTGGCCGATCCCGACATAATCGAGGCGCTGTACCGCGCCTCGCAGGCCGGGGTCCGCATCGAGCTGAACGTCCGCGGAATCTGCTGCCTGCGCCCGGGACAGCCGGGACTGAGCGAAAACATCCGGGTCATCAGCATTGTTGACCGGCTGCTGGAGCACAGCCGCATTTTCTATTTCCGCCACGGCGGCGATGAGCAGGTGCTGATCGCCAGCGCCGACTGGATGCCCCGCAACCTCGACCGGCGCATTGAACTGCTGGTACCGGTTGAAGGCGCCAATGAAAAACGGCGGCTGATTCATTATCTGAAAACCAGCCTGCGCGACAACGTCCGCGGGCGTCTATGCCGTCCGGACGGATCCTACGAACCCGTGCGGTCTCAAAAGCGCGCCCTGCGCAGTCAGGAAAAACTGTACCGTGAGGCCTGTGAACGGGCCCGCGAACAGCGACGCCGGGCCCGCACTGAATTTGAACCCCATCGCCCTGCAACCAACACATAACACAGAGAACTCCGCCATGAGCTGCCTGAAAGGAAAAAGCGAAAACAAACCGAAACCCGGCCGCTACGTCTGCAAAAAATGCGACGCCGTCTCTAAAAAGAAAAAACGGCTCTGCAAACCGAAAAAAATCAAACCCAAAGACAGCTGAGCCGCAGCCGGCATCAGGAACAGTCCGGCAGTGGGTTGGCCAACAGTGCGGGGCAGGCCTCCTCGCCCGCCCATTGCGCAGAATGGATCCTGCGGCTCATCCGGCGCGGGACGGGCCTGTTCAATCAGTCCGGTTTTTTAAAAATCAGCGCCTCTTCGCGCTGAACCATGGCACAGCCTTTGCAGGCGGCGCATTGGGTGTCGAGGCGGCTGACGCGTCCTTTGCGCTCCAGCGTTTCGAGCATGCCTTCCACCGCGGAAGGCTCCATCTGAAAATGCAGCGCGATTTCTTTGAGCGACATCGCACCGCGTTCCTTCAGCAGGTTTTGAATTTCTTTCAGCAAAGCCGCCTCCCTGGAATACCGCATTCCCGCATCACGCACACTGGAAGCGCACATCCATTCAGCATTTCCTCATCCCGGTCATCCGGTCTTCAAATCCACCGCCACCGACAGAAAAAGGGGCGAAAAAAACATTCGGGCGAACGCATGTTTTCCATCCTGCATCTCCCTGTGCCGTATAAAAAATCAGCGAACACTGATTTTTTCAGCGGCTTCTTTGGCGATGATGTACCGGCTGTCGCCGATCGCGATGACCATGTTGGCGTCGCTCGGACGGTTTTTGATGACGTGCACCTTGATGCCGGCAAAAAGTCCCATTTCGAGCGTTTTGTGATCACTGTTCGAGGCAACGATCACATTGGCGCCCTGGGCAAAGTCGCTCAGCCGCGGACCGCCGTTGCGCCCGCGGCAGTGCCTGCGCCCGCATCCTTTTCTTCTGTTTAAAAACCGTCTGAACATTCAATTGATCCTCTATGAGGCCGCCTTTTTACCGCGTTTCGGAGAGCATACGGCAAGCCCCCCGACAAAGGCAATGATCACTGCGGCCATTCCGCCGATCCAGCCGGCGGAAGATGCGGGATGGGCCGAAAAACTGCCGATCTGGTAGGTCAGCACAGCAATAATCCAGGCCAGACCGGTGAGGTAGCTGACCGAGAAAACAGTCCATTTCCAGTTGGTTTCGCGGTAAATCGCCGCGATGGCCGCCACGCACGGTGCGTAGATAAGAATGAAGAGCAGATAGGCAACAGCCGCCGCCTTGCCGCCGAAGGCGCGCTGCATCACCCCGAGCGTTCCGGTGTCGATTTCCATTTCCTCGGCAACCGCCGCACTGTTTTCAACATCCCCGGCGGCACCGATACCGATCGGATCGGTGACGGTTTCGCCGAAGCCTTCAAAGGCGGCGGGAATCGATGCAAAGGATTCTTTGATTCCACCCCAGAAATCGAAGCGGTCCTCTTCGATCGCAACCCCTTCTTCGGCGGCCTCCGTGATACCCATCCGGGTATAGAGTGAGTCGAGCGTTCCAACCACGGCCTCTTTGGCGAAGATGCCGGTAAACAGACCGACCGTGGCCGGCCAGTTGTCGTCAGAGATTCCCATCGGGTAGAAGACGGGGGTGATCGATTTTCCGATCGCGCTGAGGACGGAATCCTCCCGGTTTTCATGACCAAAGGTTCCATCGGTGCCGATGGTGTTGAGAAAGCTGAGGATGACGACAATCGGAATAATGACTTTTCCGGCACGGACACAGAAGCTTTTGAGCTTGTTCCAGGTGTGGTGCAGCACGCCGTTGAACGTCGGCACATGATACGGCGGCAGCTCCATGACGAAGGTGGATATTTCGCCTTTGAGCAGCGTGTTGCGCAGCAGCAGACCGGTCAGCACGCTGAGCACAATGCCGAACATGTAGAGTCCGAAGATGAGGCTGCCGCCCGACTGCGGGAAGAAGGCGGCGGCAAACAGGATGTAGACCGGCAGACGGGCGCCGCAGGACATAAACGGATTCATCAGCACGGTCATGGTGCGGTCGCGCTCGTTTTCGAGCGTGCGGGCGGCCATGATGCCGGGGACGTTGCAGCCGAAGCCGACCAGCATCGGCAGAAACGCTTTACCGGGCAGGCCGATGGCGCGCAGCAGACGGTCCATCACAAAGGCGGCACGGGCCATGTATCCGGAGTCCTCCAGCGCGGACAGGCAGAGAAAAATAAAAAAGATCGGCGGCACGAATGTGGCAATGGTCTGGATGCCGCCGCCGATTCCCCCGGCCAGCAGGGTGATCAGCCACTCGGGTACATTCAGCGCACCGAGCAGCGCGCCGAAGCCATCCACAAAAATTGTACCGAACAAGATGTCGAAAAAGTCGATGAACGCGCCGCCGACATGAATGGTAACCATGAACACGGCGTACATCACCGCAAGGAAAATGGGGATGCCGACCACGCGGTTGAGCACCACTTTATCAATGGCGTCGGAAATCGTTTTGCGCACCTCGGCCGTGCGATGGCACACATCGCGGGCCAGCCCGTGAATAAAGCCGTAGCGTCCGTCGGCAATCACCACATCCAGCTCGTCCCCGGTGTGATGTTCAATGTGCCGGGCCGCCGTTTCGACGTCGGCGGCGAACTGACCGCCGGTAATCTGCTCGGCCAGCTCATCGCCTTCGAGCAGCTTGATGGCCAGCCAGCGGGCATCCACACCGTCGTTTTCTGCGGCGGCGGTTACGTTCGGAATGAGTGTTTCGAGAATTTCCTCGACTTCACCGTCATAGGCGACATGGGTCGGGGAGAGTGCGTGTGTTTCGGCAATCTCCAGCACCGTATCTTTCAGCGCGCTCAGTCCCTCTTTTTTGGCGGCGATCATCGGAACGACCGGGCAGCCCAGGTGCCTCTGCAGGTGATCCACCTCGATCCTGATTTTACGGCTTTCGGCAATATCCATCATATTGAGCGCCACCACCACCGGCACACGCATTTCGAGCAACTGGGTGGTCAGGTAGAGGTTGCGCTCGAGGTTGGTGGCATCGACGATGTTGATCACCACATCGGGTTTCTGATGAAGAATGTATTCGCGCGATACCTTTTCGTCCACCGAGTAGGCGGAGAAGGAATAGATTCCGGGCAGGTCGATTACACTGAAGGATTTCCCGTTATGGGTGCATTTTCCTTCCAGATGCTCAACGGTCACGCCGGGCCAGTTGCCGACCCGCTGCGAGGCGCCGGTCAGCGCGTTGAACAACGTGGTTTTCCCGCAGTTGGGATTTCCGGCTAAAGCGACTGTTACTTTACTCATAAAAAGTTCCTTTTTATTAAAATCCGAAGCACGAATCTCGAAATACGAAACAAATTCCAATGACGAACTTCAAAACTTCCCACGCTGTCTGGGTCATTCTGATTTTGTATTTCGGACATTGTTTCGAATGTCGGATTTCGAGTTTCGAATTTCTACACCTTTTCCACGTCCAGCGCATCGGCCTCGGCCTTGCGCAGGGTCAGGTTGAATCCGCTCAAACGGATTTCGGCGGGATCTCCCATCGGTGCGATGCGCACCAGCGTAAACTCAGCCCCTTTGACAAGGCCCATCTGGAGCAGTTTCTGGCGATACATACGGTCTTTGGCATGGTAGCCGGTCACCCGGCCCTGCTCTCCGATTTTCAGATCCTTCAGTTTCATGGGGCGCTTTCTGTTTAGATTTAATGTAAATACTGCTATCAAAAGAGCGGTTTCGACGCAACGAAAAGCCTCCGGCAACCTGCATACAGCGCCGGCAGCTTTTTAAAATTCGACCGCAAACTGCACGGTGAACAGATCGCCTTCCGTGCCGTCTTCAAACTCCTCACGCAGATACTCAAGCCCGACGCCGGCGGACACCCAATCGTGCTCATAGACCGTGCAGCTTCCGGCCGCGCCGTACCGTTCCTCCGCAAACCAGACATCCACATCCTCACCGTGCTCCGCTTTGAGGGCTAAGGTCAGCGCATCGGTGACGGCAACGCCCAGCTCCAGGTTCAGCGCGGCGGGTTTGAGGCCGGTATCCGCACCGTCCACCTCCAGACTTTCCAACGCCTGGACCAGCTCGGCAATCAGGGTGATCCGCCCTTTGGAGGCCGTCAGCCATGCATTCCACCCGGCTGACTCGCCGGCAAACGTATAGCCGAGATCATCTGTCAAAACACCGGTCAGCCCGTCCGCATCCAGCATGTTGTAAATCAGCGAGCTGCCGACCGCAATCGAGGCGTCATCCCGCTCCGCGCCGTACGAAGCAGCCAGAATCCCGTTATAGTCATTCGCGCCGCTGACCTCGCTTT
>CAZITJ010000029.1:20859-22087 GCA_964542135.1 uncultured Verrucomicrobiota bacterium
CCGTACGAAGCAGCCAGAATCCCGTTATAGTCATTCGCGCCGCTGACCTCGCTTTCAAACAGAGTCAGGCTCGCATTGAACCCGCCGGATTCAAATCCGAGCATCGCACCGCTTTCGAGGCTTTCAGCCAGCTCAAGCACAACCGGATCGCTGATGAAAAAACTCTCCAGATTTCCGAACGGTGCATAAAACTGTCCGCCCTGCAGAGTCAGCGGAAACGCGTCGGTATTCCCCAGCGTGAAGAAAAGCTGATCGAGTTCCATCGGTTCGGTATCGCCCTCTTCGTAGAGGAACACCACGTCGCCGCGCAGCCAGTCTGTCGCCTGCCATCCGGCACCCAGCTCCACCGTCGCCATCGTCTCGTCGGTTTCCCCCGCGCTGTGACTGAGCTCCCACTCAAACAGCGCGCCGTACTCCAGCCCGTGCGTAAGTTCAAATGTTGAGGTTTCCGCGTCCGCGGACGCTTCAGCAAAAACCCCGCCAGCCAGCACACCTGCCACCATCACGAATATAACTTTTTTCATCCTGCCTTCCTTTCCTTAGTCCAAAGCGTCATCGCGCATGAATTTGTTATGGCGAATTAATTTAGTCGTACCTAAAAATTAATCAACCTTTTTGTTTAGATTTTTTTTTAACTGGGATTCCCGCTTGAAAATATTAGGTGATCCAAATTTTTTTTGGCAGAATTTCAGGATGATTGAACTGAGCTCCAGTCTGGAGGACTACCTCGAGACCATCTTTGTGATCGCCGAAGAGAAAGGCGCGGCACGGCCGAAAGATATCGCCGGCCGGCTGAATGTCAAACCGGCCTCCGTGACCGGTGCGCTGAAGCATCTGGCGGAAAAAGAGCTGGTCAACTATGCACCCTACGATGTCGTCACGCTGACCGTCGCCGGAAAACGAATTGCAAAGGCGATTGCCAAAAAGCACGCCGCCCTGCTCAACTTTTTCACCAGCGTTCTCGATCTGCCCGCCGAAGAAGCGGAGGACTTCGCCTGCAAAATGGAGCACGCCATTCCCGACCGGGTTCTCGAACGCTTCGTCGGTTTCGCCGAGTTTGTGAACCGCTGCCCCAACCGCGGGGCCGTCTGGAAAAAAGATTCCAAAGGCTATTTCTGCGATGCGCACGGTACCGGCCAGACCCTCTGCGATGAGTGCAGTCTGGGGAATTGAGATGCGGGATGCGGGAAAGAGTTTTCCAACCCTTGCAAAACTGCCAACACATTTT
>CAZITJ010000030.1:0-5387 GCA_964542135.1 uncultured Verrucomicrobiota bacterium
TCGTTCCGGGAATCGGCGCGAAATGAATTTGATCGCAGCGGATTCAGCCGCTATGCTCGTCGGTTTGAATTATGAGCACGTTCACACTCATTCGGGAGCAGTTTGTCCGCGAATTCAACGGGACCGTTCGGGAATACCGGCACAGCAGAACCGGTGCCGAAATCGTCTCGGTTGAAAACGGCGACAACAACAAGGTGTTCGGAATCACCTTTCGCACACCGCCGGCGGATTCGACGGGCGTTGCGCATATTCTTGAGCATACCGTTCTGTGCGGCTCACGAAAATATCCGCTGAAAGATCCGTTTGTGCAGCTGCTCAAAGGATCGCTGCAGACCTTTCTGAATGCGATGACCTACCCCGACAAAACGGTGTACCCGGTGGCGAGTCAGAACGAGCAGGATTTTTACAATCTGGTGGATGTGTATCTGGATGCGGTCTTTTTTCCGCGCATCACGCCGGCGTTTTTCCGGCAGGAAGGCTGGCATTACGAGCTGGACACCCCCGACCGGCCGATGAACTGCAAGGGGGTTGTCTACAATGAAATGAAGGGCGTCTACTCCTCTGCGGACAGCCTGCTGCTGGAACGGTCCCAGCAGGTTCTTTTTCCGGACACCACCTACGGCTTCGATTCCGGCGGCAATCCGGCGGATATCCCCACACTGAGCTATCAACAGTTCCGAATTTTTCACGAAACTTTCTATCATCCCTCCAACGCCCGCATCTTTTTTTATGGAAATGACGATCCCGCCCGCCGGCTGGACGTTCTGGCGGACTATCTGGACGGATTTCAGAGCCTTGAGGATCCGCCGGACACGTCCATCGCGCTGCAGCCGCCGTTTGAACAGCCGATCACGGTTGAAGAGCCCTATGCGGCCGGCGAATCCGAAAGCAAGGCATACATCACGGTCAACTGGGCGCTTCCCGACGGCATTCTCCATTTTGCGCTGATTGTGCTCGATCAGATCCTGACCGGCACCGCCGGATCTCCTCTGCGCAAGGCGCTGATCGAATCCGATCTCGGAGAGGACCTGACCGGCTTCGGTCTGGAAACCCAGCTGCGGCAGCCCGTCTGGTCAATCGGACTCAAAGGAGTCAACCCGGCCGATCTGGATGCCGTTGAACGGCTGGTTTTCCAGACATTGGAATCGCTCGTTCGTGACGGCATCGACCGGGATGACATTGACGCGGCGCTCAACAGCTTTGAATTTGATCTGCGCGAAAACAATCACGGCTCGTTTCCGCAGGGACTGTCGATCATGCTGACCCTGCTTGAAACCTGGCTCTACGGCTGGGATGCGCTCGGTCTGGCGGCATACGAGCATCCGCTGGCGGAACTCAAGCAGACCCTTGCACGAACCCCCCGTTTTTTTGAAGACCTCATTGAGCGTATTCTGCTGAACAACCCGCACCGCGCCACGGTTCGACTGATCCCGGACCGGCAGAAAGCCGAGCGCGATGCACAGGAAGAACAACAGCGGCTGGAAGCCGTTCGCAGCGCCATGCATCCGCATGAACTGCTGCGAACCACCGAGGCCGCAGGCCGCCTGCTCGAGATGCAGCAGACCCCGGACCCGCCGGACGCGTACCGCACCCTGCCGCTCCTCAGGCGAAGCGACCTCAGCCCGGTCATCCGCACCGTTCCCCGCGATCTGGAAGAGCGGGAAAACGCCACGGTTCTTTTTCATGATCTCTTCACCGGCGGCATTGTTTACATCGATATCGGGCTGAACCTTCAGGTTCTCGATGCCGACGAACTGCCGTGGGCGTCGCTGCTCGGCAGCCTGCTGCTCGAAACCGGAACAACAAAAGAGGACTTCGTTTCGCTGTCGCGGCGCATTGCCCGCACAACCGGCGGCATTCATGCGACTCCGTTTTTCAGTGCCGTCGACGGATCGGAGGAGGGAACGGCCCGTCTGTTTCTGCGCGGCAAATGCATGGTGGATCAAACGGCCGATCTGCTCGATATTCTGAGCGACGTTCTGCTTGAGTCCGCTTTCGATAACACCAAACGGGTTCGGGAAATCATGCTGGAGCAGAAAGCGGATATGGAAGGCGCCCTGATTCCGAGCGGTCATTCTGCCGTGCTGTCGCGGCTGCGGGCTCACTGGCACCCGGCGCACCGCGCCGGCGAACAGCTCAGCGGAATCGATGCGCTGTTCTTCTACCGGACCCTTCAGCAGCAGGTTCGGGACGACTGGCCCGGCGTTCGCAGCCGAATCGAGGCGGTTCTGCAGAAACTGCTGGCCGGCGGACTGACGGTCAATGTGACCGCCGACGGCCGAGATCGTGCGGTGATCACCGAACCGCTGAATCAGTTTTTAAACCGCATTCCCGCCCAGCAGCATGATGCCCCGGGGTTCTGGCGCTTCCGCAGCAAACCCGCTGTTTCGGAAGCGCTGCTGGTTCCCTCCAACGTCAACTATGTCGGCCGGTCCATCAACCTGTTCGACAACGGCTACCGCATGCACGGTTCGGCACTGGTCGTCAGCAACTATCTGCGAACCGCCTGGCTGTGGGAAAAAATCCGTGTTCAGGGCGGGGCCTACGGGGCGGTCTGCTCCTTCGACCCGCGCTGCGGAGTCCTCGCCTTTGCGTCGTACCGGGATCCGAATATCGACGCCACCCTGACGGTCTACAATGAAACGGCGCAGTATCTCAAGGATCTGAAACTCGACGACGACGAACTGACCCGTGCACTCATCGGCACCATCGGACATGTCGACACCTATCTGCTGCCCGACGCCAAAGGCTACGCGGATCTGATTCGCTTTCTGACCGGACAGACCGACGAAAAGCGGCAGCGCCGGCGCGAAGAAATTCTATCGACAACGCCGGAGCATTTCCGACAGTTCGGTGAGGCCCTCAATATGGACCGCGCGGCAACGTCCGTGCTCGCTTCAGCGGAGGCGATAAAAAAGAGCACCTGCCCGTTTGACCGGCAGATCAACGTGCTGTAGGCCGTCCCGGTTCCTATCCATATACACTCCCTTGCTTCCGTTCAGGCACCTGCCGAACAGTAACCGCGGAGGCGGCGAACCGGAAGAAAGCCCAGTGCACCGACCCCGAACATATCGACAGCGGCCGGGTCCGGCGCAGCGGTTCCGGGGAAAGGACCCGGCGCAGGACTCATGTTCCCCGACCCGTCTGCGGCATCAATAAAACCGAGCCGCGCGCAGCAGACATGGTCATTCCCGGCGTTTCACGAGACAGAGTGGATGCTTCAGTCGAACGCGGGATTCTGAACACCGGACCGGCTGTGATTTTCGGCTGGCGCATGTCGTTTCTACGCAACTATACAGCGCGAATCGGGGATGCGGGCAACCCCCCGAAACGATACACTGCCTGTTTTAAAACAGGAACTGATCATGTATCGAACATCTGCCGGATTATGCCTCTTTCTTCTCGTTGTATTTTGTTTGTCCGCCTCTGTGCTCTGCGCGCCGATTCTTGTCGACTGGGGTCATGACTGGGGCGGCGGGTGGTATCGTCATCCGCCGGAAAAGGATAACAACTCGGCCTGGCGTCCGTTGGCAGAAGTGGACCTCAATGAGAATGGCACTACAAAAGATGATCGTACAGGGGGATGGGCATATAGTCTGACGGAAACACTCAGCCCTTACAATCTAGTCTACGACTACACCTACCCGTCTGCGAAATTTTACGGCGCGGCCATTGTACAGGTTACAGACATCCCTGAAAAAGAAGGCGGCGGCTACGAAAACGTGCAGGCTCCCAGTGAGGGGCACATCAACCAGAATCATGAACTGCGTGATGACTGGAATCTGATGACCTTTCCGGCCCGTAAAATTTTTATCCGCAAAAAGGAGATAACAGATGAACCAAACCAGACGAAACACCACCATCGGCATACTGGCCTTCCTTCTCGGTACAGCGGCTGTTCAGGCCCAGCAACCTGTACAGGCACGCTACGGAATCAATTTCGAGCCGCTCAAGGACTGGAGCCGCGAACAGCCTCTCATCAATGTCATGAAGCTGGCCCGCCCCTGGATCAGTCAGGCGCGGGGACAGTGGGACACCAAACAGCCGCTGGAACTCGATGAGCACGGCTATGTAAAAAAACTCGCACCGGGTCAGTGGGCCGGAACGGTTCTGCTGACGGAAGTCGGCAGCAGTTTCCCAGGCGGTCGATATGTTTTTACTTATGATGGAAAAGGTACGTTTGACTGGGAAGGCAACGGTTCACGAATCAGCTCGGAACCCGGGCGGGACGTTGTCGAGGTAACGCCCGGGGAAAAAGGCTTTGTTCACCTGATCATCAAAGGCATTGACCCGGACGATTATCCCCGCAACCTGCGCTTTTATCGTGAGGAATTCGACGACGTTGTTGATCAGCAATTATTTACCCCTGAATTTATGGACCTCTGGTCGGATGCAGACACATTTCGATACATGGAATGGGGCCTGATCAACCACAGCCCTCAGAAAAAACGGGAAGATCGGTCGGTTCCGGAAGACTGCAGCTTCTGGAAAAAAGGAGCTCCGCTTGAATATATGATCGATCTGGCGAACCAGGCAGATGCCAATATGTGGGTCTGCATCCCCCATCTGGCGGATGATGACTACATCCGCCAGTACGCGGAAATGGTGCGGGACAACCTGAAAGACAATCTGTTTGCTTATTTTGAATACTCCAATGAGGTGTGGAACGGCCTGTTTGCCCAGAACCGCTGGGCCTGTGAGCAAGGACAAGCTGCGGGTCTGGATTCCACCGGATGGAAAGCCGGGCTGCTCTACTATGCACAGCGATGCAACCATATGTTCTCAATTCTGGATGAGGTCTATGAAGACGCACCCGATCGATACAGAAAGGTCGTCGCTACACAGGGGGGCAACATCGGCGTTACCCGCATCATTCTTCCAAAATGCGGAGACAATGCAGACGCCTTATCAATCGCTCCCTACGTCACATTCAATGTCCCGAAAGAAAAAAGCCGCTGGAAACCGAACATGCCGACCGAAGCGGAACTGGAAAGCTGGACCGTTGATCAAATCTTTAACTACCTGCACGAAACAGCCCTGCCTGCAGCAAAAGTCTGGATGGATCAGCACAAGGATCTGGCAGATGATTACAATCTGGAGCTGACCTGCTACGAAAGCGGACAACATCTGTCGGCACTCGGCGAGGTAAACCGCAATAAAAAGATTGTCGATATGATGTCCGAAGCAAACCGGGACCCCCGCATGGGTGAAATTTACACGGAATATCTGAACCACTGGAATCAGATCGGCGGCGGTGTAATCTGTCTGTTCAACAGTATGCATGCCCATTCGCCATCCGGATACTGGGGCCTGTTGGAATACACGGGTCAGGACCCTGCCACCGCGCCTAAATACATGGCGGTTAAAGAATGGGCGAAAAAGCTTCC
>CAZITJ010000030.1:5487-21560 GCA_964542135.1 uncultured Verrucomicrobiota bacterium
ACCCTGCCACCGCGCCTAAATACATGGCGGTTAAAGAATGGGCGAAAAAGCTTCCTTCGCGAAAATAGCCATCTTTTTTCCTTCGCAAAAAGGAAGTTTTATTTCGCCTGCGCGCATTATCCGGTCAGTCATTGTTCGCTACAATCGTTGTCTGAATGGATTGGCATAAAAGTCAGGGGCCCTTTATGAAAATAATAATTGAGATCTGCCTGACCTGCATAACACTTCTTTTTTCAGTATGCGCAGCTGAAGCCGCCGGAACGTATTATCATTACACCGACACCTCCTCTACGCGCAAAACCACCACCTGGGTCCCCGACGGCCTGACCCGGGTGCGCGGCATTCTACTGAACGGAAACGGCTTCGGCGGCGATTACACTGGTCACGCATATCACTTTCACAAACAGGCCTTCTGCGAAAAACATGATTTCATCCTCGTTGCCACAGGCTACTTTACCCGCTTTGCCGACGGAATCGGCGGAGACGACTGGAACGTTCTGCAGGACGCACTCAACGATGCGGCCACGCGCAGCGGATACACGGAGATAACAAACGCGCCTTTTGTGAACTATGGTTTTTCCAACGGCGGCCAGATGGCCTATGACCTCGCTTATCTGATTCCCGAGCGCACGATCGCCTTCTGCGCCAACAAGGGCGGATATTACATCACCGAAACCAACGGCCCGGCCCATGTGCCCGGCATTTTTATTGCCGGAGAGACCGACTCGACCCTGCGACGAAATTCCATCTCCAATCTCTACGCAGCCGGCCGATCAACAGGTGCACTCTGGGCCTGGCTCGAAGAGGAAAACGTCGGTCACGACTACGGCAACTCCGAAGCCCTGCTGTTCGGCTTCTACGACGAAGTGATTCAACAGCGCTACCCCACCAACCTCTACCCCACCGCCGCCACGCAACCGCTCCTTCTCGACGTCGTTGAAACCAACGGCTGGCTGGTTTCGCAGAGCGTCTCGGAGTGGGAAAGCGGCTTCAGCACCATTCAACCGTCGGCCGGCTATGCAGGCGATAAAGCCCGGTTCGGCTGGGTTCCCGGCGAAAAAATCGCGCAGCTCTATCGCGCCGCCGCATCGTTTGACCGCTCGGTCAGCACCGCCTTCAGCCCCTGCCTCAAGCCGATGGTTACCCGCTTTCCGGGCGACCCGCTGGGCTACTCCACCGGCAAACTCTATTATCCCGGCCAGCCGGTTCACTATGAATTTGATATTGCCCCGTCCATTACCGGCTGGCAGAAGGCTGAGATTTTTGACGGAACGAACAAGCTCACGGAGGTCATGGATAACAGCAGTAATACGGTCGGCGTGGACGTTCTGCTGGACGCGAGTCAGGGCAATAACAGCCTGTACGCCGTTCTCACCCTTTCCAACGGAACGAAGCGGGTATCCCATGTGAGCATGCTGCAATCGGATACCCTGCGGACGACGAGCATTCCCGACGCCCTCGCCGCCAGCGATGCAACCGACAGCGCGGCAACGAATAGTTCGACACAAACCTTCAGCTGGACCACGCCGACCAATGCAGCCTCTGTGCTGGGCTACAGCTATGCGCTGGATGAGGAGCCCGACGAAACCACGGAGGGCACAGGAACATCCGTGACCTACTCGAATATTCCCAACGGCACCCACACCTTCAAGGTGCGCGCACAATCCACATCCGGCGTCTGGGGACCTTCCGCCGCCTTTACGCTGATTATCGAATCGCTGGGAACCATCAACGTATCCACGAACAATCTGCTTGTCCCGGAAGGCGACTCCGCATCCTTTGATGTGTTCATGGAAGGGGCCGCGACGGAAAGTGTTACCCTGACGGTATCCCGCGTCTCCGGCGATACAGATCTCAGCATCTCAAACGGCAGCTCGCTGGTCTTTGCCGCCGGGGAATGGACGAATACCCAGTCCGTCACATTGTCTGCGGCGGAAGACGCGGACACCACGGCCGGTCAGGCCGTTTTTTCGATTACCGCCCCGAAGGTTACCGCCACATCCGTCACCGCCTATGAACAGGAAAACGACCTCCAGCTCCTCTCTTCCGCCGGCACGCTGGACGTCGCCGAGGGCGGCACAAACACATTCAGCCTGACGCTGAATATCGCCCCGCCCTCCCCGGTCACCGCCACCGTTCAGCGCACCTCCGGCGACACCGATCTGACCGTTGCCGGCACCGCCTCTTTTGTGTTCAACAACAGCAACTGGAACCATCCGCAGACCGTTACGATCGCCGCCGCAGAAGATGCAGACCAAACCGATGGTTCCGCGCAATTCACCTGCTCGGCACCCGATGCCGCCTCCGTCTTTTTATCCGTTTCCGAAGCCGACAACGACTATGAAATCGTCGCCACCGGCCTGCTCGCCGCATGGAATCTTGATTCGGCCTCGGAAGCAGTAACCGTCACATCCACAAATGCATACTTCACCGCAACCGGCCTTGTGCACGGGGTTCTGACCCACAGCAACCCTTCAAAAGTAAGAGGGGCAAACAATTCAATTAAAGCGATCGATACCGATGACGCGACCATCGCAGAGTCAATCGCTACCGGAAATTATTTCTACTGGCAGGTTGTCCCGCAAAGCAACTATCTGGTGACCATCACATCGGTTGTGGTGCGGACCGATGTGGATGACAACACGCCGGTTGAAACCTTTCTTCTCAGTGATGCGTCCGGCATCAATGACGCTTCGGTCTTGGCGCAGAACACCAGCGGCGACGCCAAAACCGACACAGTGGATCTGTCTGGACAAGCTGCGTTTCAGAAAACCGGTGAGTCGATTGAGTTCCGCGTCTACGGTTATAAAGGCCCCAGTGCATGGGGAAACGCTGTGTACATTGGCGAAGGCTTCCGGGTTGATGGCCGGGACGACATTCAGGTGTACGGAAACGTCGCCTATTCCAGAGGAGGCTCCTCTGGTGACGAAGATGGTGACGGCCTGCCCGACGACTGGGAACAACAACACTATGGCAGCACCTCGATTGCGCCGACAAATATAGCGGCTAACGGAATGAATACCGTGCGCGAGGCATACATTGCCGGCCTGAACCCGACGAATCCGACAGCGTTGTTCGAAATCCATCAGCTCCAAAACAAGGTGTTGCAGTGGATCGCCGTGAGCGGCCGCGTCTACAGCATTGACTGGAGCACCAACCTGATCAGCGGTTTCCAAACATTGGAAACCAACCTGACCGGCGGAGTCTTTACCGACTCTGTTCACCGAACCGAACATAAGATTTTCTACCGTATTCAGGTTCGCTTAGAGGAGTGAGAAACATGGTAAAAAACCGGATATGCACGATCCTGCTGGCCGCGCTGGCTGCTGGCGCGTTCGGCTGGACGACCAACGACATTCAGCCCCTGCTGGATGAACTTCCGGACGGGGCAGTCCACCAACATGAAATGCTCGAAATGCGCGACGGAACGCATCTTTCCACGCACTATTTCCTGCCGCCGGACTACGAAACCAACTCCTACCCCGTGGTTCTTCTTCGTTCCGCCTACAACTGGTGGCCTGACTTCAAACGGTATATTGATGACATCGTCGATCAGTCCGACACCAACAACTACGTGTACAAAAACACCAATGGATACGTCTACGTGATCCAGAACCTGCGCGGCGACGGAGATTCCGAAACCAGCGTCGGTTTTGAGCCGCGCCTCTCCGACAATGAAATCCATGATACCTACGACACCGTTGAAGCGATTGCCACCAACGCCTGGTGCAACGGACGGGTCGGCATGTACGGCGGCAGCGGGCACGGGATGGCCGCCTATATGGGCTGGCTCTCGAAAGCGCCTCATCTAGTCGTTGCCGCCCCCGGAAACACCGCACCCAACCTGTACGAACACTGGAGTTTTGAAAACGGCGTCCGGCGCTGGATCTATGGCTGGTTATCCAATCGTGGTGCCGATGATTCAGAATGGCCCAAGCCGACCCTCGGCGATTATTATACCCGCGCACAGTGGGAGCAAACCTTGGCAGATGGAGCGCTGAGCAACGAAACCACCCTGCTGGCATCGGACAGCTGGCACAACTTCTTCCTGGATTCCACCTTTGAAATGCTTAATGCCGTTGGCAGTGACACCCACGGATATCTAACTATGAATTCCGGAACCCATCAGGGTGATCAGGGACTTGATTTCCCCAACCCAAGCGGCCTCGGCCTCTCCAAGTACAGCGTTCCTTCGTTTCTTGAAATTCTGGACGGCGCCACCGCCACCAACGACTTTTATCTGCAGTACTACGTGATGGGCGATGCCCGCCGTTCCAACGCCGAAGGAAATTTCTGGCGCGAAACCGAAAGCTGGCCGCCGCCCGCCATCCGCACCCCCTACTACATGCACACGGACGGAACGCTGTCCACCGACCTGCCGTCTTCAACAAATGCAACGCTTTCCTACGACTATCACCCGACCAATCCGGTTCCGACTGTCGGCGGAAACTATTCCTATGGCTTCAACGATCTGTCCGGGCCGCTTGACCAGAATGTGCCCGAACTCACCAACCGAACCGACATCCTGCGCTTCGAAACCGCTCCGTTCACCGAAGCCACAGAAATCACCGGAGAACTGGAAGCTCAGCTTTACGTCTCCACGGATGTCGAAGACACCACCTTCATGGTCAAACTGATTGATATCTATCCCGCCGAAGGCACCAACGAAGCGTATGCTGCCATCATGCGCGAATCGGCCATTATGGGCCGCTATTGGGGCGGACTCACCCATCCCGCGCCAATGGTCTCCGGAACCGTTTACCGGCTCGATATCGATATGTCCTCCATTTCTCTGTTAGTTGAAACCAACCACCGCCTCGCGGTGCACATCACCAGTTCCAGCGACAAAGCCTTCGAGGTTCATCCCAATACCTACACACAGGTAATGGATTATGCATCATCTCCCACCGCCCACAATACGCTCCACCTCAACAGCGACTATCCCTCGCGGATCATTTTCCCGCTCTACACCACCAACGCGCCGACGGTTGAAGTGTCCACAAATTCCGTGGTCGCCCCGGAGGGCGGCACGGTCCCTTTTGACGTCTGGATGAGCGGCCCGGCGCTCCACAACGTCACCCTCACCGTCGCGCGCGTCTCCGGTGACAGCGACATCACTGTGAATAATGGCGCCTCGCTTATCTTCACCACCAACACGTGGAGCACCCCGCAAACCGTCACACTCGCCGCCGCACAGGACGCCGATGCAGCCGACGGTAGCGCGACTTTTGAAATCACAGGGCCGGGTGTCGTTCCGGCCACAGTGACTGCAACGGAACAAGACGATGAAGTCGGGATTGTTCTATCCGCCACAGAAATGAGCGTCAACGAAACCGCCACCGCGACATTTGGTGTTAAATTGAATCGCTCCGCCAGCCTGACCGTGAGCGTTGCCCGGGTTTCTGGAGACACCGATCTGAGCATCAGCGGAAATTCAACCTTGGTATTTAATACGGGAAACTGGGATGCATTCCAAACCGTGACCATTGCCGCGGCCAATGACGATGACGACGTTGGAGACAGCGCGGTTTTCCGAGCCTCAGCACCGGGTGCCGTCTCTGCGGATCTTACAGCAACAGAAATCGATGACGATCGGGTTCCCGTCCATACCGGATCGTTGATGACTTGGAATATGCAATCGGCCGTGAACTCTGTCGATGTCTATGCCACAAATGCCTCATTCGTGGCGACCGGCCTGGTCTTCGATGCCGTCAGCGGAGTCGTAACAGCCAGCCCGTCAAGCATTGTTGTAAAATACAACAATGCGATTGCCATGCGCGATTGTGACGATGTCGACATCCCCTCCGCACTCCAGACCGGGCACTACTATTCATGGACGATCCAACCCGACGGACAGCACAGTGTGAGCATGACCAACCTGTATATTGAGACTGATAATGCCTCCCCCTTAACTGGACTCTTGTATAGCAGTCTTTCCGGATTCACAAACGGGGCTGAACTAGCGACAATTCCCACAGGGAATCAGGAAACAAGCATTGATTTAAGCGGAAATCCTGCATTCCAGGATCTGACAGAGCCCGTTGAATTCAGGCTCTATGGGTACGCAGCAGACTCCGCATATGACGTATTAGCCATAGGAAAAACCTATGCCACCAGCGACACTGCGGACGACCTCGTGATTTCCGGTATTGTTTATTATAACGGCAGTTCCGGCACCCCGGACGACAGCGACGGCCTGCCCGACGAATGGGAAATCACCTATTTCGGCGGAGCCACCAATGCCAACCCGGCCAACACAGCGGCCAACGGCATCAACACCGTTCTGGACTGCTACATTGCCGGCCTCGATCCCACCGACGAAAACGCTGCCTTCCTGATCTCCGGTCTCAGTCCTCCGACATCCGTCCTCAGCTGGAACGCGGCCAGCGGCCGCGTCTACAGCGTATACTGGACCTCCAACCTGCTGGAAAATTTCCAATGCTTGGAAAGCAATCTCACCGCCGGAACGTTCACCAATCCGCTTCAACCCGCTGCCGCCGCCGGGTTCTACCGCCTTGAGGTTGAGCAGGCGAACTGACTGCGGCACATGATAACGAATCAGCGGCCGATGGCGTACACGGCCCCGTCATCACTGCCGACATATACCGTTTCGCCGGCAACCGCCGGTGACGATTCGATCGGCCCGCCGGTTTCAAATTCCCAGAGCAGTTCGCCGGTGTTTCGGTTCAGACTGCGCACAACACCGTCCAGGCAACCGAAAATAACCTGTTCGCCCGCAAGGGCCGGCGAAGAGTAAATCTGCTCTCCGGCAGAGTACACCCATGCCTCCGAGCCGTCCGGGCGATTGAGAGCGTATAGATTTCCATCTTTGTGGCCGATATACACACGTTGCGCGTCCACAGCCGGCGAAGAAAACTTCGGGTGCCGGTCGTCCCACTCCGGCTGAATGTAGCTCCATAGTATTTTTCCTGATTTCAGGTCGAGCTCGGAAACACCTTCCTGCCCAACAACAATGATATGCCCGTCCCGCAGTGCAGGCGTATAAACATGCGAATCCGCTGACGCATTGTATCGCCATTCTCTGCGCTCTGTACGCAGATCCGCCACCGTTGTTCCCGGGCTTCCGTTACACCACGCAAGGGTCGTTCCGGATATCGCCGGGCTGCTGATCCCGCCGCCGACACCCCGCCCGTCGCGATGCTTCCACCGGACCGCGCCTGTTTTGATGTCCAGACCCATCAGCGGCTGCCACGGCTGCTGCCAGAAAACCAGGCCGCCCGCCGCGGCCGGGGACAGGTTTTTACCGCCCTTTGGCAGATGCAGCTGCACATCACCGCTGGCTACATCGAGTGCATACAGCCCTCTGGGACAGGCAATCCATACGGTTTGATCCAGCACCAGTGCCGAACCACGGACCGGGCCACCGCCGTCCAGCGTCCATAGCCGTTCTCCGCTTGCTGCATCGAGTGTATAAAAATGCCCGTCGTCACTGCCGACAAAAACGCGGCCGTCTGCGATCACCGGAGAAGATTGAACCGGCCCGCCGGTTTCAAAGCGCCAACGCAGAGTCGCCTCCTCAGGAGGCGTACCCTCGAATTCACCGGTTCGAGCCAGATTGCCGCGCCAGGCGCGACCCTGCAGTGGATCAACGTCCTGCGGCTGCACATCCAGCACCACGCGCGGAACAATCGGCGGCGTTTCGGCCGGATGGGTTCCGGCCTCGCAGCGAACAACCCGGAACCCGATTTCCGGATAAGCGGTTCCCGCAAATAAGCGCCCCAGGGCCGGACGCGGCCGGTAGGCCACATGCAGATCATCAGAATCAGCTTCGGTTTCACCGCTTCGGAACGATCCGCCGCGGGCAATTATGCGGCCGTCGCCACGCGGATTGTCTGCATCATAATAGTCGGCTTCTCCGCCCCAGACCCACTCATAGACATTGCCGATCACATCGTGCAGACCGAATCCGTTCGGCTGCAGCTGCCCGACCGGCTGTGTCTGTCCGGAACTGTTTGTAAAGGCCCATGCATGGGCCGGAGAAAACTCTTCACCCCACGGATACAGGCCCTGCGAACCGCCGCGGGCGGCATATTCCCATTCATCGTTGGTCGGCAGGCGGTAGCCGTCCGCCTCCCATTGGATGTGCGGCAGATCCGCCAGCACGGTCGCGTGAGGCCGCTCGCCGGTTTGCGGGTCCTCGACCAAAAAGCGGTTGACCTGATCAAATCGCAACGGCGAAACGGTTCGAAGAACTTTGGTTTTCGCTTCATCTTCGTAATAGCAAGGCGTGCGCCCTTCGTATTCGGACAGGGCGTTACACCAAACGATGGCGTCCAGTTGTCCAATCTGCGTCACCGGCTCCGCGGCGGTATGAGGCTTCAGATCGCGGCCGATACTGCCGGGCAGTCCGGCATGATCAAAGCGGTAGCCCCGCTCTTCGGCCCAGCGCTTGATCGTCAGCCACTGCGCATAAGTGATTTCGGTTTTGGAAACAAACAAAGGAGAAATCGTCACCTCAGCCTCGTCAAAACGACCGTAGGCTCCCGTCGGAACCGGCACCATCTCCGGCCGGTCGACTTCCTGTTCCGGGCCGGGAATTCTTTCCGCTAAACCGGACAGACGGACAGACGATTGTCCGCCCGGTTTCACAACGAACCCGTCGTCTGAAAAGTCCGAAACGGCATAGCCGTCGGCGGTCTTGTTCAGAAACGGCGTCTCCGGCAGAGGCGGATCTTCTTTTACGTTGCGGCGAATGGATCGGCGCAGAACGTATTGCAGGGCCGCGTCCTCATAATAGCACGGCGTCAGCCCCTGCTGCTCGGAGAGCGCATTGCACCAGACCGCGGCATCCAGCAGAGTAATGTCTGAAACAGGTTTTTCCGGGCTGTACGCCCCGCCCTGTTGTCCCGGCGACCCGTCGTTTGCAAACGCATAACCGGAATGCAGCGCATACTGATTGCGCGCGGCCCGCTCAAACACGTTGCGCCACAGCTCATACGAAACCGGCGTTTCCTCCGGCGCCCCGAACCCTTCCGGTGCATCCACCACCGCATCCATCCCGTAGGCATACCACTTCAGCCAGAGCGCACCCGGGCTGACCTCCGGCTTGGCGACCCACCACCCCGCGGCGGTGATATCGGTGAATTCGCGCGCGGAAAACACTGCTTCCGCAGCATCGAAACCGATGTGGTACGGCGCGCGCGGTTCATACGGCGCCCAGCGCGTCTGCAGCGGATGAATCCAGTGCAGGGTCTGCCGGCCGCCGAATTTTTTTTCTGAAATGTAAAACTGATCCCCGTCGCGCACCACGAAGCGGGCGTGGTCATAGCCTTTCCAATATCTGGAAATATAGACCGCCAGACGGCTTTTGTCGTCAAAGCGAACCGGGTACTGATCGCCGCCGTTGAGGAAATCCTCTTTTTGCCACAACCACAGCCCGAAGGTCTGAAGGCCGATGTCGCCGCCTTCGGTGGCATAGCTGTGCAGGTTGAAATCGTCGCGTCCCTCGTGGTCAATATTAATCCCGCCTTCGGACCAGCGCGGCGGCTTGTTGGCAAAGAAAGAAACCAGTCCACCGTAAAAGCGGGCGTTATTCCCGAGATCATTATAGTGTGCACCCCGGGGGTTCAGCGGATCATCCATGCTGAACGGATAATACGCAACGCTGTCGTCATCCGTCTGTCCATCGCCGTCTACATCGATTGGACAGGGTCCCTGCCAGCCGTCTTTGAAAAGCTGCACGGGACCTTCGCCGCGGTAAACAGGCAATCCGCCCTGCCATGCATAATCATCGCCGAAATCAATCACCGGCCGGTTGTGTTTTTCGGCAGGAGCCCGTCCGGGAACGGCGACTGAAACCAGGACCATACACACCAGAAAGTTTTTCATGACACCATCGTCCTTTCTGAAACCGCGCACAAACCGTCCGGCAGGCCGCTCAGTCCGCTGCTTCCCGGTTCATCAGCGCCATTGCCCCGCCGGGGGGCACGGACACGGTAAAACCGTCACGGAATCCGGTTTCCTCCGACTCGGTGATGCGAATGTTCATGTTCGCCGGGTCGGTGACCCCGCGGTTGGTGGCGCGAATATCGTCGGCATCATACAGGATCCGGCGATAGGCGTCTCGCGGTTTATAGGGCAGATCGAGCGTGATTTCGCGCGCCTGTTTCGCGTCCCGGTTCAGCAGCAGAAAGCTCCAGCGGTCGCCGTCGCGGAAGGCGTAGGCGCGCGTCATCGGAAGATCGGAGATGGCCGGCAACCGGCCCTCGGAACGATTTCCGTGGTTGTCGAGCCCGACGGTCTGCACCTCGGGCCAGTCCACCGTGTCGAGGCTCTGAGGAGCGACCTCCATCAGGTCGCCCTCGCAGTAGGTGCGCAGACGCAGCGCCAGCATGGTGTTGTGCGGAATCATGTGCATGTTGTGCGAAGCCCAGTTGTTGCCGCGCTCAAACTTGTAGTAGTTCTGGTTGCCGTTGTTGGCCAGCACGAACATGAAGTTGTCGAGTGTGGCCGTTCCCAGCGCATAGGATTTGCCGACCATTTCCTCCTGCTCGCTGAACGGTTTTTCCGGTGAAGGCAGGGAATAGCCCGGCCCCGCTTCGTATTTGATGTACTCATACTGCGGCGCGTCGTACTCCTCGCTCATCACCTCTTGCAGTTTTTCGATGGACTCCTGTTTGGGCTCAAAGAACCGTGCCGGATACAGCAGGTTGCTCTGGAACAGTTCTTCGTCACTCTGTCCGATCGGGGTGGCGCCGTCCCATCCGCCGATATATCCGCCGGCCGCCGTGGCGACCACGGTCGCGTTTTCGGCGCACGTGGTCATATTGCGGTAGGTCCATCCGCGATGTGCATACTCGGCGGTATCGCGGTAAATTGAGTACACGAAGGCGCTGGCCACATACTCGAAGCAGGGATGCGCATATTCACTTTCACGCATCGCACGGAAGAGGCGGTCGGAAATCATGCCGCACAGCTCCGGCTGATTCGGAAAAGCCTGGGGAACAAAGTTGCGGTTCCACATCTCGTTGGCGCATTCGATGTAGATTTTATCGAGCACCTCGGTCCACGGCTGCGGCTGTCCGTGCTCGGCGCGCAGCTTGCCGCCCGGTGTGGATTCCGGTCCGCCCAGATATTCCATCAGCAGGTCGATCTCTTCGTCGGTCCAGAGCATGTAGGACATGATATAGGGGCTTGCACCGGTCTCTTTGCAGAGCATGAGCAGTTCAGGAAGCGTCATGCCGCCCTGGTGGTTACTTTCACTTGGACCGCTCTCCTTCCAGGTGTAGTAGCGTTGGAACTGGTTATTAATGAGAAAGTTATCCATGGTCAGCAGCGAGCGTCCACCCTGATCGCGAATGAGACCCGGCTGATAGTTTTTCAGCGCAGTCACCCATTCCGGCAGGATCTGAAACGGCTCCAGATCCGATTGATACACCGCCATGTTATCGATCCACAACGTTCCTTCAGCGCTGGACTTGATTTCAAACCAGCCGACTTTTTCGGTAATGGGTCGGCTGTTATCAAGCTCGAACGTGAACTTCTTCCATTCATCCGGTACCCGGACTTCATGGGTGCCGCGATCACCGATCTGAATGATGACCGGCTCATCAAAGTCGGCCTTGAGCCAAACGTCGAGCTGATACTCTTCGGACACATCATAATTAACTTCATGCCCTTCCCACCGCAGGTACTGCTGCTGCATGCCGACCGGATCAGAACCGCCGGGCAGTTCAACCCGCATTGAGGCGGTACTCCCGTTCTCGGGCGCATAGGTCTCTGAATCGATACGCCACTGCACCTCCGTTTCCTTCATGGGACGGAAAAAGGCGCGCCGGGATCGTTCCGAGGCAACCTGCTCAGGCACTTCGTCGCGCACCATCAGCAGATCGTATACATCGCCGCGCTGAATCGGTTCGCCCGTTCCCTCCAGGATAATTTTCTCGGGGAACTCCTGATCCGGGCTGGCTTTCGTTGCTTCACGCGACGGACTCAAAAAAGATTTTACCCGGTCGCGGCGAATATGCTCCAGCTGCCCGTCCACAGCACGGTACACATCCACCTGTGCGCCGTCCCAGAAGCCGTCTGAAAAGACCTGCCAGAATCCGGCCCCGCTGGTTCGTGCATGTCGATGCAGCTGTGGATCCAGGCCTTTGAATTCACCCTGTTTATTTTCGATGTAGTCGGCTCCGCCGCCCGTGGCCTGAAACGTCCAGCGCAGAACGATCGGCTCATTCGCATAGGAGGTGTTCCAGATATTTTGATACTGCGGCGACCAGGGCGAAAAATTGTTCAGCGTGAAGTTCGCGCCGAATTTCGGCGGGTCGGCGCGGCGGATCTCATCGGTCACCCGGTACGCGTCGGCGGCGGGAGCGATCCGTCCGATCAGAACGGAAACAAGACAAACGAACAGGACCCCGTGTTGCTTCATGACATTCTCCTTTTTCTAAATCGGACCACATTATCAGCAATGCAATATATGGCAACATGTATTTATCTGTTTACTTTTTTGCGAAAACAAACTACGGTGCGACTAAGATGAAATCAGTTATTATTTACACCCACGCTCTGTTGTTTGCAGCATGTATATCCACGGTGAGTCCATCGGCTTTTGCTGCAGACACGTTCTCCATCACCGACGAGATCTTTGTCAAAGATCCGCCCCGGTTCGGGATGAATTTCCGAGACGGACCGACCGTCGCCTGGGCTACGGGCACGAAGGCCAACGACTGGTTGTGCTGGGGAAGCTTCGAACCCATCAACATGACCTACTATGGGATCGCCACGGACGGGAGTCAGACCACCCTTGTCCATGAAGGCCAGGGCGGCGGGCTCTCCTACTGGAACTCTATGCATGACGGCTTTTTCGACGGAGGCGTCTGCTCGGTCTACCGGATCGAAGACGGAGACATGCGGCTCGTCCGCACGGCCGGCATCAAGACCTTTCGGGCGGGACCGGATGAGGAGTCGGAAAATACGGTCACCTTCACCGGCAGCGGTGAAGCCGTCCAGTCCGGCGATCTTTATGTGCTGCGTAAGAAGCTCGACCACTTCCCCCTCGACAGGATGCACGAGCGCTTCAGCAAAGGCCACGTCGGCAAGGTCGTCGGCGGGGCGATGACCAAGCACAACGACCGCGACATGAAAGCCGTCATCGACGAATCGACGGCCGCGCCGGAGGGCGGGAGCACCGCGAGCCTTCGCATGCACATCACCGAGGCGGAGAGCTGGAAGCCGGTCGGCCTCTCACAGCCTTTCGTCATCGGCGATCCCAGCCGCATCCAACTGCAGCGGGGAGAAGACTACAGGTTTCAGGCATGGCTCAAGCAGGAGGGCATGGAGGAAGGGCTCGTCAAGATCCAGATTGGCCCCTTCTTTGAAACCGAGGTTGAAGTCACCGGAGAATGGCAGAAATTCGAGTTTGAATTCCCCTCGACGACCCGGGTCGAATGGGGCAAACGCACGCTGGCCCAAGCTCTCGAAACGCCCGGTTTCGATCCGCAGACCCTTGAGCTGCTGCGGGCCTGGTCGGAACGCCTCGCCAATAATTTCAGCGAAGTGACCCAAGGCCCCCCCTCGCTCATCTCCGAAGTGGCCGCCCGCGGAGGTGAGGTTGCCTACTATCATGAACTCCTCGCCGAACTCCGGGAACGGGCCGCGGTTCTCGTTCCCAACGCCAGGGAGACCGGAATCGACTGGATTATCGAGAAAGCCCCCAAGTCCGCTGCGCGGATCGACGACTTTGCCAAACAGGTCAACGCACTCGGCGACCGCGTCGTCCACGAAGGCCGCATGAAGGATGCCGCCAAGAAGGCCGCGGGCGCCCTCAGCGAGCTCGAAAAAAAGATTCGCGAAACCTTCTACGACCGCGAGATGGAGGCACTCCGCGATCAACTCCGCCCCCTCCTTGCCGCGCATCCCGAGGTCGCCGAACGCTTCGCCCGGGCCGAAGCCACCCCCCTCCTTCCCCGGGACTTCAGCAACGATTCGTTGTTCATTCTGGGCGCCACCGGGAATGGAACCCTCTGGGTCGACAATCTGGGCATTTTCCAGAAAGGCTCGGAGCCCTTCGAAGTGCTCCCCGTCTGGCGGCAGGCTCTCCGAGAATTCAAACCCGGCGTCCTGCGCCTCTGGGCCGGTCTCTACCACAAGGGAATGAAAGCCTGGATGCAGGATGGCTGGCAGAAGCAGGCAAATGCCTACCCCATGGGCGTTCGCACGCCCGGCCACCTGTCCCTGCGCCGCGAGCTTGAGATCTCAGAAGACGTCGTCGCGGATCCCTGGCTGGTGGCCTGGCCGATCAATCCCGACGAGGAAATGGAAGCCTTTATGGAATACCTCGCTGCTCCGGCCGACGTGGGCTACGGCCGCCTCCGGGCGCAGCACGGGAGGGCGCGCCCCTGGACCGAGGCGTTCGAGACCATTTACATCGAAGCGGGTAATGAAATGTGGAACACCATGATGCCCATAAATTTCGGGGGACGGCCCGATATCGTCGCCCGGATTTCCGATCATTTTTTCCGGCAGATTAAATCCAGCCCCTACTACGATCCCGAGCAGTTTAAGCTCATCGTTAACGGCTTCGGCCTTAGCACCAAACCCGACGGCTGGAGCCACAATATCGCCCGCTATATCGAGGAGGCCGACTACATCGACTATGCGCATTATTACGGCGGCTGGGATGGCTTCACGCCCATCGGTCAGAATGACGAAGACCTTTTCTCGCGCCAGATGCTTTACTGCCCCCATGTGGTGGAAAACCAGATGATCCACAGTATGAACATGGACAAGGACCTGCCCGGGAAGCTGGGCACCATCTTTACCGACCAACCCGGCCTCCGCGAGCGCTTCCTCTCGGTGATGGAGGCGGAGACCGATCAGAAAAATCTGCCCCGCGCCGAGGGGCCGGGGAATGACATCCGTGACACCCTCGGCAACCTGATGACCAACGATCCGGAACTGCGCTCGGCAATCGGCGGCAGCCTCAACCTCTGGAACCGGGACCTACAGCAACTCGGTGTCAGGGCCGTCATCGAGGCGTCCCGCAAAGATCCCAATCTTCAGAAAATGCTTGCAGAGATCTTTGGACTCACCCCCGAGCAGGCCATGCTTGTGGTCCCCGCTGCGGTTGGGCACAACACGCACGCCCGCATCGCTCTGGCCAGGACCCTTCACAAGCATCCCGAAATCGGTGCCCGGATGCTCGCCCTGTTTGAAGGCCCCTGGAAGAACGATAACCCCAAGCATCAGCCATTGCTGATCGACGAGGTCAAACGCTCCATGCAGGGGGATTTCAAAATCCACTATTGGATGATCAACGCCTTCCGCGGAAATGTCATCCCGGCGATTGTCGAGCAGATCAAGGCTAACCCAGAGGTGGCTGCAGCCGTCCCCAACTATCTGAGCTCAAGCTGGGCCAGCGAGCAGGCGCGCGATCTCAACGGACGGGTGCAGCAAATGATCGACCGCATGTCCGTCCGCTTCACCGATATGGTTCGCAACAACATGCTTGAAGATCCCGCTTTTGCTGAAGCTGTTTTCGCCGAAATGAAGCAAGGCAGCGAAAACTTCCTCGTCGCTCCGGTCGGCGAGATCATGCCCGTTGTCCGGGAGGAGATCTATGAGCGTTTTCGCCCCGAAACCCTCCTCAACACGCAGGAGAAGCCTAACAGCAAGAGCATGGCCCTGCTGCCCGAAAACGTTCGCCGCGGCATCGCCGCAAAAATCAAAGCGGCCACGGAGCGGGACCCCTCGCCTTTCTACCCTCTCGTCGCCGAACTGACCCAGGCATCGCTTGCCTCCATCGAGGGCGACGGGGCTCCGCTGGAAGCCGTCCTCGCCTCACCCGCCCTCCAGGAACGAGTGGCCCAGGCGGCCGCTTACGGCCTCGGCTACGACTTGCTGGAGCCGATGCTCGACGATGCCGCCCTGGCCCGCCGCTTCCAGTATTTCTACAACGAGCTGCCCAGGGACCGCGTCCTTGGACGCGCCGTCTACGAGAGCGGTCCCGGCTATCAGTTGCCCGGCCCCGGCAAAGAGTCCCCTCCGCAGGACGAGCGCATGGGCAAATCCATGGCGATCGGAATCGTCACGCTGGACACCTTCCTCTACAA
>CAZITJ010000031.1:0-19923 GCA_964542135.1 uncultured Verrucomicrobiota bacterium
CTAAAGCCTCACCAGTCGCCCTCTTCGCGGGGGGCGTGGATTGCTGCGGCGCGTTACGCCTTGCCCTTCGGGGCCGCACCTGCGGTGTCGGCCTCGCTCCCGTTGGTCGCGTGAAACGCCGCGTCTGTGTGGCCTCAAGCCTCACCGGTTAATAGGTCAGGGTCGGCAGTTCTTGAGGATCCAGCCGATGCCGTCAGAGAACAGCTCCCGCTTTTTCCAGTTAAAATGATTTTGTTATCCATCGTTTTGTCTGATTCTTTCCCCGCTATGAATCCGGAGAAAAAGAGCGTACGCTTCGCGAACATCACCTGACTGCCGGGGAGGGGCAGTACGCAGTGAGGAGCTGAGGGACACATGTCAGGCTTTCAACACATTTTAATCGACGGGTATAACCTGCTTCATCAGGAGTTGTCGCCGGAACGCCGCTCGAATCTGCAAACGGCCCGTCAGCGACTGGTTCGTCGTATTGAACAGGCGGCGCATTGGCTGGCGCCGCGCACGACGGTTGTTTTTGACGGATGCGAGGGCGGGCGCGATGCCGCGCTGGACACGCCCCGCCTCGAAGTTGTTTTTTCGCCGGCCGGCCGCACGGCCGACGGGTTGATTGAACAGATGGTTCACGATGCGGCGCATCCCGACCGGATGCTGGTGGTGACGTCCGATTACGCCGAACAGACGGTGGTTTCCGCGTTCGGCGCGTCCGTCATCTCCTGCCGGGAGTTTCTGCTTCGCTGCGATCAGGCGGTTTCGGAACCGCCCCGCCGAACCTCCCGCCGCGCAGCCGGCCCGACGCTCGGCGATTTTTTCCCGGACAGCGACTCCGCCTGAACGGATCAGAAGGTTCTAAACAGAAGCGTTTTTTTGCGTGAAATCAGTCCGGCGTACTTTACACTCCTCCGCTTTCAACGTTTCAGAAAAACTGAATCAACCGAGGGGTTTCCGTGAACAAAACCGACTGTCTGAAAAAACTCGATTCGCTGGATGTTCTGTATTACAGCCTGCCGGCTCTGGAGACGGCCCTGGACACCGATTTGTCGTCCATGCCGAAAACTGTGCGGATTCTGCTCGAATCCCTTCTGCGCATGCAGGGCCATCCGGCCTATACGCCGGTTCACCTGCAGCAGCTGGCGGCGTGGTCGCCGTCCGCTGAGCAGTCCGAACTGCCCTATATGCCCGCCCGTGTTCTGCTGCAGGACTTCACCGGCGTGCCCTGCGTGGTGGATCTGGCCGCACTGCGCTCGGCCATGCAGAAGGCCGGCAGGAATCCGGCGGCCATCGAGCCGCAGGTGCCGGTCGATCTGGTGGTCGACCATTCCGTTCAGCTCGATCTGGCCGGCTGCTCCATGGCGCTGGGAGCCAATGTCGAGCGCGAGTTTGAACGCAATGCCGAGCGTTACAGGTTTCTCAAGTGGGGGCAGGGCGCTTTTGAAAAACTGCGGGTGCTGCCTCCGGGACTGGGAATCTGTCACCAGATCAACATGGAATATCTCGCCGACTGTGTGGCCGTACGTGACGGCGTGGCCTGTCCGGATACGCTCGTCGGCACCGACAGCCACACCACCACCATCAACTGCATGGGCGTGCTCGGCTGGGGGGTCGGCGGCATCGAGGCCGAGGCCGCCATGCTGGGACAGCCCATTCCGATTCTCACCCCGCAGGTGGTCGGTTTTAAAATGACCGGCGCGCTCTCCACCGGCGTCACCGCCACCGATCTGGCGCTGACCGTAACCCGCATGCTTCGTGAAAAAGACGTGGTCGGCAGGTTTGTGGAGTTTGTCGGCTCCGGCGCCGCCGGGCTCAGCCTGGCCGACCGCTGCCCGGTTGCCAATATGTCGCCCGAATACGGCGCGACCATGGGCTTTTTTCCGATCGACGAAAAAACAATCGGCTACCTTCGCGAGACCGGCCGCTCGGCGGAACACTGCGAATTGGTTGAAGCGTACTGCAAAGCGCAGGGACTGTGGGGGTTTGACCACGAAGCGGTCTATAACGACACACTCGAACTCGATCTCTCCACCGTCCAGCCGACGCTGGCGGGCCCGAGCCGTCCGCACCAGCAGCTCACGCTCTCCGGTCTCAAGAAAGAGTTTAATGAGGACTTCAGCCCCGCTGAACGCGGTGAAGGCCTGCGCGAGGGCGCGGTCGTGATTGCCTCCATCACCAGCTGCACCAATACCTCGAACCCCGGTTTGATGATGGGAGCGGCGCTGGTCGCCAAAAAGGCGGTCGAAAAAGGGCTGAGCGTTCCGGACTATGTCAAGACCTCGCTGGCGCCCGGCTCGAAGGCCGCCACGCTGTATCTCGAAAAAGCCGGACTCCTGGAGCCGCTCAACACCCTCGGTTTTCAGGTGGCCGCCTACGGCTGCGCCACCTGTATCGGCAACAGCGGACCGCTGGCGGCGGACATCGAAGAAGAGATCAGGGCCAACGATCTGACCGTCGCGGCGGTGCTCTCCGGAAACCGCAACTTTGAAGGGCGCGTGCATCCGCTCACCAAAGCCAACTATCTGGCGTCGCCGCCGCTCGTGGTCGCCTATGCGCTGGCCGGACATGTGAACATCGACCTGGAAAGCGAACCGCTGGGGCAGGATGCCGATGGAAACGATGTGTTTCTCAAGGACATCTGGCCGACCGAGGAGGAGCTGCTCGCCGCCGTTGCGCAGGCATCGGATTCCACTTTTTATACGGGCCTCTACGGCGACACCGCCGGGGTCAGCCCGGAATGGGACGCACTCGAAACCGTCACCGGCGAAGTGTTCGACTGGCAGGATTCATCCACCTACATCCGCGAGCCGTCGTTCTTTGCAGGCTGCGAACAGCCGCCCGCACCGCTGACGGACATCGAAAACGCATCGGTGCTCGGCCTGTTCGGCGATTTTATCACCACCGACCACATTTCGCCCGCCGGCAATATCGCCATCGACAGCCCCGCCGCGGCGTATCTCAAAGCAAACGGGGTGGAGCAGCGCGACTTCAATTCCTACGGATCGCGCCGCGGCAACCACGAAGTGATGATGCGCGGCACCTTTGCCAACATTCGTATCAGGAACCGACTTGTCGACGGCGAGGGCGGGCGCACCGTGTACATGCCGACCGGTGATGAAATGGCCATTTATGACGCCGCCGTCAAATATGCCGAAACGGATACACCGCTGGTTGTGGTGGCCGGCAAAATGTACGGCGCGGGTTCGTCGCGCGACTGGGCGGCCAAGGGCACCAGGCTGCTGGGTGTCAAGGCCGTCATTGCCGAGAGCTTTGAGCGCATTCACCGTTCCAATCTCGTCGGCATGGGCGTGCTGCCCTGTGAATTTGTCGACGGGCAGAACGCAGAGAGTCTCGGCCTGACCGGCAAAGAAACCGTTACAATCACCGGCGTGGCGACCGGCTTTGAGCCGGGAAAAATTCTGGATGTAAAGGCCGGCGAAAAGACGTTCCGGGTCAAAGCGCGGGTGGATACGCCGCTCGAGATCGAATATCTCAGGAACGGCGGGGTATTGAATTATGTCCTGCGAAATATGATGAAATAGTTTTCCAAAGGTTGGAAAAAAGAAGGCGATCCGCAGAAGAGTGGACCGCCTTGTTTTTTTGAATCGCTTCTATTTCACGTTGTCAACCGATCCGATTCAGATGAAAAGTTTGATCATTTCAGAATGCCTTCATAAATTTTCAGTACCTGATCCGCGATGACGCTCCAGTCGTACTTTTCTGACACCTCGGCAAACCCGTTTTCGGACAGTGTTTTCCGAAGGTCGGAATCGTCGGCCAGCTGTTCCATTTTGGAAACCAGCATGGCGTCCTCATTATCCTCGCTCAGAAGAATGTTCTTCCCGTCCGTGGTGAAACCGGGGATGCCGCCGACGCGCGTGGCAATCACCGGTGTGCCCGCGGCCCACGCCTCGAGAATGACGATGCCGAACGGTTCGTTGGCGGTCGGCAGCACGAACAGGTCGGCCGCTTTACAGGCGGAGGGCAGCAGCGGGTCATCCGGCTTGAGCCCGGGAATGATGATGACCGCATCGCCGAGGCCGCGCTGTTCAATTTCAGCGAGTATTTTGCGGTGATATTCCTCCACCGACACGGAGCCGATCAACACGAGTTTCCAGTCCGGATGGGTTTTGCGGAACTGATCAAACGCGCGGATCAGCAGGAGCTGGTTTTTCTGAAAATCGATGCGCGAGAGGCACAGCACAAAC
Organism: uncultured Verrucomicrobiota bacterium; assembly: GCA_964542135.1. Taxonomy (GTDB): domain Bacteria; phylum Verrucomicrobiota; class Kiritimatiellia; order Kiritimatiellales; family Tichowtungiaceae; genus Tichowtungia. The sequence continues at coordinate 4,194 of CAZITJ010000031.1, forward strand.
GGCTGCCCCTCCAGTCCGTACGCCTGACGAAACGGCTCCGGAGCAGCCTGCGCGAAGCGGTCCACGTTCACCCCGTTGGGCAGATAGTGCACATGGGCCTGTCCGCGCTGCCGCATTTCCTCTGCTTCGCTTTGACCCACGCAGATCACCGCATCGGCATCATCAAACACCCGCCGCGACCCGAACAGCAGACCGAACACCTTGCCCCATTCAATTTTTCCCTTCACCGGAGCCACCATGGCGTCGTACTGATCCTGCGGTACGGTATGGCGTCCGCCGTGCACGTGGATGACATAGGGAATGCCCCGTAGTCTGGCCACAGTGCGGGCAATGCCGCCCAGCCGCCGTCCCACATGCGTATGAACCAGCGCCAGATTTTTCTGTTTCATCAGCGCAAAAAACAGCGGAAGCGAAAGCGGGCTGCCGCCCTTCAGCCGCAGGGCGCTTTTTGCCTCTTCGCTGAGCCCGAACCACGGGAAGCAGCAGGGGAAGCGCCGGATGGAAACGGATTCCACCTTTTCCTCGCCCGGTTCGGCGAACATGTCTGTGCAGAAGACCGGGCTGTCAATCCCGCGTTTTTCAAATTCGCGGGCGAGGTTGAACACGACCGTTTCGGTGCCGCCCCACTTGGCGGGGACAAAGCGCCGCATCACGTGGGCGACCGTTCCGTTGAGATTGCTCATGTGCGGGAGACTACCCCTCCAAACCGTGAAAGAAAAGGTTCCACCCCGGCAACTTTGGGTCACGCGTTTCCGGATCAATGAGAACCAATCCAGGGCCTTATATTCAATTAACCTGAATAAAATTGATTAATAAGGAAACTCTTTCGTAGCAAATACCAAAACTAAAAACGTTAACCACCCGTTCGCTTCACTCACTGGAGAAAACAGCCGAGGGGACATTCGAAAAGAGGTTTCATAAAACTCGTCCATAAACTCGGCTGTTTTCTCCAGCGAACCTGTGAGCGGCCCGAAGGCTCGGGCTCAATGAGGTGGTAAAATACAAATCAAATTAATCTGATATTATTGGCCCGGGGTTCTTCATTAGATTTAATCCGCCTTTATCCAGGAACAAATCAAGAGTACAATATCTGCTCATTTTAGCATCCCTGTGTGTAAAAGGAGGTATTCAATGGCTGAAAACGCAACCTGTTGCGGCTGTTCAGAGGAACTGACCGAGGAAATGATGCTCGATCAGCTCGATGATCTGATCGGCGAATATGTGGACCAACCCGGCGGCCTGATTCCCGCGCTTCAGATCGCGCAGCGCTGCTTTGGATACCTGCCGGAGAGCGTGCTGAAAAAAATCAGCCGGGATTTTGACAAGCCCTACAGCGAAGTGGCCGGGGTGGTCAGCTTCTACTCCTTCTTTTCCACCGTGCCGCGCGGCAAATACATGGTTCGCGTCTGTCTCGGCACCGCCTGCTACGTCCGCGGCGGCAAAGAGGTGCTTTCGGCCATGAAAAAGGAACTCGGCATTGATGTCGGTGAAACCACTGAAGACCGGACGTTTTCACTGGATGTCGGCCGCTGCTTCGGCGCCTGCGGCCTCGCCCCCGTAATTATGGTGAACGACGACGTGCACCAGCGCGTCAAGCCCGCCAAACTCGGCGAACTGCTCAAAGCCTACGCCGACGCCCCCGCTGATGCAGAGAAAGGAGCTGCCTGATGATTGCACCCGCTTCCAACCCCGTTTCCTCCGTTGAGGACCTCCGCAAGCTGCCCGGCACGCAGGGCGCGGCCGACGGCATGAAGCAGATTCTGGTCTGCGCCGGCGGCGGATGCCTCGCCTCCGGTTCCGACAAAGTCGTCGCCGCGCTGCGCGACGAAGTGGCTAAGCAGAAACTGGCCGACAAAGTCACTGTCACCGCTGTGGGCTGCATGGGCCTCTGCGCGGAAGGGCCGGTTGTGCTGATGGTCGACGACAGGACCTTCTATCAGCGCGTTCAGCCCGACGATGCCGCTGAGATCATCAGCGAACACGCCAAAGGCGGAAAAATCATCGAACGGCTGGTTGCCTGCGCCGCCAAAGGCGACGAAGCGGTTCCGAACATGGACGACATCGATTTCTTCAAAAAGCAGACCAAAGTGGTTCTGCGCAACTGCGGGCGCATTGACCCCGAAAGCCTTGACGACGCGCTCAACGCCGGTGTCTATCAGGCGCTTGGCAACGTTCTCGACGGCATGCGTCCCGACGACGTGATCGAAACCATGAAAGGCTCCGGCCTGCGCGGCCGCGGCGGCGCGGGCTTCCCGACCTGGATGAAGTGGAACTTCACCCGCCAGACCCCGGCCGATCAGCGCTACATGCTCTGCAACGCCGACGAAGGCGACCCCGGCGCCTACATGGACCGCTCCGTGCTCGAAGGCGACCCCCACAGCCTCATCGAAGGCATGGCCATCGGCGCCTACGCCATCGGCGCATCGCAGGGCTATGTTTATGTGCGCGCAGAATACCCGCTGGCCGTCGACCGCCTTCAAAAAGCGATCGACGACGCCACCGCCCGCGGCCTGCTCGGCGACAACATTCTCGGCTCGGATTTTTCCTTTAACCTTGAAATCCGTATGGGGTCCGGCGCCTTCGTCTGCGGCGAAGAAACCGCGCTGATTGCCTCGATCGAAGGCAAGCGCGGCGAGCCGCGCCCGCGCCCGCCGTTTCCGGCCCAGAAAGGGCTGTGGGACAAGCCGACGGTTCTCAACAATGTCGAAACCTATGCCAACGTACCCGCCATCATCGCCAACGGCGCGGAATGGTATGCCGATTTCGGCACCGAAAAGAGCAAAGGCACCAAGGTGTTCGCGCTGGCCGGTGCCGTGCGCAACACCGGACTGGTCGAAGTGCCCGTCGGCACGCCGCTCGGCGAGCTGATTTACGATATCGGCGGCGGGATCGTGAACAACAAGCCGTTCAAAGCCGCCCAGCTCGGCGGTCCGTCCGGCGGATGCGTGCCGAAGCAGCACCTCAATGTACCGCTCGACTATGAATCCCTCAGCGAGCTCGGCGCCATCATGGGCTCCGGCGGTCTGATCGTGATGGACGACGATGCCTGCATGGTGGACGTCGCCCGCTTTTTCATCGAATTTGTGCAGGAGGAATCCTGCGGAAAATGCGTGCCGTGCCGCGTCGGCACCAAGCGCATGCTCGAAATCCTGACCCGCATCTGTGAGGGGCAGGGCCGTATGGAGGATATCGACCGGCTGATCGAGCTCGGCGAATTCATCAAACAGGGCTCGCTCTGCGGGCTGGGGCAGACCGCGCCCAATCCGGTGCTCTCGACCATCCGGCACTTCCGCGAGGAATATGTGGAACACATTCGTGACCTGCATTGCCGTGCGGGTGTCTGCCCGTCGCTGGTGCGCGCGCCGTGTCAGGCCGCCTGTCCGGCCGGTGTGGATATTCCGGGTTTTGTATCGCTCGTCGGCGAAAAACGCTACGACGAAGCGCTCAGGCTGCACCGCAACCGCAACCCGTTCGCCAGCGTCTGCGCGCGCGTCTGCTTCCACACCTGCGAAGATAAATGCCGCCGCTCGTCACTCGACAACTCCGTTTCCATCCGCGGCGTCAAACGCTTCATGGTGGAACAGGAAAACGAACTGCAGCTTCCGGAAATCCGTGAAAACGCCGACAATGCGGCGAAAAAAATCGCGATTGTCGGGGGCGGCCCGTCCGGTGTTTCCTGCGCCTTCTTCCTGGCGCGCCTCGGCTATAAACCGGTCATCTTCGAGAAAGAGCCGCGCCCCGGCGGCATGCTGGTGCAGGCCATTCCGGCCTACCGCCTGCCGCGCGAAACGCTGGCCCGCGAAATCCGCATGATCGAAAACATGGGCGTGAAAATCGAAACCGGCCAGGCGCTCGGGAAGGAGTTCACAATCCAGAGCCTGAAGGACGACGGCTTCGACGCCGTCTTCGTCGGGATCGGCGCCCCCGAGGGAATCCGCGTGGATCTGCCGGGCAATGACGCCGAGGGCGTGGCCGACGCCATGGCCTTCCTGCGCGAATACAATATTCGCGGTTCGGTGCCGGTCGGTAAAAACGTGGTTGTGGTCGGGGGCGGCAATGCCGCGATTGATGCGGCGCGCACCGCGATCCGCCTCGGCGCGAAAACCGTGACGGTTCTCTACCGCCGCACGCGTGAGGAAATGCCCGCCTATGCCGAAGAGATTGAAGAAGCCCTTCAGGAAGGTGTGGCCATTCAGGCGCTCACGGCACCGGTCGAAATTACGGCGAAAAAAGGAAAGGTCAGCGGGGTGAAATGCATGCATATGCATCTGGGCGACTTCGACCGCTCCGGCCGCCGCCGCCCCGAGGCCGATCAAGACGACGACTTCGTGATCGACGCCGACCAGGTCATCATGGCCGTCGGGCAGACCATTGACGCCTCGGTATTCGGCGACGCCGTCGAAACCGATGACCGCGGATGGATTTTGGCCGATCCGGTCTCCGGAAAAACCTCGCTCGACGGGGTGTTTGCCGGCGGGGATTCGGTGACCGGCCCGATGTCGGTGGTGCACGCCATCGCCGACGGGGAACGCGCGGCGGTCGGCATGGATGAATTCCTGACCGGTGAAAAACATGCGTTCTGGCGCGTCGAAAAGGAAAACACCACGGATTACGATCCCGATGCCGATCCGCTGCCGTATCCGCGTGAGCAGTTGCGGATGATGCCGGTTGAGAAGCGGCGCAGTAACTTTGATGAAGTGGAGCAGGCGTGGAACGAGTCCGAAGCGGTTCGTCAGGCACGTCGCTGCCTTCGCTGCGATTATGGAAAATGCACAGTTTGCGAAGAGGAGACTTCAAATGCATAAATTAACAATCAACGGAAAATCCTATGAAGCGGCCGACGGCATGACCATTCTCGACGCCGCCAAACGCGCCGGAATCCGCATTCCCACGATGTGCTTTCTGGAAAAACGTGAGCCCATCGGTGCCTGCCGGGTCTGTCTGGTTGAAGTGAAAGGCGCGCGCACGCTGCTGGCCGCCTGTTCGACACCGGTAGCCGACGGGATGGAAATCCAGACCAACAGCGCCCGCGTGCGGGCCGCCCGCAAACAGGTGGTGGAGCTGCTGCTGTCCGAACACGACGGCAACTGTCAGATCTGCGACCGCAATCAGGACTGTGAACTGCAGGATCTGGCCTCCGAGCTGGGAATCCGGGAAATCGCCTTTGAAGGCGAAAAAGCCAAAGCCCGCAAAGATGAAAGCACCCCCGCGCTGGTGCGCGACAACGCCAAGTGCATTAAATGCCGGCGCTGCGTTCAGGTCTGCTCGCAGACGCAGGGCGTCGGCGCACTGCATCCGCAGGGGCGGGGATTCGATACGGTCATCGGTCCGGCATTCACACTGGATCTCGACGGCGTCACCTGTGTGCAGTGCGGACAGTGTGCCGCCGTCTGTCCGGTCGGTGCGATTTCTGAAAAAAGCCATGTAGAGGATGTCTGGAAAGCACTGGAAGATTCCTCGAAAACCGTGGTGGTGCAGACCGCACCGGCCATCCGCGCCGCGCTCGGCGAATGCTTCGACTGCGAACCCGGCACGCTGGTGACCGGCAAAATGACCGCCGCGCTTCGCCAGGTCGGTTTCGACGGCGTCTTCGACACCAACTTCACCGCCGACCTGACCATCATGGAGGAGGGGACCGAGCTGCTAACGCGCCTGAAAAAGGCGCTGGTCGACGGCGAAGAGGTGCCGCTGCCCATGTTTACAAGCTGTTCGCCGGGCTGGATCAACTTTGCGGAATACTATTACCCGCAGTTCCTGCCGAACCTTTCCACCTGCAAATCACCGCAGCAGATGTTCGGTTCAGTCGCCAAAACCTACTACGCGCAGAAAATCGGCGTGAAGCCCGAGGATATGGTCGTGGTTTCCGTGATGCCCTGCACCGCCAAAAAGTTTGAGTGCCAGCGCTCCGAGATGTTCGACAGCGGCGTGCAGGATGTGGACTATGTTCTGACCACCCGTGAGCTCGGCCGGATGATTAAAGAGGCGGGGCTCGACTTCATGGCGCTGGAGGATGAGAAGATGGACGCGCCGCTGGGACTCAGCTCCGGCGCGGCCGATATCTTCGCCAATACCGGCGGGGTGATGGAGGCGGCTCTGCGCACAGCCTATGAAATTGTGACCGGCCGGCAGCTGCCGATGGAAGATCTGCACATCAAGCCGGTATCCGGACTTGAAGGCATTAAGGAAGCATCGGTCACAATCGAAGGAACGGTGCCGGACTGGAGCTTCCTCGAAGGCGTCACCGTCAACGTGGCGGTCGCCCACGGCCTGGCCAATACGCGCCGGCTGCTCGAAAGCATCAAACGCGGTGAAAAAAGCTATCATTTTATTGAAATCATGACCTGCCCCGGCGGCTGCATCGGCGGCGGCGGGCAGCCGCGGCTGACCGACGACTCCGTACGCCGGAAGCGCATCGATGCCATTTATCAAGAGGATGAGGGCAAGGCGCTGCGGAAATCACACGAGAACGAAGCGGTTCAGCAGCTCTATAAGGAGTTTCTCGAACAGCCGCTCGGTGAAAAATCGCACCATCTGCTTCATACGAAGTACAACCCCAAAGAAGTGATCTGAAATTGTAAAGGTGGAACGCGGCCTCCGTTCATGGTGACCCTTCACGGTGAACCGGGCGCGTTCTGAGCGTGCTCGAAGATCACGCTCCACTAAAAAAGGTTATCAGTCCGCAGTCAATTCGGCGGCCTGTTGTCGCGGAACCGGCTGGGCCTGATAGCGCTCCACATTGAGCATGCCGAAGGGGGTTTCGAGCCGGTTGAGCAGACCGGACCCATGCGGCTTCATGGTCTTCCACCAGCCGTCGGGACTGCGCTTGCTGGTTTTTACGGCAACCTCGCTGCCGTCGATCAGGGCAACCACCGCATAATCAATGTGTCCCCGTTGAAAATAGCGGCTGTAGGTGTTGAAATGCAGATACATATCACTGATGTGATCGCGCCCCTCCGGCACGTCGATGTAGTTGACCTGTCCGGCAAACAGCATGGGTTCGTCCTCCGTGGGGAGCAGGACGTAGAAGCGAAACGTCATTCGGTCGATCCAGTCCGGATGGGTTTCATATTCCGCGGTCACCCGCAGCCAGTGACGGTCGCCGGAGGGACTGAAGGGAAATCCGTTTGCCTGAAGAGTGTCTTCCCCGTCGGAATCCTGATAGATCGGGGTTTGCGGCTCGGAAAATTCCACGCGGCGGAGGGTGACCGGCGATCGGGCCGGAACAGGCTGGACAACGGCAAACAGCAGAAGAAAAAAGAACAGGCAGCGGTATGTCATGGCAGATATCCTCCGTTAAACTGAGCTCGTTTGATTATCGGGGCCTGTTTCCGCCTGTCAATCCCGCACTGGCTCTTTTCGGATTCTTCTTTTCAATGGACGGGAACAGGCGCAGGCTGGGACCATGCTGGATGTGATTTATCCGCGCAACTGTCTGTCCTGCGGGGCGGATGCACCGGACACGCTGCAGACAATCTGCTGGGACTGTCTGGCCGCGGTGCCGCGTGTTGCACCGCCTTTCTGCCGGCGGTGCGGCGATCCGATTGCCGGAAATGTGGAACATCGCTACACCTGTTATTCCTGTTCGCGAACGGAGCCGGCGTTTGACCGCGCCCGTTCGGCGTTTCGCTATGAAGGCGGCCTCGGAACTGCGCTGCGCGCACTGAAGTATGACCGCGCTGTATGGGCGGCCGACGACTGCGCCTCACTGACAGCCGCCTGTGTTCGTGCGGAATATGACGGGGTGCCGTTCGACGCCGTGGTTCCCGTTCCGCTGTTTCCCGCCCGCCGCCGAATGCGCGGGTTCAATCAGTCCGAAGAAATCGCCCGCGGAATTTCCCGGCGAATCCGGGTGCCGCTCAAGCCGCATCTGCTGCGACGCATCCGCCCGACGGTTACCCAAACGGGTTTGACAGCTCCGCAGCGGACAGCTAACGTATCCGGCGCATTCAGGGCCGGGGCCCTCGGGCGGCCGGCCGGTCGTCACATTCTGCTGGTGGACGATGTAATGACAACCGGCGCCACGGTGAATGCCGCCGCCGCCGCGCTCAAGGATGGCGGCGCAGAAACGGTTTTTGTGATTACAGTCGCGAGAGGATAAAACAAACGAATAAGGCGGATGAAGAGAGGATGGGCTTGCAGGCTGCCTGAATCCGCCTGTCTCCAGTCATCCGGAAAATCAGGGGTTTTTTATGGCACTACGTTTCGGCAGAAAAAACTATTCGACGGTGGCTCTTCGCAAGCGGGATGTTCCCGACGGGCTCTGGGAAAAATGCGCGGGATGCAGCGAGATTGTTTATACGAAAGAGCTGGATGAAAATGCTCAGGTCTGTCCCAAATGCGGATTCCACCTTCCGCTGCCGCGCATGAAACGCATCGAACTTGTCGCCGACGAAGGATCGTTTGAGGAATGGGATGCCGCCCTGCAGTCTGAAGATCCGCTCGGCTTCACCGGAAAAGCATCCTATCGCGATAAACTCGCGGCAAATCGCGAAAAAACCGGGTTTGCGGAGGCCGTGACCTGCGGCGGAGCCGCCCTCGACGGCCGGTCCGTCGGGCTGGGGGTCATGGACTTTTCGTTCCTGGGCGCCAGTATGGGAAGCGTGGTCGGCGAAAAAGTGACCCGGCTGATCGAACGCTGCACCGCCGAGCAGCGTCCCTGCATCCTGTTCTGTGCCTCCGGGGGCGCCCGCATGTACGAAGGCCTGTTCAGCCTCATGCAGATGGCGAAGACGAGCGCCGCGCTGGCCCGTCATGCCCGGGCCGGTCTGCCGTACATTCCGGTGCTGACGCATCCGACCATGGCCGGTGTCATGGCCAGTTTTGCCACACTCGGCGATGTGATTATCGCCGAGCCCGGGGCCCTGATCGGATTCGCCGGACCGCGCGTGATCAAGGAGACCACACAGCAGGATCTTCCGGAGGGATTTCAGCGGGCGGAGTTTCTCAAAAAACACGGATTGATCGACATGGTTGTTCCGCGTCCGGAACTGCGCGACCGGCTGATCACGCTGCTGCAATACATGGTGGACGCCTGACCCGCCGCACCGGTCGAACTCTCCATGACTGCTGCCCGTTCAGATTGCGTTCAGGCGCTTTTCAGCAGAACCCGGGCCGGGATTCGTCCGGGTCTCTCGGTGATGACCGCGCTGCTGGACGAACTGGGCAGCCCCCAGAATGAATTGAAAGCCGTACATGTGGCCGGAACCAACGGCAAAGGATCGGTGTGTGCGCTGATCGACTCCGTTCTGCGGGCCTCCGGGTTTAAAACCGGGCTCTATACCTCACCCCATCTGCAGCGGTTTAATGAACGCTTCCGCATCAGCGGGGCCGAGATTTCCAACCGGCGGCTTGACGACGTGATCCGGCGTGTGCTTCAGGCGGATGAAGCCTGTCTGGCGCGGGGCCGCACAGACCGTCCCGGTACGTTTTTTGAGCTGGCAACCGCCATGGCGTTCTTGTTTTTCCGGCAGGAATCCGTCGACTACGCCGTCATCGAAACCGGACTCGGCGGCCGATGGGATGCCACCAACACGCTGAACCCTGTGCTGTCGGTGATTACGCGCATCGACATGGACCATGCCGATCTGCTCGGTGACAGCCTCGAAGCCATCGCCGCCGAGAAGGCGGGCATTATCAAGCCGGGCGCACCGGTTATCTGCGGTCCGATGCCGGTCGAAGCCGAGGCGGTCATCTATCGCCGTGCGGCGGAATGCGGGGTTCCGATTCTCGGCAGCAGCGAAGCCGTGCTGCTCCACCCGCTGGAAAGCCGGCGCACCGATCATTTGCTCGATATTGAAGTCGGCGGCCGGGAATACCGGCATGTGCGCCTGCCGCTGGGCGGCACCTTTCAGATTGAAAACGCCGGCATTGCCATCGCCGCGCTGGACGATCTGGGCGATCTCGAAGGATTTCAGCCGGCGTTCAAAAAGGGACTGGAGCAGGTGGTCTGGCCGGGGCGTTTTCAGATGCTGTCCATGCGACCGCCGGTGGTGTACGACGCGGCCCACAATCCCTCCGGCGTCCGGGCGCTGCTCGAGACGCTTCAGCCGCTGTTCCCGACTGTTGAAACCGGCTTCGTCGTCGGCTTCATGCGGGATAAAGCGGTTGATGAAATCCTGCGTGTGCTCGCTCCCGCCGCCCGGACAATCTGGGCGCTGACTCTTCCCGGAGAACGGGCCATGCCCGCGGAACAGATTGCGGACATCGGCCGAAAGGCCGGCATGGAGGTGCATCTGCCCGCCGGACCGCAGCCGGTTCTGGACTGGCTCAACGGCGGGAAAAAGCGGATGCTCTGTTTCACCGGATCGCTGAGACTCGCCGGAGAGCTCAGGAAGTTCGGCTTTGCGATTTAAAAAGCCGGGGGCAATGCGTAGTGTAGGGCGCGACGAATCTGTTTGCAAAAGAGACCGCCGGCGTCGGATTTACGAATTACACATCACGGACTGCGCATGAAAGAAAAACTGCATATTGCTGTTGCCTGCGGCGGAACGGGCGGCCACATATTTCCCGGGCTTGCAACGGCGCGCGAACTGCGCGCCCGGGGACATCACGTGGTTTTATGGCTGGCCGGCAAGGGCGGCGAGGATCGCGCAGTGGAGGGCTGGAAGGGGCCGGTGGTGACGGTTCCGGCCGAGGGCTTTCAGTTCGGGCCGCTGCGCTCGGTGCTGACCGCCCTGCGGATCGCGGCGGCGGTTTTCCGATGCTGGATCGGCATGCTGCGTCACCGGCCCGATGCCGTTGTCGCGATGGGCAGCTATGCGTCCATCGGACCCTGCCTGGCGGCACGGCTGAGCGGCATCCCCTATCTGCTTCATGAAGCCAACGCCATGCCCGGACGGGCCGTGCGCCTGCTGGCCCGCCGCGCCGCCGCCGTGGCTGTCTGCTTTGAAGAAACGCGCTATCACCTGAAAAAAAGTCCGGTCCGGAGAATCGGGATGCCGCTGCGCCCGGAGCTGCGGCCGGATGAGGCGGCCCGCGCCTCAGAAAACAAACCGCCGGACAGAGGGGATTTTCATTTGCTCATCATGGGGGGCAGTGCCGGGGCCCACGCGATCAACCAGTTGGTTTCTGAGGCCGTTTGCCGGGCGGCGGCCAGGCACACCGGTCCGCCGCACGTTCGGATTACCCACCTGACCGGGACCGCGGATGAAACCGCCGTGGCCCGGCGCTATCGTGAGGCCGGAATGCAGGCCGATGTGCGGGCCTTTACCCATGATATGGCGGCGCTCTACCGCACGGCATCGCTGGCCGTCTGCCGCGCCGGTGCCTCCACCTGTGCGGAACTGGCCTGTTTTGCCGTTCCCGCCCTGCTTGTACCGTATCCGCATGCGGCGGCCGACCACCAGACCGCCAACGCCCGCGCCCTCGAAAAGGCCGGGGCGGCGGATCTGGTTCAACAGGCGGATCTGACTGTCGACTGGCTCATCGATTACCTGCAGACGCAGATGGAATGCCCGGAACGCATCGCACGCATGCAGCGCCGGGCCGCAGCCTGCGCGCCTGATCGGAATGCGGCTGAAGCGCTGGTGGATCTCATTGAACAAACCGTTCGGGGAAAACAGGGAGGCGGCGCGTGAAGTGCAGCCAACAGGTTTCGCAGGCTTCCGCGCACGGGCTGTCCTCTTTTTTAAAACCGTCTGCGGTGCACATGCTGGGCATCGGCGGGATCGGCATGGCCGGGCTGGCGACCCTGCTTCACCAACGCGGCTATCGGGTCAGCGGGTCGGATCTGCGCGAAAACCGGCAGACCGCCCGGCTGCGCGAAATCGGCGTGCGTATTCAGACGGACGTTCCGCCGGATGTTCAGTGGATGATCCGCAGCACGGCGGTTGCAGAGAACCACCCGGATGTCCGCCGAGCACGCGTGCCGGTTTTCCGGCGCGGTGAAGTGCTCGCGGAACTGCTGCGGGACCGGTTTGTGATCGCGGTCAGCGGAACACACGGCAAAACGACAACCACGGCGATGATCGCCCAGATTCTGGGGTGCGGATATTGCATCGGCGGAGAAATCGAGGGGCTGGCTGATGTGGCCCGTGATGATGAAATCATGGCGGTGGAGGCCGATGAATCCGACGGTACGGTTGCGTGCTATCATCCCGATATCGCGGTAATCACCAATATTGAATATGACCATATGGAACACCACGCCGACCTGAAGGCGTTCGAAACATGCTTCCTGCGCTTTGCTGCAAACACCAAAGAAAAGATTGTCTACTGCGCCGGAGATCCGGCCGCTGTCCGCCTGTTTAAAGATCATCCCGACGCGGAGCCCTGCAGCGAAGCCGCTCTCGGTGCGGACACGCCGGTTGCGCTGCCCGGCCGGCACAACCGGCTGAATGCGGCGCTGGCGGCGACGGTTTCCAGGGGGTGGAAACCCGACGCGGAAATCGCCCGGGCGCTGAAAACTCTCCGGCCCGTACGCCGGCGGTTTGAGACGGTGGCTGCCGGGGACTGGACTGCGGTGTCCGACTACGCGCACCATCCCTCGGAAATCCGCGCACTGATTGAAACGGCCCGGACCACCTTTTCACCCGGGCGGCTGCTGGCGGTGTTTCAGCCGCATCGCTATACCCGCACGCGGGCGCTCCTGGATGAGTTTCCGCCGGCATTTGCAGGGGTGGATAAACTCTGGCTCGTGCCGGTTTATGCCGCCTCGGAGACGCCGCTGACCGGCGGAACCGCCCGCGACCTGCTCGGCCGGTTTTCCAATGACTGGAAAAACAGGATTTATTTTTTTCAATCTCTGGAAGCGGCGTGGCAGGATATCCGGCGTGACCTGTCTGCCGGCGATGTCCTGCTGATTATCGGCGCAGGCGATATCGAACAAATGGGAGAATGGAGTAAAGGGTCGGCCGCGCAGGGCAATCCCGATCATCCCGTGCTCCCGCAACCCGGACCTGCAGAGCAATTATGAGATTTGTTTTATATAATATTCGATACGGAACCGGCGGCGGGCGCATTCGGTTTCCGTGGCGGGGATACCTGCGTCGGACCGGAACGAACCTTGAGCGGATTGCCGGCTTTCTGAACGACCTGAATCCCGATGTGGCGGGGCTGGTGGAGGTGGATGCCGGCTCCTTTCGGTCGGACCGGACGAACCAGGCCCAGACGATTGCCGACCGGCTGGGCCACTACCATGTCTATCGCTCCAAATATGCGGAAAAATCGCTGACCAACCGCATCCCCGTTTTTAATCAGCAGGGGAATGCGTTTATCGTGCGCGACAGCGGTCACCGGGAAACCTTTCACTATTTTGATCGCGGTATGAAACGGCTGATTATCGAACTGGAAATGGAGACAGTCACTTTTTTTCTGATTCACCTGGCGCTGTCGACCCGTCTGCGCCATCGCCAGCTCGGGGATCTGTATGACATGCTTCAGCAGGTCAGCAAGCCGTACATTATCGCCGGTGACTTCAACGCGCTGTGGGGCGAGCAGGAAATCCGTCTGTTCACAGCGGCCACCGGCCTGCAGAATGCGCATACCGCCGACTGCCCGACGTTTCCGAGCTGGAACCCGAAACGGCATCTTGATTTTATTCTGCACAGCCCGGGTATTTCCATCAACCGCTGCTGGATGCCGCAGATCCAGCTGTCCGACCATCTTCCGATTGTCTGCGACTTCGAGACCGACGGCTGATCAGCCGATTTCGGAGTTAAAACCGCTGTAAGGCGCGAATGCGTTGAAGAACAGGCGGATGAGAGTATTCGAGGAACACCTTGAGCGGGTGGGGGGTCAGGTTGGAGAGGCTGTCGACGGACAGCTTTTTGAGGGCGCGGATCATTTCGCCGGGCTGTCCGGTGGTTTCGGCGGCGAAGGCGTCCGCCTCGTACTCATGTTTGCGGGAAAGCACATTCCCGGCAATACTGAGAATCATACTGATGGGCGTGTAGAGAAACCCGAAAAAGAGGATGCCCGCATACAGCGGGGTGCCGTCAATCTGAAACGCTTCGTACAGCCCGGGGCGGCTGATGAACAGCGAGAGGATGAAGAACATCAGCAGAGACGAGGCCAGCGAGATAACAATGCTTTTTTTGATGTGGCCGAGTTTGCAGTGTCCGATTTCGTGGGCAAGCACCGCGACGAGCTCTTTGACGCTGTGGTTTTCAATGAGCGTGTCAAAGAGGGCGATCCGTTTTGTTTTGCCGAAGCCGGTGAAGTAGGCGTTGGCTTTGGTGGAGCGCCTGGAGCCGTCGATTTTGAAGATGCCGCTCACCCTGTACTTCTGCTCTTTGGCAAAGGCATCGATCGAGGATCGCAGTTCCCCGTCTTCGAGCGGGGTGAATTTGTTGAACAGCGGCAGGATGACAACCGGTGCGATGAAGAGGATGAACAGCTGAATAAGCGCCAGGGCGGCCCAGGCCCAGAACCAGGCATGGGGCACAGCATCAAAGATCCAGAGAATCAGTGCGAAGACGGGCGCGCCGAGCAGGGCGGTGAGCAGCAGTCCTTTCACCAAATCCAGCACGAAGGTTTTGGGCGTGGTTTTGTTAAAGCCGTATCTTTCCTCGATGACAAAGGTGCTGTAAACACTGAAGGGAATGGAAACGATCTGCCCGAGAAGCACCAGCAGTCCGCCGAAGACGAGACCCTGCACAATCATGTGCTCCGAGGCGCTTTGCGCTATGCCGTTGATCCAGCGGAAGCCGCCGAACAGGATGAACGCGATCAGCAGCAGCAGCATGATGTTGGACTGCAGCTCGCTGAAGCGCGTGTTGTCCCGCAGATACTTCTGGGACCTGGCATACTTTTCTTCGTCGTAGATGCCCCTGAATTCCTCCGGAATGTCGGTGGACAGGTTTTTGATATTCAGCCGTTCGACGATAAACGAGAGGATCCGGCTGAAGACCAGCAGCGCGAGGATAAAGACGAGGTATGCATTCATAAAAAACTCCAATATTTTTGACGGGATAAACAGGATTCACGGGATGGAAGACCGTGCGTCAAGTTATCCTTTCGATCTTGTTAATCCTGTCGGAATTTCTCAACAGAATAACGAGCCCCTTTTGCTTGCGTTTTGCATGCGTTTTGCAGTAGTGTTCAAAAAACATCAGGGGAGTTAAACGATGCCGTCTTTACAGGTAAGGGAAATGCCGGATGCGCTGTATGGCACATTGCAGGAACATGCTCGCCGTGAGCATCGCAGTCTGGCTCAGCAGGCTGTCGTGACGCTGGCGCGCGGAATGGATTTGGAGAACCCGGTGGAACGGCGCCGCGAGCTGTTGAAGCGGATTAAAGCCGGGGCGGCTGTTTCTGCGGAGCTGCCGGATGCGGCCGACCTGGTCAGAGAGGATCGTTCCCGATGATGATCGTAATGGATGCCTCGGCGGCTGTTGATTTTGTGCTTCATCCTCTCGAAAGAGACGATGTGACTCAATGTTTGTCCGATGCGGATTGGGTTCAGGCTCCGACATTATTTGTTTCGGAGGTCGCAAATGTTTTCTGGAAATACCATGCCTTCAATAAACTTCCACTGGAGCAGGCGGAGCAGTGCATGGAACTGGCCCTTGAACTTCCAGATTCTTTGGCGGATGACCGCGAGCTTTACATCGAGGCGTTTGCGATGGCCTGCCGAACCGGCCATCCGGTCTATGATATGCTCTATCTTGTTCTGGCCCGCCGCAACAATGCACTGCTGTTGACCCGAGACCGAACATTGAAGCGGCTGGCGGCGAAGCATGATGTGCGGGTGTAATCCTCTTTTTCCAACCATTGGAAAACTAGCCACCCG